>CAJTYH010000005.1 GCA_910583675.1 uncultured Muribaculaceae bacterium
TTTTTCGGTGTCCGTGATTCGGCCTAATTATTCAAAAATTAACGAACTATTGTAAAAATATATCCCCTAAATAAGCATATTGAATTTACGATCATACGAATTATAGTAAAACAGAAATATATTACAAAAATTCAAATGTATAATCACTTGAATTTCATTAGTGATAGGTCCCCCTTTTCGCAAATCAATTTTGTTTGACTATAATAATGTTCACTATCTAAAAACTCTGCTTCTGAATGAGTTATTGAAAATGAAGTTTCTTAAGCGATTGTCTAAAACTTCACAAGAAGTTACTAACACAGAGATGCAAGATGCTTATGGAGAATTTGTCACGCACATAGTAGCAATTCAGAAGATTATTCCTATATCTCTCGGATGCAACCTGCAAACCGTGAATGAGAAGCTGAACGAGATGGAAGAATATCGGGAAGTGTTACAAGAGGCAGAGTACAGCGGCGGAATGCGGCGTTAGAGGGCAATGTATAAGCGATGTGGAGCGGACTGTGAAAAGTCTGCTCCACGTTTTTATAGCCTGCACCGATGCCATAGACACGATGCAGGCTGTTCATACTATTGGTTCAATAAGCCGTCAATCATAGACTGTAGGTCTGACAGGTCACAATATTGATTCCGTCCGCCGGTGTAATCCTTTGCGTGCTTGGCTGTCCGTATAAGGAACGAACCGAGTTCGATTCTTACACCGCTGCCCATTCGGGAGAGGGTGGATGAATGACTGATATAAACGAATTTGCCATTACGTTCAACAAAACAAGAGGTGTCGTAATGTCCTTTTGAATTGGATACTGTCGTTGCATCAACGGCTTTTGCATATTTGGAAATCTCACGTACCAAAGCGGTTTGGAAATTGCGGTATTCCTTTGAAACATAACCGCCTGCATCCGCAAGGACGGAAGATTGCCATTTGGTATAAAAATTCTGTGCCATATTGATTTTATTATTGATTATGTAAGTAATTTTTCCACTTCTCGCCGTCAATGGTCAGCTTTTTCAATTCCCAATCATATTCCACTTCCGGCATATTGGTATAAGGGAAATGAACGGTATAGCCTATCTGTCCGTAAGAGCAATGCAGAGGGGTAACACAAATCTCCCAACCGAAATAAAGTTGCGGTGTGCAGTATTTCCGCCAGTTGAAACGACCTGCGGCAATATTGCCGCAAAGTCGTTTGAGTATGCCGTTTGTTGTCATTCCGCACCTCCTTTGCATAGAATTGTGAGTTGGTTCGGACGGTCAGGAAACCAATAGGCATCACTGTCTATATACACGCATCTGCCGCCATTCCAAGGCTTTCTGAAAGCCAACACCTCTTTGGGGCCGAATACCACTCCGTAATCATTCGTGAACGCCACCATATCGCCAACAGCCAAATCATTGTCTGTTTCCATCACCTCTGAAAGCCGGTTGAAAAACTCCATGCCTTCAGCTTCCCGTTCCGCTCTCCATTTCCGGAACTCCTCTTTGTGACTTCTCGGTGTGGGTATCGGTGCTAATTCCGATGCAAATACCTCTGCTTCCGAAACACCGCTTGAAATCAGAATAATGCTGTCACTATCCACTTCTTCAGGTGCGGAAATCACTTTATACTCTCCGTCAGACTTGCCATTGTCGGGGTCATTCCAATAAAGGAGATTGCCTTGCTTGATAAAATCGAATTTTCCCATTGTCTTTTGATTATTGATTTTTTATTTTCCCTTTTATCGAAGCTCTTTCGGCTTCCTTGTCGGGATTGATTTTTATGCTGAATCAACAGTGAGAAAAGGGCGAATAAGACAAATAAACAGCGGACTGATTCTACGGAATACCCAAATCTGCGATTTGCGGAAGGCTGTCGGAGAATCCGGAGGCTGTTAGCGATAGCGGTATTTGGCAATCGACCGAACACTGTACCTTTGCATATAAAATCTCACCGGACAAGAATAGCCGATACGGCGATTTGTGGAATAGCAAGGAACATAAAAAAAGAGTGTCATTCCGCAGAACGACACTCTGGCTATTTATAACAGTTAATACAAAAGGTCTATTCCCCCTCGGTGAAAAACAGCTCCACTTTCGTGTGTCGGTTGGCTTCAACCGGTACATGGTCGGCTATTCCGCCTCTGCTCACCTTGATGATTCGTTCGACCGGCATACCGCGTCGTCCTAATTCCGCAACGATATAGTCTGCTCTCGACGTACTCAATGAATTATTGAGAACCGGAGTCCCCGTTGAATTGTCTGCCGCACCCGTTACTCTTATGGACAATCCGTATTTGTTCGCCACACGAGCCAGTTCATCGAGATTAAGCATCTGCGAGGCATCCGTCAAATGAACCGTATTCAGGTTGAAAAAGAAATAAACAGGCGAGCCGATACATTCTCCGACTTGCATGAGTTTCATATCTTCCGAACCGTTTATGGCCAATTCTTCAGGTGAGCGGTCATTATTGACAAATCGGGTATTTGTCGAATCAAGCGGGGAAATACCGTTCCAGTGTCGATTTCTCATTCTTGCCATAAGTGAGTTCAGCCCGCTGTAATTATTCGTAGGATAACCTTGATGCTCGCCAATGCTGTCTTCCGTGATAAGACTGCCGTATTTGTCGAGCAGTCCCTCAATTTCTAAAATCTTCTTCAATTCAATAAATGTCCGACGGTTCCGGTCGTTCAAGTCTGCATAACGCTTGTTTTCTTTCGACAGAAAGTTGGCATAATCCACGAGCCATTCGTTCTGACGCGCGTAAGGCGTTACATCCACCGCACGTTTCCAGCCAATCTTTCCGAGGTGAAATGTGAAGCCGGCTGTCAGCGACAGCATGTGATCACCGAGACGGTTCGGGTGTCCGTAGCCGTCGAAGTCCTGAAAGGTGGTAGTGCCGGAGAGTTCCAGCATAGCACTTACCCGTCCGGAAATACGGTATTGTCCTTGCACCCCGTATGAGATAGCCAATGGGTTATGCCCATTCGTGGCATTATGCAGGAGTCCGATTCCGGCAAAAGGTGCGAGATTCCAGCGCACTTGATCTTGCCGGGCATACCTGCGGCCGAGTACATTCCATAGCAAATCCGCATGGATATGGTGGTAGTCCTGAGTGGACAATGCACCATCCTTGAACCGCAAACCGCTGTAGTTGATACGCGCACCGACCGATGGCGTGAACCATTTGCCGACGGCAAGGCTGTACGAGGGTTTCAGGCGTCCGAAAAGGTCTTCACAACCGAGTGGCGTACCGAGAAATGCGGTCGCACCTCCGGCAATGCTGACAAACCAGTTGCCGGTACGGGACATCGGAAGAACCACTCCGTCGAGATAGACGGGTTGCGTCGGTTGAAGTTCCTCCGTGATATTATAGAATGACGGAGGTTGGACAGTATCTCCCTGTACGGAATGTACACCTGCGTGTGCCTGAAACGAGCAGAGCACAGCGAAAATAAGAATGAATTGTTTCGTCATATTCCAATGATTTTATTCGTTATACTTTTGATTTATCATAAGATGCGTGCCACTTACCGTTTGGGCTTTTTGCCGATGGCCGGACGCATCATACGGCTCGCCATCCTCATGCAGCGGAGTGCCCATGCACGGTTGTCCTCGTCCTCGTCACGTCCCCATTTCAGGTCGCTTTTACTGCCTCCGCCGCCACGAGTTTCGGCAAACGTGGTGGCATCTTCGACCATTCCGAGGAACAACATCGTTGCACAGTGCATTATGTCTGCGCCCCGTTCCGCGATAGATTGAACGAGTGAGCCATCGAATAGCTGCCGTTCCGACACATCCATTTGTGCCGATACATTCCGGTATTCATTGACCACACTTTCCAACAATACGTCTTTGAGCAGGGTGTCCACTTTGGAGTGAACATCACGTGAATACTTGTAGGCTTCTTCCTTGAGTTCTTCGGTACGATCCTTAATGGCATCCATGTTCTCTTTGAGGTCGGTCAGTTGCCGGTCAGCGGCCTGTAGCTTCTGTTGTTTGTCTGCCAGTTGTTTGTTGATGCCTACCAACTCTTTTTCCAACGTTTGAATCCGGATTGCCAACTCTGCCGCATTACCGCTATTCGCTTTCAAATCCCGTTCGGCTGCCGACAGCAGAGCCTCTTTTTCCGCTTTTGACTTTTCAAGGTTATCGACCATTGTCGTAAGTCCTTTGACCCTGCGCTCTGCCAGACGGATGTCCGATTGAAGTTCGGAGAGTGCCTTCCGGTGACGGTCGATATTTTCCTCGATGGTCGTACACTCCTCGGAGAGCATACGGCGATACTCTTCGGTTGTCCTGTGGCGTGCGCCCGTTTCGGATATGCTCGTTCCTCTCGACATTCCCCACTTGGTATTGACTTCGGCGAAAAAGTCGGTATGGAGTTGTTTCATTCTCGCACTATATTCAAACTTGTCCTTTCCGGCGAATATTTCCTTGTACGCAAAACGGCCATCCTTGATTGGCAGAAGCGTACAATGCACGTGCGGATTCAACTCGTCCAGATGTACAATGAATGCGGCGATATTCTGCTCACCGTACTTGCCACTAACGAATGAGTACACGTCCTTTGCCCAACGTTCGATTTCACCCTCCCTCCTGATGTGTGTGTTGTACGCACCTTCTTCAAAGTCCACCTGCTGCGTACCGAATGCGAGTTCGTGCATCCGTTTACGAGATCCGCCGAAAATGATATTTACCACCGTGCGGAACTTCGGTTCAGCCAATCCTTCGTTGGGGTCTTTGATTCCGCGACGGCTCAATATGTCTGCCATCCGTTCCGGGATGTTGCGGGTCGTGTCGATGGGACGTATCTTGCCTCCGGGTACAATCTCGAAGTTCAGGTGTTTGCGCGTGGGGTCGTAGTTGCCTTTGCTCATGGCGTATTTCTCCGCACGTTCGCTACGATCACGCAGATGTTCGTTGCTTTGGGCGGCGGTGATGCCTTTCGACACATGCACATCGAGCACTTGTTTCTGATTTGTCATACTGTTTCTTTGTTGTTGCGGACAATCCGCCGTGTCCCAGCTTGCTGCTTGTATGGACACTGTTCCCGCCGATGAATGTCGGTCGGGGTATTAGGCTCCCCCTTCCCTTTGTTTCGTGGCATACGGGCAAGCCCGTGTGTCTCCTATAACCGGCAGGATACCTGTAACGGGACAGAGGCGGATTGTTCGAGGTTATACAATCTGTTTCCGGTTCCCGATTTAATCCGCTGGCTCCTGTGTCCTTGCCAAAAGCGATAAAAAGGGTTTGCGAAGCGATTTGAGGCGTTCTTTGTCATCGTCCGTGTCGAAGGTCGTCTCACACGCTTCGGTATCGAGAATCAGCTCCGCAAGCTCTTTGGATGCCTCGATGAAGGATACCCATTCTTCATCGAGGTCATGACGAAAGAACTCAATGAGCGGCGAGCTGTCATCGAATCTCGATTTCCACAATACTCGTTGCAAGGCTGCGTGGGCAATACATCCCAAGGCGGTCTTACGAATTTCCTCTTCCTGTTTACCGGCGTGTGCCGATGCCGTGTCGATATGACTGTCCGGACAGTGACGGCTCTCGTATCCGGTCATTCCGGTCATCGCCTGATGGACGACCTGACCGCAGAGGTTGCCGACATCCGCAGAGGTCGTTTTGCCAACTATCCAATCGGACAATACCTCTTGCAGTTGTATGGCAAAGTCCGGCTGTCGCTGTACAACGAATGTGGCCGAAGACTGACCGGATTGCACGGGCATGGTGATGACTATGCTCTTTGCGAGCCTGGTGCGTTTTAATTGTCCGAACGCCTCCAATGTTTCCAGAAACGAGCGGACAGTGGCACGATGCCAATGCCACTCCGTCGCAAGGTCGGAAATGGTCACATGACACTGGCAAGGCTGAAGGTCGTAGTCCTGTTTCCTTAGAAAAGGGGAAATAAAACCTGCCAGCGATTTGTCCAGCAGGTCACAATAGGCTTCCGTCCGTGTCTTTCGTTCGCCGACTTTTTCTTTAAGGTAGTCGAATACCTTTGCGTCCGCCACTATGACGGCAGGGATTTCTTGCTTATTTTTCATTATCGTACTGTTTTTGATGATTGTTATTTTGCGGATGAATCGGACTGCCGTTATCCGCATTATGCGGCAACCCTGCGTGATGATTATCGTAATATGATTCGGACAGTGTTTGAGAATGCTTCACCCATTCGGTACGTTTTTCTGCGTCCTTGCATTCGGACATGACCCGAACAGAGGGATAGAACAGGGCAGCCAAAAGAAGAAAGGCGACAGTTACCGACAGCGTGTACAAATGCGGTACGAATCCGATGACCACTGCGGCCAATGCAAGGATGACAAATGCACGAGGGCAATCTTGCAACTTGCGGAACCAGTTATCCGTCCGCTTGAATGAGAACATGGCGGAACAGATTCCGGTAGATAGCAGGATGCCAAATTCGCCGATATGACCGCACGCATATACATAGTGAAAAAGGAGCAGGCATATCAACCCAATTTGCGCATAGAGCTTGCGAGCCTTGTCGCTTCGTGCCATTGCCATGTAAAAGACTGCCATGCACCGTTTGTTGCTCTTGTACAATGTCAGCGACACCGCAAAGGGTATAGCACAGAAAACGAGTTGCAGGATATTCAGTAACATAGGTAGTATGGTTTATCTGGTATGTGAATGGGACGCACCATGAGTTCCAATTGGACAGTGCCATAAGTCGCCAACCGGATAATGGTTTCGGCATCTGCCGCAGAAAGGTACATCGCCGCCTTTTTGATGCGTTGTTTGAATTGGGGGTTCTGCTTGCGATAAGTTGCCAACGCCTTGTCCAGTTCATGCTCCGGAATATGCCATACTGTCCCTTCGGCATATTCACCTTGCGTTTTGAATGCACGCAACACCAGCGTGCGGGAAACGAGGTAGTCAGTCCTGTCGGTTCTCGAAATGATATTCTCCTTGTAAAGATTGTCATCGGCAACCTCTATCCACGTCCGGTAGGCGTTGATGCAATAGACCATTTGTCGGTACAGCGTGTTCCTCATATAAAATTCATCAGCACATCGGCCTTGTCTTTTTTATACTTCAAGAACCCGCCTTTGGAATGGAGTTCCAAATCGAGGCACAAGTCTCCATACATCTGTTCCAAAGAATCATAAATCGTGACGATGATGCTGTTTACCTTGCCCTCGGTATCCGTCTTGGCGTTCATCTTGAACATCTGCCCGAAAGCCGGATTCGAGTACGCGCAGGTGCTATGCCCGAATTTCTCGGAGCGCATAGGGATGTGGTGATAGAGCGTTATCAGCTCCATATCGTCCTCGAACATATCCATCACCTCGTCCAAATCATAAGGATTGCGTAACGGAAACGTAAGCAGTACATAGTCACCATAGAACTGCGGTTCCTCCATAGTCGTCACATCGAGCAACTGGGGCAGTTGCAAGGGAACGAACGTCATGAAGTCATCATAGAAGTGTCGTAACATAATCATATTGTTTTTCGTGTTATATCGTTACAGGGTGTGTATGAATGCCTCCAACAGCATTCCGGGCAATTCGTCCAGCCGGTTGTTCCCGGATTGTAGGATTTTACCCAAAACCTCGAAAGCGTCGGATGTCTGCATGGCAAGCGTGTCAAGATGCCGTCTCTCCTCGGATGAAAGCAATGCCATACAAAAGCCGTCCATTGAAGAATAAGGCTGGAGGAGCATCCAGATATAGGCTTGCGCCTGTGCCGGTGTCCTGACTTTTTTCTCGCGGATGTTGTCGATACAGGTCTGGATATTCTGAATCAACCTGCGGTTGGTACGCATGGCCAAATAGACCATCGCGTCCTGATAGGTGATGTCGTTCCGCTCGGCGGCAAGGAATACCTGTGAGCAGCATCGCTCCGTGTCATGTGTGATATCGGAAAGATCCACACCATCGAAATCGGACAGACGTGAGAGGAAAGCACGGAATACGGCATCCTCTTTTTCGATATAAATAGTCAGGTCGGCTATGCAGTGGATGCCGTAATCAATTGTTTGTGTCAGCACGTCCCGATAGGCAGCAAGAATACGTTGTCGATTCCCCGGATAGGCGGGATGGCTGTCCAACGAGGTAAAGAACGGGCGGATTGCTTCAGCCGCATGATGTAGTTCTGCATCTTTCAGATGCGGTGAGACCTGTTCCTTGACCAGCAGCACATCCTTATAAGTACAGGGGTTCGACAAAGCCAGTCGGGAAAATTCCATTCGGATGGAATCGTGCGTCCGTTCGCAATCCTCAATATGGACAGAATGGAACCGGCCGAGCGTGTCTCGTTCGAGATACCGGAAAACGGAATCCCTTACGGTTTGCCATTGCTTGAGGTGTTCGGCCAAGTCTTTAATGGAAAGGTTGTCCAGCTTGCGTACATCGGACAGATATTCCCTGTATGTTCCGGCAGGGTCGCTTTTGACATCCGCCAGACGTTTGCCATTTCCGCTATCGCAAGATGCACACATGAAAATGGCAATAGAAACGGCAATTGTTTTGGCTATAATCATGTGTCGTTTTAAGTTCGATTTTGATGTTTTCATACTATATTATTTCGTACTATTTTGCGCAAAACTATATATAATTTTCGATACTCCGTATCATTCCAATCGTATTTTGCGCATTTTTTAATATCGTACTTAATGGTATGATTTACAATGAAAACAAGTGAAAGAAAAAGAGTAATTAGAGGGCTGTTCTTGTTTTTTAATATAGTATGATTTGAACACTCAAATAAAACTCGTATCTTTGCACTTATTATCATCGGAATTGTATATTGACATGGCAAAAGTTGGTTATATATTCAAGGCAAACTCCTATGATGCGTTTGACGCGGACAAGGAATGGATGCTCCAGTACGGTTGTGTACAAGTGATAGAGGAATCGGTCAAACACGAGACGCTTAGACCGAAGTGGAAACAACTCATGTCGAATCTTGAAAGAGGGGACGAACTGGTGGTATCGAAATTCAGCAATGCCGTGCGCGGTTTGCGGGAACTGGCGGCCTTGATCGAGCTGTGCCGGATTAAAGTGGTGCGCATCATTTCCATACACGATAACATTGACACATGTAATGAACTGTTTGCCGAGACGACACCGGCAGAAGTGTTGATGATGTTCGGGGCACTTCCGGAAGAAGTGGCCGTACTGCGAAAATCATCGGATAAGATTATGCGCCTGCAACAAAGTATCAACACGTCCATACTTACCAAAAAGAGTTTGAGTAAAGCGGAACGGGATAAGAAGATTGTGGATATGTATAACGACGGTTATTCAATCCGGGATATATGGAAAGAGAGCGGTGTCCGGAGCAAAAGTACAGTGTATGGAATACTCAATAAGTACAGGGTACAACTTAACAGAAAACCCGGACGTGTACCGGGGCTACGGAAATAGACAGGAGCAATACAATATCTGAATAGAATAATATATATTGAAAACCAGCTAATTATTTGCGTTATCCGCAGTTTTTTCGTACCTTTATATTGAGATGTATTAACTAAAATGAAAGAGTTATGGGAGATATTATAATTGTATTGTTGGTATTCTTCGTTGTTGGGAAACTCCTGAAAGGAGTATTCGGTGGTTTCAGCAAGAGCAGCTTCCGGGATGACAAATAAGCCTGCAAAGGTATTGGTAAATGAGGACAGTCGTGAATTTATAAAAGGACATGGAATGCGACAAATGGCAGTTTTGTCAGAATATAACAGAAATTATTCTTGTGAAAATATAAACGGAAAATTCCCGAAACAAGAATCCAGGATACATTGAAAAAAACGTATCCTGAATCCGTGTTGAGCATTATCTGCATAGGATGCTTAAGAAACCCATCTGTAACCTTCGTCTGTCAGCTCAAAGTATTCGTCTATTCCCGGTTTTACATAAAACATGATTTCAAAGGCTTCGTTACTTCCATCTTCGGGTATAGTCATGTCGATTTCTCCATTTCGGACAATTCCTCTTCCTACATTGGAGCCTAAATCTTCATCGGCATAGGCATAATGAAATTCAACATCAGGGAATTTCTCGGAAAGTTTTTGTATGAGTTGTGGCACTCCACTCCAAGCTGTATCAAACCAAAGCACGTTCGGCTCGTCAAATTCCTGATTATAGGCATTCCATTTTGTACCCCATGTTGCGATAGACCATTCGTACCAAGTGGTATAACCGTATTTTTCTTGATTGTTCAGATATGCCGCCCCAAGCTGCAAAGTTTCTTTTCTGGTTTTTTCATCCTGATTTTCCATCCATTGAATCGTCCTCAATTCTTCTTGTGAATTGTTCGGCTTCCGTTGCATTGCGATGATATATCGCATACCAAATTCTCCACGACTTGACGCTTCTATCAGTAATTCTTTGGGCATCGGGATAATGTTGTTGAAGTCAATGTAGCAGGGCGTATTGTCTGCATCATTTTCTCCTTTTAAGAAATTCATTACGCTTTGTACGGTTTCTCTGTCTGCGTTTATTTCTAAACGGTTTGTTACATGATTAGGCATGATTCTGATTTTTGAAGTTGTTAATATGAGTTGTTATTTACCCTTTTGTCGGTTCTTTGTTGATTGAACCGCTTTGGGGTTTTATGGATGCGGTACACGGCTGTCGTTACAACTTCATACGACGGCTTTTCTTGCCAAATTACTCTTACGCAGGAAGGAAGAATTTTGCAAGAAATACACTTCAAGCCACCGGATCAAGTGAGACGGCCGACCTTTGCATCTGATAAAAACAAACCGGTGATAGCCTGAAGAACAGAAAGGACATATGTAAAGTAAGTGTACGAGGGAAAGGGCTGTTTCCCATGCAAGTGGCGGTAAATAGGCTATAAAAGTACGATGTGTGGCAACCTGGTAGTGAGCAAAGAAAAAGCGGCGTGATAGCCGCTTTTATTTGTATAAGGCAAGAGGTTATTTCTTGCCTTTTTTCTTCCCCTTCTTAACCGGTTCCTTGGGGGCTTCTTCCTTCTCGACAGTCGGATAGAACTTGACTGCCACCATCACGATGCGGTTGTGCTTCACACCGGCATTGTCGCTCCATTCTTCGGGTTTGAAATACCCCTCGACGGTAAGCATCGTGCCCTTGGTCAGTTGGTCGAACGACCCCGTGTTCTCGTTCTTGCGCCATGCCTCAAAGTTCATAAAGGCGGAAACGCGGTTGGAGTCCTCGCCGTTCTTCTCCAGTCGGCTTACTGCCAAAGAAAAACGTGCTACACTGGCGTTGGCGAACTGACGGATTTCTGCATCTTTACCTACGAATCCGGTCACAGAGAAATTGTTTTCAATCTTTTTCATAATGAATTGCTTTTAGAAGTTTTTAATCAATTTTACGCTGCCTCAAAAAGTAGGTGCAGAAAAGGGATGCACCAAGGATAGCGTATCAATACTCTTTATTTTTAGCCGCAGGCAAAACCGCAAGGCTCGATAGAGGAAGATTGATGCGGCTACGCCATTGGTCAAGACTTCCGGAAGTCGTTCCCGGCTGCATACTATCTTTGCAACGGAAAAATGATGATGACTTCGCCGGAAAGCCATTCCGAAAAAGAGCAGAGGACAGCAGCTTCGGGTTCGGTTACATGAAAGAGCATATCCGTCCGCTGACATCATGTAGCCTGTTTCGGCGGTAAGTCCGCAAGAAACGGCAGGATTGGAAATGGTGGCAGTTCGACTTGATTTGAGGCAGCAAGAAGAGGAGCACCAACTCTCCAAACGTTGCATGACTGTGAGGGAATATCAACGAAGTCGCAACAAAAAGGCGTGGCAGCATATCGAGGTGATTATCATGTCCCGACTGGATGAGATGAAAGGAGCAGAGGGGAAGAAAAAGGCAACACCTGTCTTATCGGCAAAGCGGAAGTCCGCTTTTCACGAATGACCGGTTTTACAAAAGGATATGGCGCAGCCAAAAAAGAAAGATAGGATTATACAAAAGGAAATGGCGGGTGGCTGAAATAGTCGGTTGCCCATTTCAGCCTGTTCCCCCGTCTTCAAAATTCAGTCATGATTACCCGGTTCTCAAAAATTTTGGCCTGATCGCTGGGGCGTCTTTGACAGACCCACAGATGATGTGCCCCATAGCCGAATACGAAATAGTCATCAAGATGTGTTTCCGTTTTCAGACGTTCCATACTGCTACGCAATTCCGCTTCGTCGATTGAAAAAAGAATTGTGTTGATGATACGGAAATAAATATCCGTTGCTTCATCGCTGTAACGACAGAAGACATTTTCGATTGTAACTTTCATGCTCTTGGTTATTTAACTTCAACAATATTCTCAATTCTCCCGTAAAGTGTGGAACGCAAGGCTGTTTTGTCGATTGCGTAATATTCAGCTATATGCCCGTACTGTTTGACGAAATATTGCTTGAGAACATCCGAGAAATCGAAGTAATAGCCCATCAATGCGATGCCTTTCTGAAAACGGCAGCATCCTCTTACTTGTTCTGTAAGCCAATTTTTGTCATCACGGGTCAATTTGCCTCCATTATTGAGGCATTCTCGTAACCTGTAAACCTTGCAGTCTTTCAGTGTCGCCAATTCCGGCACATCCCATTTGACGAATTTGAACGCTATTTGTCCCATAACATCACCCTTTTAATCATAGATAATTACTTCATCACGGTATTCCGCTATCTCCTTGCCATTGCTAAGACGGACGACTATCTTATTGCCGTAATCTCCCACGACCGTTCCCTCTGTATATCCTTTGTATGGAACGAGTAGGCTGCAATGTGCGCCAATAATTTCGGTTACTTCTTCCGATTCGTACATACGATTGCTGTTTTCTGTTGTCATTTGATTTTCTTTTTTATCCCTCATGTAGTATTTACTACTTTCGGGATTGATTGAAATTATGTCGCCTCATAAGGTGTCATGGCTCTTTATGCAGGGTTTCACAAGCAAATACTACCTCTGATTGCAGAGTGTGGAGATTTGGTCGTGAACCGTCAGGCTCCGACCTTGCACAAAAGAAAGACAGGACATATACCTTTGCGACACAATTCTCATCAGACAGACCGAAAGTCGGTACGCAATGGTGCTCCGATAAGAGGGAATAAATAAAATAGGATTGCAGCGAAAAGAGAAAATACAGGCTTTGGGATTCTCTTCTCTTTTGGCTGCATAAAATATACCGCTAAAAGAACTGAAGAAATGGTTTAGTTTAGGATATTAGTCATATATATGCTAAACTAAATAAAACTAAATATAGGCAGGTACATTTACCTGTCCGTATGTTTATGTCTTTATAAAAAAGCATATCTTTGCAAAACGGATGTCCCTTGAAAGAAAATCGAGGTTTGCACTTTGAGGTTTGCGATGTTTGTCAGAGGACGAAGATTATGCAAGAAAGTCGGAAAAATGACGTCGAGTGTGAACAACTGAAAGGAATGAAAAGTAGTGCAAGCAAAAAAGACGGGAAATCGCAAAAAAGATGTTTTTGTTCCTATTTTGTTTCTTTATTTCGAGAAACATTTATATAAAATTCTTATTTACAACGTGTTATTATATATCAAAATAACATTTTCCAGATTTGCTAAAAGCCAAATAACTTGTCTAAAAGTCGTTTGAAATATGTCTTGTCTTATGTCGTTTCTGTTTCTTGCTTACATTTTTAGGGTTCTTAATCCGCAAAATAAGCAAAAAATTCTGACATAGGCAATAACATATCGCAGAACTGCCTGGAAACATGTTTTATAACATGAGTTTGACGCAAAAAAAGACATCTACAGGACGATTTCGTGAGAAGCCTACCATCAGCAATTATACTTGAAACTTCGGTTTTTGTTAAGCTCCAGATGTTAACAATTATAAAATCTCGCCGCCAGTTCCTATACCACCTTCATTTGAAAACTCAACCAAAACTAAATTCCAGATTGCGCCGCACTAAATCAGGACAAAACATTTTATTGTACCTTTTGTATATCCGGACACTGACCTGAAAAATATTGAAATATTATTTGCTGTATAAATGCTGATATAATTTGTGTATATGTGCGAAGCGCACCATTTTGTCTTTGGATGGTGCGCTTCTTTTTTATCTGATAGATGCCTACGGCATTGGCTTTGGCGAGTATGCCCACCAAACAAATCTTCTAAATCAACAATCTCAAAGAACAAAGAACCATATATACCAAAGTCTTTGGCTGGAAAGTTGGCAGATCAAATAGAAAAATCTTTCGCTCTGAAAGATGATAATAACGGAGAGAGTTCCGAATAGAGCAAACCGGAATTGTATGGAATTCTTGGTACACTAAAGTATAATATGCGCGTAAAGATTTCCGGGTTCATAAGAACGCCCTGTTATTGAGGATACGTCCCTCCAGCGCAGCCGCATGCTTCCTGTAATCCTTGGACTGCATATAATGCCCTATCGCCTCTGCATGACGCTTATTATGCATGTCCGAACCTATGAAGTCCACCATTTCTTTATCTATCAACCATTCGGCGACCTGCCTTTGCGCTTTTCCGTAATATCCGGCAAGACTCAAGAGATTTACCTGAAAAAGCAATCCGGATCTATGAAGCTGCATATACCTGTCACGGTTCTGGATATAATATTGGTAACGTTCCGGATGCGCAAGCACCGGCTTATATCCCTTAATGGCAAGATCATATATCACCTGATCCATATTCCATGTCTCCTGCAGGAAAGAATTCTCCACAAGAAGATAATTGTTCGGAAAAGGCCTGATATGCCCCTTCTCAAGCTCCGAGAAGAAAAACGGACAAAGACGATGCTCCGCGGAATACTCCAGGGAAATATCGGTGCCACGGGCATCCAACTCTGCCTTAAGTTTTGCAAATGCATCCGAAATTATCTCCGGCGTATTCTCGAAAGTGTCTTCTGTTATGTGGGGAGTGCATATTATCCGTTCAATCCCCCATTCCCTCTCCTGTTCCACAAGGTCGGCACCTTCAGACGCTACAGCGGCACCATCGTCTATGCCAGGAATCAGATGACAATGTATGTCTGTCTTGAAAAACAAATGGGACTGTACAGGGGAGGACTTCTTGAATATATTGAACATGACAATCTATATCTCTATGCAATGTTAACACGAATTTCCTGCAAAGTTAGACATTTTCCTGCGATCCACAACCCCTCCTGCCATCCTCCCCATTTCCCAAAGGATACATTTCACACCAGAAAGCATTAATTAACATCAATAAGAAAACGCGATCCCGATTTACCTGTCTCGTAATGCATAAATTTGCAATATTTTTTGTAACTTTGCACGTCAATCCATAGCATCTCCGCCAAATGCCGTAGCTCCAGGAGCCACATATGTTGCGGAATGCAGATTATGCTTATAAGCCGATGAGTAACAACAGAAGAATCCTTTACATTTCGCAAGAAATAACCCCCTACCTCAAAGCATCCGCTTTAGGACAAATGTGTCAGATCCTTCCAGGGAAAGTCCAGGAAAAAGGATTTGAAGTGCGCACTTTCATGCCTAAATACGGTTGCATCAACGAGCGACGCAATCAGCTCCACGAGGTCATACGCCTCAGCGGCATAAATCTCACCATTGACGACACCGATCACCCGCTGATCATAAAGGTAGCGACTCTGCAATCATCGCGCATGCAGGTATACTTCATCGACAACGACGACTATTTCCAGCACCACGCAGTCAGCGACCTTGAAATACGCGAGACACCAGAAGAAAACGATGAAAGGCTCATATTCTTTGTACGCGGCGTAATGGAAACCGTACGCAAGTTGAGATGGGAGCCGGAAACGATACACTGTTCCGGATGGGTAACCGCCCTCGCACCGCTCTATCTTAAAAAACAATACGCAGACGATCCGACCATCGGCAACGCGAAAATCGTATACTCCATTTTTGACGACCAGTTTGAAGGCACCCTTGATCCGCGCTTCGTGGAAAAACTAATTGCCGACAACATCTCAAAAGAAGACATATCCATACTTGGAGAAGCTCCCGTGGACTGTGTGACACTCAACAAACTTGCCATAGCACATTCCGACGGAATAATACAGGCATCCGAAAACATACCGCAGGAGCTTATAGACTTCGCAAACAGCCTTGGCAAACAATTCCTCCCATATCAAGGAGAAACGCCTGACGCCCAAGCAGTCGTGGACTTTTACGAAAGTCTCTGAAACCATCCACACCACACATAAAACTGCAAAAGCATGCTTAAAGCAAGCGCATCAGCGGCAGCTATAGCCGCAATAACTCTCGCAGCCTCAATCTTCACATCATGCGAAGATACTCCCAACGTGGGTTCATCACTGGTAGAGAACTCCTCTCAGATAATGGTATTCGATGATTTTACCATTACAGGGAAGACCGTAGACAATCCATCTGTACAGACCCGAAATACGACCCAGGTATTGGGTACGATTACGGCAGACGGCTACGGCACATTTTCTTCCGATTTCGTCACCGAATTCCTTCCTGCCTCCAAGATAGATACCCACGGCATAACACTCGATCAGGTGGACAACCTTGTTGACTCGCTCAAAATACGTTTCTACGTTCCTGTGGGATCAACCGTCGGGGATACCATCGCTCCCATGGGTCTGGAATTATACCAGCTCGGAAGCAAACTTTCCACCCCCATAAACAGCAACACCCCCGTAAATACCGAAGGACTGAAACTACTCGCCAAGAAAGTGTATGTGTGCAACGCATTGGGAGAATCGGACTCTATCAAAAAACTGTCATACCGCCCCATTGACGTAAAAATAGACGACAACGGTAAACTTGCACGTCAACTGTTCCGGCTGTACCTCACAAAACCGGAGGTATTCCAGATGCCATCCCTTTTCGCACAGAATTTTCCTGGCATATACGTGCGCACCTCATACGGAAGCGGACGCGTTGTAGGCATCTCAACAACCATTATGACCATGTATTACCATACCTTCGGCACAGACGAAGAGGGAAAACAGATAACCCACCGTCATGAGGGCGCATACTTCGCAGTTACCCCGGAAGTGATATTGAACAACATGATAAAATACACTCCCGACCAAAAGCTGAAAGGACGTCTTGACGCCGGAGAGAACATACTCGTGGCACCCGTCGGCTACGACATGGAAATCAAATTCCCTATAGAAGAAGTCATAAGCAAATACAAGGAAAATGCCGGAAACCTCTCGGTGATCAACAACCTCAGCCTTGATCTCCCGGCTGTGGCAATTGAAAACGAGTACGACATCAACCCTCCTACCAACATATTGATGGTTCTTACAAAAGACAAGGAAAAATTCTTCCGTCTCTCCGAGCTTACAGACGACGAGACATCCTTCTATGCCACATACGACTCGGAAAACAAGCGTTACCGCTTCGCCGGTCTACGTCCCTACCTGCTAAAGATGTTGGAAAAACATAATGCCGGCACACTCACGCCCGATGATTACACCTTCACTTTGACCCCCGTATCCGTGATCATGGAGACCAATACTAACGACTATTATGGCACCGGTACAAGCTATCTTAGCGCCATAAACCCCTATATCGGCAATCCCGTCATGGTAAAACTTGACCTTGACAAGGCCGCCGTCAACTTCACATTCTCCAAGCAGAATGTAAACTGATGCAAACTGAACGTAAACTGAATTTCGCCTGACAAAAAGTCATCCGATTATTGCTGATATTTCAAAATAAATAACTAACTTTGCACCGCAAATAAGAGGTCTGCTTCCTACAACCAAGCAGCCCCACAAGCCGCAATAGCTCAGTTGGTAGAGCATTTCATTCGTAACGAAAAGGTCGTGGGTTCGAGCCCCACTCGCGGCTCCTAACTATCTCGCTAAGTTGTTTGTAATAAATAACTTAGCGAGATTTATTTAATACCACAAAGCACATACAAAGCACTTTTCGACAAAGCAAAAGCGAAACGCGCCTAACCTCACGGCCGGACGCATTCTTAAAAGCTACTACGGATTATTAGAATTTTCGTTTGAGGTAAAGAAAAAACAACCACACGAGCGCGGCAATGCAAACACCCAGGCCGATGCGCATAAACATTGTTTCATACCATTTAGGTTGTTCCGGCTTCGTATCGGTCTGCTCGGTCGCTTCGGTGCGTCCACCTGAGATTCCGTTGTACTGCTCACGGTGTCCGGCGATACTATCTTTTTTCTCGGCAATTCCTGTGGCTTGGATCATCGCGCCTTTGCCGTGACCCCGGATTGCTTTAACACCCTCCAGTACCATATTGCCTACGCTGTCTATTGTAACTTTGCCGCCGCCCTCAATAAATTCCACCTCGCCCCGGTTTTCATACCCTGCTGCGGTTTTGGTGGTGTCGGTGATTTCGTGAGTCTGCTTGGTTAGATTCTTGCTTATCTTTGTGGTATCGGCATACTCAACCGCTTTGATACTTTCGGTTACTATCGCTTTTTTCGCTTTGCAGGAAAAAAGGCTTATAGCGACGACAAATGTCGTTATGAGGCAGAGATAGAGTTTCATGGCTTGTAGGTTATAGCGTTAAGACGGCGCAGCCATCCTTTTTTGAATTTGTTATTTTTTGGTCGGCTAACGCAAATGCATTCTATAAACTCTTTGCGTTCTGCCATAATCCGGGCAAAGAATTTTTTCGGATCCTGCGTATTTAGCGCGGAAAGGGTTTTAGAGCCTACCACGCCGTCGGGCGTAACTCCTAACACCTGTTGGGGTATAGTAATGCCATATTTGCCACTTACCCAAACCCAATCAACCAATATTTCAGCAACGGATTGGTTATTGATTCGGTCGGCTTGCCATTTATCCCAAAACATCGTTTTGAGAATGTCTAGCCACTGCCCGTATGAGATATTGCGCAAACGTTCTACGGTCGGGCGTGGATAGCTTTTTTTATGGCAATAAGCCTCGTAGGTGGCGATAGTAACACCTGCCATTGTTGCACCCCCTAAATCGTCGGGGTCATTGTTATATCCTGTATTTCGAGCCTTCTCAAAAAGTTGTTCGCCTGTCATTCCAACAGACTTTACACCCGATTCAAATTCAATTATAAACGGAATGAATTTTTCAATATTTGCCATAATCACTATTTCTTATCAATATTCACTCGGCGGAACCCGGTCTCCGCAACCACGTTTCAGACACTTCTTTGCCTCTGCCTCGGCAAGCTTAAGCTCCACTTCATGGCGGGCACGCAGCTCATCCAAGCGTGCGGCTTGTTCCTCCCTCAATTCAATATAGATCTTGTCTATCTTTGCATCACGTTCCGCAAGGCGTTTTTCGTACCATTCTATCTGCCTCCGGTAGTTCTCATTTTCCGCGGCCTCGGCTGTAGCGGCATCCTGTCTCGCAGTCGCCTTTCGCGATAGCCACCATTTGGAGAAATGTACTATACCTTCCACACCTCCAATGGTGCCTATTATCGTAAGTATCTGCTCAATTCCCATATCCTACTCGTCCGAAATCCCGTTCTTCTCGCGTTCGAGCTGTTCCCTCGCCGATCGCTTGCACTGTTCGCGGTACTCCTGGTATGCGTCGTACTCGCTGCGGTGGCGCTCGGTCGCCCCGGCCATGGCGTTGTTGATAAGGGCGAACTCCTGCGAGACGCTGTAGCGCTCCCGGATCAGCGCCTCCACCCTCGCCTCGTATTCGGCCTCGGTGTACGGAGGGATCGCGTCGAGTGGCAGTTCCTCCCATTGCGGCAGGGCATCGGCCTTTACCGTGGTCTTCCTCAATGGCGTGGTAGCGTCCGTCCCGATCATGTGCAGGAAGCGCCCTTCATCGGCCTCCAGGGCCACGAGGTTGTTGTCAAGTCTCTTCTGTTTCATAGCGTATTGTTTTTATGTGGTTGCGAATGTTATCTGTTTGTCGGCGGCATCCAGCAGCAACTGGTGCCACTCCGTGTTGGTCTCGTCGTTGAGCTTGGCGAACACGTCCGGATGCACGAGGATGGTGATCGCCACATTTTTGGTCTTTTCAGCAATTATGTATGCCAAAGAGGTGTGGCTTAGCATGGGGCTATCCGAAAAATTAAGGCTGACAGCGAGATTGAACAGCCAAATGTCTTCAAGCATTGGCAGGTCGCGAAAAATATTGTTCCACATCTTTCCGTCGCCCCATGAAATGTTTATGGAGCCGTATATCCTCCTCAGTTTGGGACAAGACGTGAACCATCTGGTCGGTTCTGCCTGAATTTGAAGACCACCCGGAACACAAGCCTCATGAATAATACCGTCGCGGTAGAATGCATCCGCCGGGGCACCGTCTGCAAAGAAGTATTGCTTATCCAATGCGAAGTTTATCCTTGTGGCTGGGTTATAGCGATTGTTTCGATAGCAGCCATACAGGAGGATTCGGCGGGCTTCGCCGGCGGTGATGTCCTTGAGCGTCCCTTTCTCGAAAAAACCCGTCAGATGATTGTAGGCGGTGTGTTCCAGAAGGTCGGAATTCCTACCTGTAGCCATCCACTGCTGGATCAACTCCTCGGATGGTTGCTCAAAAGCGGCATCGTTGGCTTCGATGGTCTTGCGCTGTGCGGCGGTCACCTCCCTGTAGTTCTCCGGGGTATCGTCGCCGACGAGCACCTTGCGGGTGGTGAACGTGTGGAAGTTCGTGGGACGGCTCTCGGTGATGAAATTACCCCCCCACATATATCTCAGTGAATGAGCTGATTATATTCTGTTGTATCATTGTCGGTGAATTTACGTCGTTGCGAATGAGATGTTCTTTGCCGCTGCGGCCTCGAGCAGGGCGAACCACTCGGCGTTGTCCGGGTCGGTCAGCTTGGAGTATACACCCTTGTGCACCAGCACCGTGAAGCCCTTTTTTGTCTCGCACTTCTCCACCAGATAGTCGAAACTCTCAAGCGAGAGCTTCGGGCAGCCCTCAAGGTGGATGTCCTTGTTCTGTGTGACCTTGATCTTGACCTCCTCCAGATTGTTGCACTGCTCGAGATCCCTGCTGTTCCAACCGACGGATTCAAGCGGGGTCATGATGATCCTGAGCTTTAGACAGCAGCGGAACATATAGATGCCGCTTACCCTCACCCAATTGGTGGTGCTGCTTAAGTTCACGACCTCGATGGTGGAGAGGTAAAACGCGCTCTCGGCGTTCACCCCGTCCCTCAGCGGCTGCGGGATGTTGGTTCTGATCTTGGCTCCCCAGTACTTTTCGCGCAGTGTGTTGGAGTTGCTCCACTTGGAGTATGTCGCCATCGCCTCCTCATACGTCAGCCAGAGGGTGTTGAGGTAGTACGGCGTATGTCTGCCGTCCTCGTCGTAATGGTCGTAGTCTATGTCGCCGTACTTGCCGCATGCCGTGCGCCAGAGGTCATCGAACACCTCGCGCTTGGCTCTGAGGGTAAGGGACAGCTCGTCCGCCTCGGAGAGTCCAAAGTCCCCGGTTACCGCAAGTCTGCCCTGCTTTGCGGCGATCTCCCGTCGAAGCTCCGCGGACGGTATCGTCTCGCGGGTCTCCGGATCCTTGACCGCCTCCTCCATGGCCCGTATGCGCCTCTTAAGGTCGCGGGTGCTTATTCCCGCTGGATTATCGCTCATTATTTTTTGCGTTTTGTAAAGTTTTTGCTATCTTTGCATTGCAGACCCGCATCCGCATGTTGGCCTCTCTTGAGAGACCTCGTGGTTGCGGGTTCGCTGTATCATCTCCTCTGCATGCGGCTCTTGGAGATCTGGAAGGCATCCAGATGCCATGCATACCTGACATGCAGGTAGAGCCAGTCGGAACATACCGTTCCCATCCTCCGGCGCACCCTCACGAGGCACGTGTTTGAATCGCTCGTAAGCCCCTCCCGCGTCAGATCCTTCCACTTCCATGCCTTGCGGCTCTTGGGGAGCGTGCTGCCCGGTGTACAGCGTGTCACCCTCTTCCACAGCTGCACCTGCAAGTCCATGCCGTAAGGCTTCTCGTACCGCAGCCTGAACCCGTACCTTTTCTTCCCCCTGTCGAAACGCAGGATGCGGTGCGTGTCGCAAACCCATACAGTGTCAGGTAGCAGGGGCTTGGGCATCGTCAGGGAACGGTTAACCCTGTAGAAGACCTTGTTTCCCAACGCATCGTAGCGCACTCCTATGCAGGAGGTGGCATTGGTCTTGTCTCCGGATCCGGCATCAAGGGCATTAGGGATCCTAATGCGGAAATACAGTCCGCCGTAGTTGAAATCCTGCATAACGGCGGGTGCCCATTCCAGTGTCAGATCGTCGCCGTCAAGGGTCGCCACAATCCACTTTTCGTTGATCTTCGTATCCACAAGCTCCGACAAGGGATGCAACACTTTCAGTTCGTCCTGAAAGTACAATCCCTTGAGCGATACGTGACCGCTTCCTCCCGGCATGGGAACCCTTATGAAACCCCGGTCAAGGTAGGCCAGACCCGGATGGGCGCCAAGCGACGGGGTGCGGCGCACCAGCCTTGTATTGGGATCGCGTTCGATGGCGACGTTTACCATCTCGCGCCCGGTGAAGCGGTACAGGGCGTTGCCGCACTCGAACAGTTTCCCGGTGGCGGCGCGGATCTCCCCGTCGGGGGTGAACACGTTGTAGGTGTCCTCCACCGGCGGCACCGGCTCGCCGTCTCGAAGGAAGCGGTTCTCTCCCCGGTGGAACAGGATCGCGCCCTCCTTGCCGCACCCGTACTCGCTCATCATGCGGATGAACGAATCGAACGGAAGGGGGGTGTCGCGGTCTCCCTTCTCCCCCTTTTCCCCGCGCAACGCCTCGAGCTGTTCCTCGGTGAAGTCCTCGTACTTGAACGCATCCCCCTTGTCACCCTTGTACATGGGGAGCACGGCGTGCGCCTCGATCCTCTGCGGGATCAGGTACGCGGCGGCCGTCGGAGGACAGCATCCGCACGCGCATCCGGTCTTGTTGTCGTTCTCCTGTGCCATGGCTCATTCCTCCCCCTGTTCCGGTTCGTCGGTTCCCACCGCTTCCTTTTCAGCCCTTGCGGCCTCCATGGCTGCGGCTTTCTCCTCGGTGATCTCCGCGTAGTTGTCGGCGCTGTCCCCGGTTCCGAGGTACACGCGCCCTGTGAAGTAGGCCGTCTCCAGAGGCTCGTCCTTGCGGTACAGCCTGTGCCCCGGCGTGGCCTCGAGCACGCGCAGGTCTACGGTCGTTGTCTTGCATTCCATATATTCGGTCTCCTTTCTTTTAGCTGATTGTATAGTTCTTGGATGTGGCGACGGCTATGTCCTCCACGGTCAGCGCCGCGATGTTGGCCGCCCCGATCTTGAGCTGCTTGGTATCGCCCCCGGTATTGTCGCCCAGGTTGGCGATGAACTCCCTGAGTGAATCCGGATCCCAAAGTGTGCCCCCCAGAGATGTATCCATTGACGTTACTGCACCGGCTCCTATTCCGACACGTAGTAACGCGCCCTGTCTGACTTGCAGCCATGCATTGGATATTGCCATCCCGAAACGAAATTCACATATATCCGTTTTTGATCCGGTAATTGATGCCGCGATTTCCTCACCTCGTGGAATGTTCACAACAATGTGCTGTGCGGAAACACCTTCGACAAATACTGTCCTTGCCCTATCTGTATTTGCGATTTTTAGACAAGGCAAATCTATCAAAGAAAGATTTGCACAATTAGAAGCCACAACACTCCTTACAGTACTATTCTTTGTGTCAATTATTTCGAGGCAAGGGAATGTAAGTTCCGTGACAGAATTGCATACACTCATCAATGTACCGCCAGAGAGTAGTCTCAATGCCGGAAGGTCAAGTTCCGTGAGGTTCGGGCAATCCGACACAGTCGTGCCTCCATTGACCTCTTCAAGCGCCGGTAAGGACAGCGCCTGAATGCTTCTGCAACTCCTTGCCACCCCTCCGGCACATCTCCTCAGCGACGGCAGCAGCACATTCGTTATGTTGCTGCCGTGGGCGATGATACCTCCGACGATCTCCTTGAGGGAAGGAAGATACAGCGTGTACAGGAACTTCGGCAGATATGCCAGATAGTCCTCGTACCAGAATTCAAGGTCGGGGACTGACAGGCACTGAACGCTGGACTCCTGCGATGCCAACCTTGCACGCGATCCGGTCACGCCGCGCAGAGCCACGGTCGCCGGGGCAAGCGGGATGATGGTCTGCCCCTTGGCAAGCTCGTACCTCTCGGTGGTGTAGCTGCGGATGGATCCGACGTTGACCTGCGACAGCGAGAACTGCGGGCGGCCGTTGAGCGCCACCACCTCTATGCAGGGGGTAGGGGCGGTAACCACGTAGTCCGCCCCGGAGAAGTAGTATATGATCCACCGGTCGCCCGTGTCGGTGAACAGGTGCTCCCCGCCCTCGCGGGAGAAATACCCGTCGGAGCAGAGGTAGGCATCGGCACCGGCCAGCAGCACCCTGTCAAGCCCGTGACGGATCCCGTAGCAGTAAGGGAGGTCGGCGCGGAGGCTGTTGCGCAGCAGGTTCAGCAGGTCGGTGTAGCCCGGCATGTTCCACGACTGCGGCACCGCGCCCGGCTCACCGTCCACGGCCAGGCGCAGACCCAGCACCTTGTCAGCCATGTCGGCCAACGGCTCGCACGCCTGTGTCGGCGCTCCCTGACGCGTCAGCGCCTCGGCCAGCCGCCCCTTGCCGTGCTCCACGTCCGCCACGAGCTGCGTAACACCCTGAACCACACCCGCAGGGATCCGGACAGGCTCCGACGGAGGCAACGGAGCCTGCGCCCTGTCCGTAAGCGGCACGAGGGTGTCTATCAGCGCGGCCACCTCGCGTATGCCGCCGGGCATCGTGTCGTCGGGCACGTAGGCCATGAAGTCTATGAGGATCCTGCCGGGCGACAACAGGCAGTCCGGGCTGTAGAGCCAGACATGGCCGTCCTGCAGGTCGGCAAATGCATTCGTGTACCTGCCGCCGGTGCACGCGGCCTCGTACATCACGTCGAACTTGCTGCCGGCGCACACCGAAGCCTTCCAGTCGTAGGGAGGGATCCCAATGTCGTTCCCGAAGCGGTCGTACAGCTTGAGCCGGATCGGGTTCCTTGATTTGTAGTATGGCATGATATCGATCTTGTTTGATGTTCGTATTGTGTCAGCTTATCAGGACTTGCTTTCGCGCACCCATGCTCCCGGCCTTCACCTCGTAGTAGTAGCGCACGTACTCGTCGGGTCCCGTGTAGCCCACGAGCTGCGGCTTCTGGGTAACGGAGGGATGGAAGAGTGTGCCCGACGCGTAATACGCCGCCGCGTTGTCGAAAGCCCCGTCGGCCAGCTTGCGGGTGAACAGCCTGCCGGAATACTGCAGGTACTTGTCGTCCGGCTGAACGAGCGACGCGTCCACCAGGAACTGCCAGTACTCCGTGGCCTTGACGGTGTCGGTGGAGTGCCGCAGCCTGTCGGTATTGGAGGCGCTCTCCGGCACGAGACTGTAGGAACGCCACCGGTAGGGCTGGTTGTCGGGGGTGTAGGGACCGGTGTCGCAAGCCAGCAGCCATGTGAGCTTCCCGGTCTTGTCGAACACCTGCACGATCGCCTGGCGCTCGGTGCCGAACGGACGCAGATCCTCCACGGCGGCGGTGGAAATCCCCGATCCCTTAGTCCACACGCTCTCAAGCCCCACCTTGGCAGCCACGGTGACCCCGTCGTCATGGTAGAACCGCAGGTACGCGTCGTCGAACTCGCTCAGGCTTATGCGGCGCTTGCCGCCTATGACCGTCATCAGCTTGCCCACGGACACGAGGGCGGCGTTGAGCATGCCGCCGGAGAACAACGCCGTCAGCACGCCGCCGCTCAGGATCCTCACCTTCTCCGCGTCGAGGGTGATCCCCTCGTCGGCATCCAGCCTCACGCCGGCACGCTCCACCCCGTCCACGCGGACGCTCATCGCCACCTGATCCGCGGTCTGCTCTATCCGGCTCTCCAGATCCCCGCCCGGAGGGCAGTACGGCGTCGGGACGGCTCCCTCCTCGAGCTTCAGCGACGAGATCTCCAGCCTGTTGGGCCACCGGAGGCTTGCAGCCCAGTCCATGTATACAAGCAGGTACAGCGGGGCGGACGGGAGCGGCATGGGGTCGAACGTCTGGAAGTGCAGCCCGTACCTCGCCCCCGACGAAAGCTCCGACGGTGTCACGGCGCTGCTCGTGGCTATCGGGGCGATGCGTCCGGTGCTGTCCACCTTGGCCAGCGCAGCACGCAGGGAACAGTCCGCCGGAAGCGTCTGGCCTGACACGATGCTTGACAGGGACATGTCGAACGTCAGCGTGTAGTCAGTCCCGGCCTCGAAGTCGGCTATGTGAAGGGGGCACTGCAGCGCCGCCATCCCGTCGGGAGCCTCGGACACGTAGATCCTTACCCGGTTGTCCGCCTCGTCAATGACGAACGGATCCGACGGGTATACGCTCCACCTGCCGGCAGTGGCAAGGTTGCGGCTCAGCTTACCCACTTGGCTTACCACGGCATCGGCGGTAACCTCAAGGCTTCCCACCCGCTTGTCAAGCGCCGTGGCGGCCTCCGCATTGGCCGCGATCTTCCTCTCCGTCACCTCGAGGGTGGCGCGGTATTCGGCGGCAAGCCCGGTGGAATCCGCCTGGATGCCGACGGCCACCGTGTCAACCAGCTCCCCGCCGAGGTAGAGCCGGAACGTCACGCTCCGCATGTCCGCCGTCGGAACGACGTAACGCGAATAGTTCCTTTCGGCATCGTCCACGTAGTTCCCGGTGGCCGCATCGTAGCGCCTGACCACGTACTTAAGCGACAGGTTCTCGGAAGTGTTGGTGCCGATGCCCGTCAGCGCCGCCTCCCTCACGCCGTCCGTGCCGGCTCCGTGGTACACCCGGCAGGTGATCCTTGACGGGGAGAACACCGGGGTGTCGCCCCCGGACATCACCACCACTGGGGAATCCGGCTTGAGGGAATAGGGGGTGCGCCGTCCGATCCAGGAGGTCAGTTCCTCCTCCTTTCCTTCAGCCTCGAGCACGAAGGTGCCCGTGAAGCGGTTGCCCTCCGGGGAGATGCGTGTCTTGAGCTTGTCGGTGCCAAGCGAGAAGCCGTCTATCCCGGCGTACTGGTAGATGTAGGGCGATCCCTCCCCGTATGATGCCATGACTATGACGTTCTGGCGTGACGGGGTCTCGCTGCCCATGACCACGATCCTGTCACCCCCGGCGGGTGCGCAGTCCGCCCCGGCGGGGTCGAACTCGCCGTCGTTGTTGGACAGGTCTATGTAGCCGAACACGTCACCCGCCTCGTCCGGCCCGGTGGTGCCGGCGGCCATGACGCGCCGCCAGTAGTAGCGGTTGCCAAGCCTCCCGGAGCTGTCGCGTTCGAGGTTGAAGGTCTCGCACCGCGCGAAGTCACCCACCCGGAAGTCGTTGGAGACCCGTGCGCCGTCGCCGGACTTGGCACGGAAGAAGCAGCGCCAACCCGCGACGGATCCGTTCACGGACAGTTCCTGCACCGAGCAGCATGTCATGGCCGCCGGGGAGCTGACCTGGCAGCCACCGACGTGCGTCCGCTCCTGCACTTCGATCTCCTTTACGTTCATCCGCTTGTTGACCGTCAGGTACGCCGTGTCGAAGTGAGCCTCCCCCGCGTCGTCTATCCATAAGGAGCCACCTCCCGCACCGGGCACGTAGTTCCCGACGGTGATTGCCTTGCCCACGGCCATGGCGTTGCCCACAGTGGCGTTGCGCCCTATGGCCGCGTCCTTCCGGACACGGGCGCTCTCCACCTCCGCGTTGCCGTCAGCATCAACCTCCGCACCCGACAACCCGCGCACGTATTCTCCAGTCTCCACCCCGTCAAGGAAGATCTTCCGCCCACGGGCCGTGTCCGCCTCCAGGCGGCTAAGGAACTGTTTCCGCACAGGGCTGTCCGGATCCAGATCATGCGACATGGCTGCATGATCCGCCTCTTTGGCATTGTCTGCCATTGACGCATGTATGGCCTCCTGTGCCAGATCGGCCTGTTCTGCATGAATGGCCAGATCCGCACGCGCCGCATGTATAGCCTCCTGTACCACGCCGTTCACGTTATACGCGTTGGCGTTCGTTATTACGCCACCCTTAACGGATGCGCCACGGTTAGCCTTTGATTTCCTAAGAATCTTAACATCAATCATTCCAGACCTCCTTTAATGTTAATTCCGCGCTCCCTTCTATAAGATTGCGGCTTATGCCTTGCACATAGAACTCCTTTCCCAACGCCGGATGCACATAATGACTGAATAGATCCACCAGGCCATCGCGATCCTCCATTCTATGAACCATCAGCACCCTCGGCTTGTGACACTCCTTATAATAGCTGTCCACATAGGACTGCTCCGGTTTTGCGTACAGCTGCTTATTGTAGTCATAAATCGTCAACACTCCATTGCCCGTATCAACAGCAAGGGCTGTAGACAGACCTACAGCATCGCCGGCTCCCAACCGTTGCCTTTCCGACAATGTGAGTGCGCTGCATATCTCAAAACTTATGTCATCCTTGCGGTTTACGAATGCCTCGCGCGTATCGCTCATGTAGACTATGTCATCCTCCTCCAGATTGTTTACCAGACCATTGTCGCTGTATATCTTCATCTCGAAGGACTTTATAAAGATACTGCTTACCGCCGCCATCAACGGCACTGAATATTCCAGGAAGCCCTGTTGGAAAAACACCGTACCCGGCTTTATATAGCCGTTCCACATGAGGTTCACCGGGCCAAGGATCATGAAACGCACGGCACCGCTCAGCTTGTCACTTTTCTTTATCGGTATGGCCATACCTTCGGCATCTATCCCCATCGCATAGTCTATGTTGTTCTGCAAGTCGAACTCCGTGCCGACCAGCTTATCCCCTATCTTCGGATCTATGCCTATGGTAAAGCATTGCTTGTAGTACTCAGCGTCGTTGGCGCATTGCTCCCGTTTCTTGTATTTCATCCACTTGAAATCAGAAACCTTACCGTCCATACCGGTCTCCACAAGACACTTGTCCCCGATTATGAGCATGCATGCCAATACCGGAACCTTTGAGATCCGATCCGTAGGATCGTCAGCCGCACTGTATTTGAACTCGAATTCCTGCGGCCCCGTGCCGGTAAAGGGGATCAGGCTGCGTGGAATCTCGTTCCATACGGCAGGAGCGGCGGGCGTGTCGGCCTTGAAATACTGTTGGGTATAGTAGCGTCCGTCACCGTTGTTTCTGCTCGGAACAGTCTTGTGCCAAACCTGCGGATCCGGTTCATCCCAACTCGCAGCATCATGGAGCGTCTTGTAAGGCTGTGTGAAATCCATTACCGGATTCATCACCAACTTACCGGAGAGCACTATGTAGTTTGTGGTCTCATCATCCGATGGAGAATAGACACCCCCCGCCACATTGCCGTTATACACTGCCAGCGGGGCGTTTGCCAAAAGGCTGTCCGCATTCGGATAAGTAGTCTGGCTGTCAGTCTTACGATTTCCGTTTACGCTGATCACGAGGTAGTTTGACATGTCTATCCTTGGGATCGGGGAATTGTCTTTGAGGTCATCCTTCCGGTCAATCTTCCCCAACGCCAAAAGAGCGGCTGCTGGAGTGGCGGTCATGACATATGGCAACATATGCTGGTTAGCATTGTCGTGGCACCACTTGTCTATCAAGCTCACGCCGGAACCGGCTTCCGGAAAAGTCCATTTGGGATTGTTCCTCACCTGCACGTACCAGTCTGTTATGGTAGCACCGCCATACGAAGTCTTACGGCCATGGGTCATATCGTAGAAAGCGGCATATGCCTGTTCCCCCTCGCCATCCGAGGAGTATTCAGTCATGTATTTCTGCCTGTTGGTGTATGGCGACGTGAGGTCGCTTTCATCCAACGGGCTTTCTATCAGTTTCTCCATGCTCTCGGTGTTGCAAGTGACCAATATCTGGTTGAATACCTCCCCGATGCTTATGTTTGTATCGGTGCCGGCCACATTCGACACCGAAATCTCTACCACCTGTTTCGGGGTGGTATGCATGGATTCAGACAGCAGATCCTGCCAGTCCATAGGAGCCGATCCCTTTAAGGTCTCCCATGAGAATATGTAGAATTGAAAACCGGATTGTACCATGTGCAGGTTCAAGTACCGCAGCATCTCTGTAAGCACCTTCTCGTTCGTCCACACGTTGTCCTCCTCTTCCTTTAGGAACAGCAGCTCAGAGACTGCGATCTGCTTGAATATAAGATAGCGGTCAACCACGGCGGTCATGCTCTTGCTGCCGTCATAATGACACTTGACGGTATTTTTGCCGGTTATGTCCAGATTGCTGCATACACCGGCAATCATGTCGGCAAGTATACCGTGGAACGTGCGCATCCCGGCGCTCGCCTTTACCTCCTCATAAAGCACACCGAGGCTTCCCACATTGCGGTACTTGGAGTATTGGAGTGCGGACAATGCGTCTATGCAGGTCAGCTCCAGTTCGTCATATACCTCGTTATAGCCCTGTGAATAAGCCTGTGGCTCTATGAATCCGGCAAATATGCACCTGTCACCCCTGTAGATGTTAACCACGGCATCCATGCAGGAGGTGCAGAAGAAATCCTTTACGAAATCGCGCGTAAGCAACCTTATGGTGGCCTGGCTGCGTAACAGGTGGTCGAACGTGTCGTTGACACTGTGCCTTATCTCAACGGGATCGTCGGTAAAGAATATCCCGCTGCCGTCATCGCCGATCTCCACCTGCTTTGCGCGGTTGTTGTCCGTCACTATGTGCACCGTGACTGTTTCTCCCTGACGGGTCAAAAAACTTCCGTAATAATACATGGTATCAAAGTCTTATATCGGTTCGTCTGCCGGATTTACCGGATAGTCTGGTCTCGTTGGCCAACACGCACACGAGATCTCTGCCGGAAGCTCTCAGTGTGCCCCTTACGGTCACAGGCTGTCCCGCCGGATGCAGCATGCCGCGCAACCTGTTCAAGTCCAATTTGGCATCCGCGCGGCTTATATTGCGAGACATTGTTATGCCCCGACCAAGATTCCCGTTGCCGTTAAGGGCGTTGTACAGACGTAGCTGCTGTGTCTTGTTCAATATCATCTCCCCGCTGTTCACCCGCGCCAACAGCTTGTCGCCAGACGGGGAGTTGCCACCTACGATACCGCCGGTAGCAAAGCTCCCGATCACTGCCAGAGCGCTCACAACCGCCGCCACACCAGCGGCAATGGCTGCGATATTTGCCGGGAAAGGCAGCTTTGCACCCTGTGAGACAACTTCCGAAATTGATTCTCCCTGTTTTGCTGCGGTATTCTTCATCGCGGCAAGGGTGTTGGTCTCAAGCGCCTGTGTGTCGGCCTGTGTCGCCACGGTCTTTGCCACGGTCGTACCTGCCTGAACGCCCTCCGCTGCGGACTGCATCTCTGTGGCTCCGGTCATCATGTTGATAATATCCACAACTCCCCTTATTCCGTCATAGATCTGAAGGAAACCGTCTATGATGGCCGTTATCTTCTGCCAGGCGTTGCCGTTCCCCTCCAAGGCACCGGTGATCCCCTCTATGCCACCTCCGATACCTTTTATGGCACCCCATCCCTCACGGTAGGTCTCAAAGGTCACCTTGGCCTCCCTGCCGGCATTGCGCATCGCGTCGGCCTTGCGGTTCCATGCGTCTATCTCGGAGTTCAGGCGCGCCGCCTCGTCCCGTGATTCGGTCTTGTCCAGTTCCTTGTTAAGGAAGGCTATGTTTTCAGTGATGTCCTTGATGGAGGTGGCATCGGCGTTGAACACCGGTTGATTGGCCTCCTTCTTGGTTCTGCCCGCATCACGATATGATTGAGCCTTTTTCTCCCATTCCTCCAACCGTTGGTTTATTCCCGTAGCGTCCTCCTTGGATGCCGTTTCGAGCTGCTCGTTGAGATACCTGATGTTTTCACCTATCTCCTTGAGATTGGCGGCCTCCTCCTTGTATACCGGAGCGGTTCCTGCATTGCGTATTACGTCGGCTCTCTCCTGCCACAATGCGATCTCCTTGTTGATCTCCGCGGCACGCTCCTCCGAAGCAGTCCTCAACTCATGATTCAGTGCCTGGATGTTCTTCTCGTACCCGTCAAGGTTATGCGCGTTCGGATCATATTCAGGAGCTTTTGATTTTACTTTAGAATCGGGTTTATTATGCTCCTTAAATTCTGTCGGGCGCACAGAAGAGCCAGTAACCTCATATTTGATTGATGCTGCTTCTTTCAGCGAATCCTCCAATTGCTTATTCAGGGCAGCTACCGTTTTAGCATTATTATTGATGGCATCTTGCGCCTTGTCATGGTCTGATTTTTTTAAAATATCCCTTCCATCATAAATCTCATCATCACGCATATGCTTATTACGAGATTCTTCATTCATCAGAAGGGCATTTTTCATGACCATCTCCCTCTTGGTACTATAAAGTCGCTTTTTGCCATTTTCATCATAGGCAATATCGTGACTTTCCTGTTCCTTCTTTGCAATGCGATCGGCAAGTATGCGAGTGCGTGCCTCTATTACCATCTGACGGCAATAGGCTTTGCTGTTTGCCTCAAGTGCCTTGTACCAATCAGAGACACTTGAAAAATATCCCATGGTATCACCATAGGCGTTGTTCATCTCAGATACCAGTTTCGCTTCCTGCTCCTTGGTGCCGTTGAAAGTCTTAAGCCTGCTGATATTGAGTTCCAACGAAGCCCTGTATCGTTCGAGGGTGGAGTTTTCCGCCTCCTGCATCTGAGCCAACTGCTCCGCTTCCCTCTTGGCTGCTTCTTGAGCGTCAAGCAGCTTGTTTGTGGAATCCGTGGCCTCATCCGCTTTTAATGCAAAATACGCTATTACAGAAGTTACTGCCGCTATTGCCAAACCTATGCCCGTGGATATTAGCATCCCTTTCCAAGCTATTGCAAACAGTCTCAGACCATGCGTCCCTTGTGTTAATGCTATACAAAATTGAGAAATAAATAGCCTTGCAGTTCCAATTGTCTTTGCAATACCTCTACTGCTTGATGTAATAACATTGGATGCAGACCAAAATGCATTAATCTTATTAACGGAACCTGACAATACGCCAGAGAATGCAAGTACTCCTTTTGACAGCTTTACTATACCGAGCAAAGCTATTGTTGTGTCGGATGCCATTGTAACAAATGGCATAGCACCTTGCGCTATACTTCCAATTTGTTCCCTTATATCCCCAAGGGCATTCTCAAGTTGTTTTTGCTTCCCTACATCAGTCTTGGCCAACTCAGCATTCATTCCGCCGACAGACCCCTCAACAACCTCACAAAGTACTGCTACACGTTGTGCTTCGGTACCATACTTCAATATACTTTCCTGAATTTCATCAAAGCTGTAACCATAACGACTAAGCGCACCAGTTTGGCCATCCATCACCTTACCTAACATTGTAGCTATTTGTGATGCATTTTCTTGAGAAGCATTCAACCCATACTGCTGTGCCAGCATGTCATTCATTACAGGAATCAGTTTCTCTAAGCTCTGCTTTTCTGATAAGTATGTTGCCAATTCTTGAGCACCTGACAGCTGTACCTCATCCCCAATTACGCCCAATTCTTGTTGGGCGGCACAAAGATCCTTGATGCTTTTAATATCGGAATCACACGCAGCCATCGTATTCCTCATATTCGTAGCAAGCTGCGTCTCTGCCTCTATTTGTGTCGCATAGCAATCTGTTGTTGCCTTCAATACTGATTGCAAGGAGGTCAATGTCCTACTTACAGAATCAATTCCTGTCGCCAAAGATGCGAAACTTATAAATGGCTTATTTAATTTCTCTGCTTCGGCCACAGTAGATGAGAGCACTTTACGTAAGTCTGTCACGCCTAGTGTAAGAGTTTTAAGGCCGTTCGTTTCATCCTTAAGGACGAAACTTATAGACACTGTGCCATTTCCTGCCATCTTTATTTGTTTCTTGTTTGTTATTTCACTATATTTGTAGACAACTATTCAATTTTAGTCGTATGAAGCTCTTAGATTTCTTTTTAGATCATTGGTTCGCCACGCTGATTTCCCTTATAATCGGAATAGTTCCGCCTATTTTATTTGGTATGGCGTATTCCGCATATGGAAAATCTTCAACTGAAGACGAAGATGAAACCGAGATCGAAATCAAGATCAAAATCACCAAGGATGATTAATCCTAACCACTCTCATCGCATTCGCCCACAGCTTTACGTAGGCCGTCGGCATCCATGATCAGCCTTTTAAAGCCATCCTTGCCCTCTTTTATCATGACATCTATCGTCACAGCCGATTTTCCTCCCATCTTTATTTGCTTTTTGTTTGTTATTTTAGTATATTTGCCGTACTAAATACGTTTATCATGTCCCCGCTCAGTATAATCATATATCTCATACTTTCCATCATTGTTATCGCTTATATTGTCCTTCTGTACCGTTCTATGAATCCAACTGAGGAGTACATCGAAAAACTATGTGCTAACGCATTTAGCGATTGTGAGAAAATATTTCCCGATGCTGCAGCCAGTGAAGCCAAAGAACAGGAATGCCAGAAAGCAGTGGAATTCCTTGACCTTAGTAAAGCCAAGAAAATTGTATTGGCCGATGAAAGCTCTAATACCATAGACATCGTTTACGTCACTGATAATACGCCATGATACTTGTAATACACAATATACTCGCCATAATTTTTGGAATATTAGGTGTCCTTTATATCAAAGGCATGTACGATGGGTTTGAGCGACTCGAAAAAGAAAGGGATGAGGCATTAAAAAACTTGTTCGGTGATCCCGAAGCCGAAGCCGAAGCTGAAGCTCGCAAAGCCAAGGAGTTGGAACAGGAGCAAAAGCGCAAGAAAGCCTTGGAAATTTTTGACTTTAGTAACGCCAAGAGGATCGTCGTGACCGAAGACAGTCCCAAGACCATAGAGCGCACCAAAAAACGGGAGATCACATACAGGGAAAGCGACAGTTCATTTTACACTCTGCACAGGCCGGAATACCTTTAAACGGCTTTCTCTCCAATGCGCTCTAGCAAAGCATTGAATCTTTTCTCACTTTCCTCCGCTGTCAGTTGCGGATGCTCACGGCTCTTTTTTGAGACCTCTGCATCCCATGGCAGCGGTAATAGTTTATCCGGACTTATGCTCTTCCTGACATGGGGAGAGATGGTGATGGCACCAAGCAGCCTCATCCGCTCCCATTCGCTCCGGTTTGCGCCCTCGGCCATGTCGTGCCACGCGTTGCAGACACTCTCGAACTCGTCATATTCCAGTTTACAGAAGTCGTCGAACGAGAGGCAGACACAACCAAGAGCGAATCCCAGAAGCTCATGGATCCCTACAGACTTTTTTTTTCAGCCTCCACGGATGCATCGCCGTTGCCGGATTGCGCGGAGGATATGGCCTCGTTCCATGCAGTCATGTCCTCCGGTGTGATGCTGTCGGCAAAATCCATAAGGGACATGCCGAACTCCACCCCCTCGCGCTTTGATGCCGACACCGTGCAGCACCAGAGATAGGTGCACAGATCGGAAAAACTCCCCGCGTCAATCTCCGTTATCTCACGACCCGTCTCACTCTTGAAACGGAGCATAGCCCCCATAGTCGGGCTACAGGGGTATGCCTTGCCGTTAACGTTTATCTGTATGCGTTTCATGCCCCGGCTGATTCAGGAACCTCGGTTATCGCAGTCTCATCAAAATCCACCTCGCCGTCGTTTTCAAGGCTGATGCTGTAGGTGGCATCGTCCTGCGCGGCATCGGTGCGCTCCAACGATGCGATCACGAACTTGCCCGTAAGGTAGGGCTTGTCGGCATTCTCGCGCTCCATGCACTTCACTTCGACACTCTGTCCCTTCCCGATCAGGGAGAGGCACGACTTGTAACCTGTCTCTGTTTCCTGATAGAAAACCAGACCCTCGGCAGAGAGTGACACGCTAAGACCTGTCACGCCCTTGTTTTTCCACAGTCCTGCTGAAATACCCTTCGAAGCTGCGGGCTTTACCGCGCGATCCTTTGTCTCGCTGGTGATGGTGGTGGTGTGCGTGGTGCAATGCCCCACCGCCTTGCCGGCGATGTAAAGCAGCATGTCGCTGCCGTTGCAATAACCTGTCTTTGTAGTTGTTGCCATTTCTGTTTAAATTTTAATGTTAAAAACCAATTGTTGTATGAATGCGTCATTCTGATAATCTTCCTGACTTTCCGCGAGGTAACAACCACGCATGATCGCGCCCCCCTGTTCCGCCCGGACATAATCAAGGGCACCTCGCACGGCCTCCGCCAACTCGACCCCCTCTGCATATTTGGCGGTGTAGCATGTCACCTCCATCTTGATCAGGTCGGCTCCCGGCTGCCCGCTATTCTGGGGGTTCACGGCCATTTCCGCGCGGCGGTATGCTATGTATGGAAGCACTGCGGCTTCCGTGGTCTGTACAATGGGGTAGATATTGCGTGTGCGGGCGGAAACTTCCGGATCCTCCAGCAACACGGCACGGATGATCTCCCCGGCAGACAGCGATGTTTTATTTACAGCCATATTTCCTTGCTATTTTTTGAATACTCTGGCATATCTCCTTACGCAGCACGGGCATCACACTGCCGTCAACCTGTGTGCGGGTACGCTCCATGAATCCGTACTTCGGCATTCGCCCGCGATTAGCTCCGACGGTATAGAATCGTCCTCCCGCCACTTTGACCCTGGTGTATCCGCGACGTTTGACAAGACGTAACTGCGTACCGGTCTCTGCCCATGAGAGCACCGGCTTCTTGAGGCCGTAGCGGTTTGTGTGCATGCCGCGCTCCCCCTTGCCCTGCTTGTCGGCCTTGCGGGACGCTGCCGTGACACGGAATCCGGCATCACGCTTGAATACCACCGTGCGTATGCCCTTGCGGAGCCTTGTGGCGTGGTTTATGCCGGTACCCTGCAGGTTCCTCACCGCGATCCCCCTGACATAGTTGCCCGTGCGGCGGAATGCACCCTTAAGGGCTTTCTTCCTGTTCTTGGGAGCCATCTCCTCAAAGAGCTTCCGGAGGTTAGTGTCATCATACGTAATGCCCATATTATCCTAAAGATTTACGCGTTCGCACATCAGTGTCTTCATGCCACGATCCAGATTCGGCTCTATGTTGGTGACCGTGTAGAGATAGCCTCCAAGCTGACGCACGCGCCAATTCTCCTCCACTCTGTGCGCATCCCGTATGCGGAACTGCACCCGATAGTCCGGGAACATCTCTGCCACCTCCTCGCTTCTGCTGCCGCTGAACTTCACGCGTTCGGCATGGACGATGTTGGACGGCACGTACTCCGTGGCCTCGTCGCCGAACTTGTCGCGTCTGGTCACAGGCCTTAGCAGTTCCAACCTGTATTTCATCCTTCCGGCTTGCATGCTACACCAGTCTGCGATAGGGTTTGATCAAAGACTGCAGTGCGTCTGGCACTTGGTGCATTTGGGTGGTGCTAACACTTTCGCGTTGGTTGTACCAATGCGCGGCCAACATCATCACCGCCTGTTGCAGGGGGGCAGGAAACTTACCGTTGTTTAGGGCGGTTAACTCTGCCTCTGTACGTTTGGTCGCCGTAATGACGGAAACCTCGGCGGCATAAATCAAATGCGCCAAATACTCGTCATCGTCGGAAAAATCATCCGCGCGGACGTGTTTTTTGAAAAGTGCCAGACTTACTACAGCCATAATCAACACACAAAATTAAGAGTTAGACTTTGCGCCGGCCTTACCCAGTTTGAAAGCCTCCGGGCGCAGGGTCTTGGTTCCGTAGTCGGCATTAAGCACAAAATCTACGCAGTCCTTACGCGCTTGGCTGTAGGGGTCAACGATAAAACGAATAGAGCCAAAAAGACCCATCGGCTGGTAACGCCAATCGCCCAAACCGATATACTCCGTTACATCGACAATCTTGTAAATATCGCCGGCGGCGGCATTGGTAGGCAGCGCAGAAGCAGACGTTACAGCACCTTTCACGGTATCGCCGTCGGCCAGAGTATGGTCGGCCCATGCGGATGCGCCCTTTTTCTTATAGGTCACAACCGCCTTGCGGATAGCATTGGTAGTATAGACAGGCAAACCGCAAAGTATGCCGTTCTGAAGCATGGGGACATATACGCCGTCTTTGTTAACGGGCGTTCCCTCCAGTATGGCAGCCATACTCTTTGTTAGGATCCAACAAAGGTGATCGCCGTCGATACCCGTTTCAAGGATAGCAGCTTTCATGCCAGAGTTAAGTTCGCGGAATGTCGGCACCTCCGAAAGCGCAACCGGGTTGTCTGCTGCGCCTACAAATGGGCCAACCAAATTGGTTGCTCCGTTAACCCTTTCCGTAGAGAAAAGGATTTTGTTAAGCAACAGGCGGATAGACAGTGGCATAACCTCACGCACGATGGTTTCCAGTACTCCCTCGGACTGGTTGAGCGATTGGTTAGATACAGGGATAGCAATACCGACGCGCTCCGGGTTGGCTGTCATTTTGCTGAACGGTATCTTTGTGTCCGAAAGCGCAACACCCTCTCCGGCTATCTGTGCCTCTACCATTTCGTACATAGGCCATACGAAATCGCCAGCCAGGCCGGTAGGCATGGGCAGTCCTACTTTGTCAAGTATGAAACCCTCCTGCAAAGGTTTCAGAATGTCTTGAATGTTGAGAGGTACAACCGCGCCGCTCTTAACGTCGGAAACGGTCATAATGTCGCGGACAAAGATTATTTCCGTTTTCTGCCCTTTGGCGGCGTTCTCACGGATAATCTTAACCGCGTCCTCGCGTGCGTTGGGGTTCTCGCGCAGATGCTCGGCGGTAGCAGCCTGCATCTTCATTTGGAGCAACTGGTTTTCGCGCATTAACGCCTCAAACTCTTTGTCCTCGGCATCGTTGCGCTCGCGCTGCTCTTTCTCGCAGGTATCAGCTATTTCGCTGATACGATCGCAGTTGGCTTGATACTTGTTAACCAACTCGCGCACATTGATTTTGTCTTTCTTCATGCGAAAAGTTTTTATATATACGGATTAAATAGTCTGCTTGGCGGCGCGGCGCATTTCGCGCAACTGCTCACGCATCTTGTTTTTGTCTTTGGGTGGTTTGGGGGTCATATCCTCGCGTAACCCGGTCGCAAACTCTCGGGCTTCTACCGATGTATCGGGATATGCCGGATCCGCAGCGAGTGTGAAATCATATATCCCGGTAATGGCTTTTACACGATAGGTAATTTGTGAGCAACCGTTAACTACCTTTGCGGTACGTTCTACAAAATCGCTGTCCCAGTACCGGGTACTGAAAGCGAAACTACACCCGGATAGGTCGCCACGGCGTACCAATTCTAAGGCCTTATCTCCGTCTGCTGTATTGGGTGCGTCAAATTCAAACTTAACACCTTTTTCATCAACGGTATAAGATAAGGTACCATTGCCGGATTTACTACGCGCTAATATTAGTTGGCGGTCATGGAACATCGTAAATTTAATGTCGCAACCGTCCAAAATTTCTTTCGTAATGGCTTCGGCGGCAATTACCTCTCTGGCCTCGCTGTCATCGTCACTCCATAGAGGTGCGGACGGTCTTTCAAAAAGGATAGCGTACCCGGTAATAGTGCGGCTCGGTGCCTCGCCCTCGGCGACTTCTCTTACCTGTAACTCGGCAGCCCCGGTTAGTAAAGTGCGCCTAACCTCTGTATTTTTATTCCTTGCTTTCATCGTCATTGTCATTGATTGGTTCTTTATCGGATTTAGACGGATTCGCAACTGCGCCGCCGGGGTCGTTGATATTGCGCAGATTCGCCGATACTAACACGGTGTCGCCTCCCTCAACAGGGGGCAAATTATCCATGTGTCTAATTTCATTCACAGTAGTACCCATTTGTAACAGGCTATTGCGGTAGCGTGTGCGCCCCTCCAAATCACAGGCGTATAAACCTTGCTTGCTAAATTCAAATTTGCGTTTTCCGCAAAGCGTGGGAGCAATAAGTTTACGCAAAAATTCCACCTCAATACAGCGCAAAAGAGGTGCTAATGTGTGGCTCAAAAAAGCGACGTTAGCCTGCTCCGCGCTCTTGTAATTATTGCTTGTATCGTCAAAAACAAATGAGGGATGCACACCAAAAAAACGGCATATCTCACGCACGGTAAATTTTCGTGTGCCTAAAAATTCCATGTCGGTCGAGGTCAGCGAAATTTGCTTAAAATCCACTTGCCCCGGCAGACTAACAACGCGCTCTCCGTTTTGAAAGCGGCTGTCTATATTCTCGGCTGTCTTTTCTAACTGCTTGTCTTGGTATTCGCCAAAACCCCTAACACTGGTATCATTCGACACAATGCCACGCACATTGCCACCGTTGGCAAATCGGTTGCGCGTTTCGGTATCGCCTGTTGTAGCAATTTCGGTAGTCAATCGGGCATACTCCAGTACGCTAACACCTACCTTGGAATTTTGCCCGGTTAGTCCCTTAATGTGGATTATGTCGCTTTCGTCATACTCCCCAAACAAGGCGTTAGTGTTGTCATTTACCGTATATGTGTCGTTTATTGTGTCATGGGAAACAGTGCCACGCCCACAAAGCACCAATCTATCTACCTCCAATGATACCGGGTTGTATATCGGAACTATATAGGCGTTGCCCTCTGTTAAGATCTCCTGCACCAATCGCCGCCAAAAGTCGAAAGCGTTAACAGTATAATCGGGCTGCACATTAAGCAAATACCAAAAACGGCTGTTTCTATCCTCGATAAATATACCGTCTTTGAGCCTCATAAATTGCATCGGCAGATTTGCAACGCTTTCACTAAGCAACTTTACACAACGGTAAACGGTTGCTACCTGCATGGGCGTTGCAACACCCCATATCCACAAAGGCATACCCCCGGTACGCGGTGCGTTGGAAGCGCCTTTGCTATTTCCGGGGCTTTTCGAATCCTCGCGACGGAAATAGCTTAGAATATGTTGCCAAAGAACCATCATTCTCGCAGTTTTAATATGCAAATATAGACATTGAAAATGATAGGTAAAATTTGATATATAAGCGAGTTATATTCCTATATCATTACTTTGTTTTATCGTTTTTCCTTTGTTTTGCTATATCAGATTATATTTTACTTGAAATTTTTATTTTTAAGATTCATTAACTATCTCTCATAATCAATAAACAGGCGCATACACATTAGTTTGGTAATCACGCCATCTATCTTTTGCGTATCTTTCCGTTTGATTGGCTTGCAGTTCTCCAGTTTATCTGTATCTAATACGGCATTGCCGAAACAATAATAGTTAATCGGATTATCGTTAATGAAAACGTGGCCGGTTTTAACCCCGTGTTCAAAACTTTCAACCGGAGCCGTAAAATTGCCGTAGGTCTGCTTAACCCCCTTCAGCACGTTATCCGCGCCGGATGCTGCCAACATATTTATGACCTCCTGGCTTTTCCATTGGTCGTAGCCGATACCCAAAATCCGCACGAATTTATTAAGCCATAGCACATAATCCACTATTGCACGATAATCTATAACATCGCCCTGCGTGAGTGTCAAATAACCTTTTTCAGCCCATACCCGGTATAGCCTTTCGTTTGGGTGTCCAGGCAATGCGCCCTCCGGGAAAAAATAGGCTGTGTGGAAATGGAAATTTTTACGCTCCGAATCATACAGCCCCATAGTAACCGCGCTAAAATCGTCGCTTTCGCTTAGGTCAATCGCTACCATCGCGTCCGGGCGTCCTTTGATCGCGTCAATAGTCATGGATCGGGCGATACTCCTGGCCAGTGTGCTGCTTATCCAACTGCGCCGTTGGTTCTCGGCATAGACGTTAAGCAACTTGGTGCGGAAAGCTAACATAGCATCCGCGCCATTACGGATAGCGTTTTTATATTCCTGCCGGTAAAACTCTATGCTGACAGTAACGCCCATGTGCGGTTGCACCTTGTACCATGTCGCTTCATCATCTTCCGGATCATCTAAGTCCGGCTCAAAGATATGCGCAAACAAACTATCATCCTCAAATTCTCCCAGCAATACGGATTTATATCCCTGTAGCATTTCATAAAAAGGGCCGTCGAAAACGTCCGACGCGGTGGTAATAATCACAGTCAGCGGATTCTCTCGCACACCCATAGAGGTAGTTAGCACCGTTAACAGGCTATTGTCTCGCGCTTGGCTAAATTCGTCCATAATCACGGTCGAGGCATTCAAACCGTCCTTTGTTCGTGCGTTGGCTGTGAGGCACTGCGCAAAGGCGGTGCGATCTTTGCGTCGGCTTTTAATCGTCTGCTCGTTCACAGTGTAACGGCGTTCTTTAGGGTCGAGTTTCCGCACACACCCGCGTATAACGTCGAAGCATTTTTTAGCCTGGTCGTTACTGTTTGCCCCGGTGTAGCTTTCCGCGTTTGCGTCTCCGTATAGCAAATCATCTACGGCAAGTGACGCGCTCGATGTTGTTTTGCTGAATTTACGCGGTACATACAAAACCGCTTCACGCACAACGCGCCGGCCATTGTGCCAAAAGCCGTAGATGTTTGTAAACTGAAATGCTTGTACTGGAGTCAGCTTATATTTTTGCAAACCACTTTTACCTGGGAAATAGAGATTTTCATATAGTGTGAAAAATCGCTTTACCTCCGTGGCATTGATTCCATATTTACTCGCCATACGGAAAAAGCGCAATACCGCCAACTGCTCAAAGAGATTGTGCGCGTCGGGGTTCGCCGCAACCTCTTCGGTATAGGTTATCAGGCGCGGATCCACTTCGCCCAATCGGTAAGCGACAATGTCAATATGCGCCAATGCATCGGTTACATCCTTTTTAGCCCGGTACAGTCTGTCTTTATCTTCTTCGGTCATTCGGTTATATCCTTATCGGGTTTGATTATCACAGGCTTTTTGCGCCCGGCATTCTTAACCTGTTTGGTTAGATTTATCAAGGGATCATCTTCGTCCGTTCCCGTCAGTTCTTCAGCTGTTAGACCCAATGCTTTCATTTGCCGGGTTACGCTGTCCTGCGCGTCTTTTTGGATTTTGAAAACCGGGTGCGGCACCAAGGTTTCATTACCATATCGCGACACTGCCGAAATAGTCGTGCTTTCCAGTTCGTCAATTTCATCATTAGCCAAATCAAGTGTACGGAGCGCACCGGCCAGCGATAGAATTTGTGCGCCCAAACTCTTGCTGTATTTCCCGGCGGCTTTCAGTGCCTTTTCTATATCTTTTTTATATTCGTTAACTCTTTTCGCCATATTTTGTTAAAACTTACATATTTGCTTAAATTGAAAAAATAGCTCACGCACAAACAAAGGTGGGGGCGAGGTTTAGATTTGACCGGGGGTCTCTTAAAAAATTGCCCCCGGTCTTGATGCCTTAGCCGTCAAAGAATTTTTTAATAATCCCGGCCACCTGCTCGGCATTGCGTCGCTGCGTCGCCGCCTTGCCGCTTCGCCCCATCTCGGTATGTGTCTTAACGTGGCAGTCATGGCATAGAGCCATTAGGTTGGCAGGATCATAGCACAACCTACGTTTTTCTGCATAAGTCATGCCGTATTCCACAGGGGTTATGTGGTGTACCTCCGTGGCAGCGGTTATTATACCCTCTGCCTTGCACCTCTCACACAAAGGCTGCGCCGAAAGCACCCGGCGGCGTAACTCCGTCCATCGTGGTGCGTGTATCAACTTTATGTAAACTTTATCCTTAGCCATTAGAATATTTACGGATTAAGTAATTAAGACTATCTAACAAAGACTGTTGTTTCTCTTTCTTATTCTCCAGTGCCGCGCTTGCGCGTTCATCAACCGTGTGCGCCCCGATTAACTTATAGACAGTTACAGGGTGTGTCTGCCCCTGCCTATGCAACCGGGCGTTAGCCTGTTGATACAGCTCCAAATCCCAACCAGTACCAAACCAAACTATGTAGTGGCCTCCTTGCTGCATATTCAATCCATACGCAGTAGATGCCGGATGCGCCAATAGCACATCAATCTTTCCGGCGTTCCAATCCATAAGTTGTGCCTCACCCTCATAGACTACCACGTTATAGCCTTTGAGTTTCTTTTTTATCCGGGCTATATCATGCTTGAACTGGTAGAAAACCAAAACACTGTTTCCGTTTGCACCCTCCACGATTTCGGCTAATTTGTCTATCTTTTCATTGTGGATTTCATGCACATTCCTATCGTCATCATATATCGCGCCATTAGAAAATTGGCTTAACTTATTCATAAGTCCGGCGGCAGAATTTACAAGTAGGTTAGAGGGTTCGCCCTCATGTTCCTGCGTAAACTCCAACACCTTTTCACGCTCGAATTTATTATAAGCCGCCATAGTCGCCGGGGCCAGTTCTACCGGGATAGTATGCGTTAGCAAGTCCGGCAACTGCAAATAATCCTTTGCTTGCATGGACAGGCAAATGTCGGCTATCTTATTCCGTATGATTTCCTCACAGCCTTTCTTCACGTCGCAACGTACTACTATGTTGTTCCAACGGTGCGATTCAAAGTACGTTTCCCGATACCGGGTAACACTTTTGCCTAATCTGCTACCCCCATCTATGCAATACATTTGACCCCACAGGTCGATAAGTCCGTTAGGCGCAGGGGTGCCGGTCAGTCCGATAACACGTTTAACGGATGCTCTCGCGACGCGCATAGCCTTGAATCTTTCGCTTTTGGAATTTTTGAAACTTGTTAGCTCGTCGATAACCAGAACGTCAAAAGGCAACACGCCGCCATAGATACCAACCAACCACACAAAGTTATCGCGGCCAATTGCATAAACGTCGGCTTTCTCGGCGAGTGCCATTTTTCGTTTTTTCTCGGATCCCATGACTTTAACCACCTTGAGGCTCCCCAGATGATTCCACTTTTGCGCCTCCGTGCTCCATGTGGTTTCAGCCACTTTCTTAGGGGCGACAACCAATGTGCGGCTAATCTCACAGTCATCTATCATCTGCTGTATCGCAGTCAAGGTAACAATTGTTTTCCCAAGTCCCATTTCCATGAGAAGGGCACAGTGGGGATGCTCCAAAATCCAATTTTGCCCCCTTTTCTGGTAGTCATAAGGTCGGTAAATCATATCATGATCAAGTTTATGAGTTTATCTATTTCGGTTTTGTTGTCAATCACTCTTACTATATGCCCCAGTGCCTCCAATGAGGCTATGCGGACTTGTTGTGCCTTTGTGGGTTTCTTTCCTTTGCTTTTCAGTTCCACCCATACCACCATGCCGGACGGCAGCACTATTATGCGGTCGGGATAGCCTACCATGTTAGGGTTTGAGTATTTGAGGCAAGGCAAACCGATTTCCTTAGTACGCCGCACTAAATATTTCTCTATCGCCTTTTCCGATACCTCGGCATGGTCGGTAATATTTTTGATGCTCTGTCTGTTCATAGTTCGTTGTTTTCAATTTTACGGATTAATCTCCGGATGTCATAAGCAGCGTCTTCGATATACCCGAAGTCGGAGTTTACATTTTCCCCGTACTTATTTGAATTGATTTTAGAGTAGGCGAGGCGGTAAGCAGGTTCTGACAATTCAGCCTCAATCCCTCTTAGCCATAAAAGGATTTTTGCCTTGTCAACTGTCTCACGCGCGCAGGTGTACGCACGCGAGACATTACTACTCTTAGTTAATACTCTATTTTTACTATATTTTTTCATATAAACATTGTTTTTATACTATTGTAAAATTTTTAGTTACCATAGTTACCATGTTTTATAATCTACTGATTCCTAATATTTTTAGTGGTAACTAAAACGGTAACTAAACTATTAGGCTTTAGTTGTCAGTTACCATGTTCAGTTACCCGCATTGACTTGGTAACTGAAATTTAGCTGGATGGTAGCTAAGTTTTGAGTTACCAAACTATATATCGCTCTCATCGTCATTATCGCTATTTAGGGGCCGGGCAAAGCTTTTTTGGCGGCCATATAGACGCTCCATATAGCGCACCCCTTTACGGCGTTCCCAGCCCATTTCATCTAACAGGCGGCATACCCGACGTGATAAATATTTATATTCTTTGTCACTCATTTCGCGCCCCATGCGTTCACAAATGAACTCTGCGGCGCATACACGATCACGACGGGCTATCCCGATTTCGTCTAACGGATCCGGGTTCTTTATGTATGCACGGCGTCGGTTCAAATCCCAGCTATCCCAGTCGACCGGTAATTTCATATCAAGATAGGCTCGTAGCATTTCGCGCATCGGATCATCAATATCATCGTTGCACTCCCTTTGTCTTTGCCGCGCCTTAGCTTCTAAATCTGGTGCCAGATATAATTTTTCACCGCTGCGCCACAGCGTAGTGGCCTCAGCCCATAATTGGTCACGATCAGCTATGAGGTCAGCAGCGAAGTCCTTATGTTTGCGCAATTCCGGGTTAACGGCGATAACCCAAAAACGACGGTTGCCTGTGTCGCCTTTGAGAAAATACACCTCGTTAGTTGAGCCGCAAAATACGCACTGTCGCGGATGCGGTTGCACGGTACGCCCGTAAGCGGCACGATAAATATCATTACATCGTGTTAGATAAGCCTTCACCTGTTCCACGTCGCGGCGCTTGATGCTCGATAACTCAGCTAATTCTATAATCCAACCACGCCGCAGTTGTTCCATACCTTCCTTACCCTCTGTAGTACTTACGCTATCATTAAACCATGCTCCACCCATAGTTCTAAATAAGGTCGATTTACCGACACCTTCCGGCCCGGCGAGTATCAGGCAATAATCGTATTGGCAACCGGGCTTCATGACGCGCGCAACAGCGGCAGTGAAATGCTTCCGGGTCATTGCCCTGTTTAGCTCGTTGTCTTCAGCTCCGATATAGTCGATAATGAGGCGTTCAAGTCTCGGCACACCGTCCCATTGCAGACTATTAAGATATTCGCGAATTGGGTGAACACTATGTTTGGTTAACACAGCTTCCTTTGCGTCCTTGATTTTCTCTTTGCCTGTGAGACCATAATGATTTTCCAGATACACACGCAAATTAGCATCGTCACGGTCTTCCCACTGATTGGACTTCCTGTCCCATGGCAAACCACCCTTTACCAGATCATAACTGCTAAAAAGGTCATGCCAAAGATGCCCGGATAAGCCGGGATCATTCTCCAATATGGCGATAATGTTTTTAGCTGTGCTTTTGATAGTTCCTTTACGGTCATACTCCAAATCTGCCATCCAGTCGGTGCTAACCTCGGCAGGGGTTTCGGAATCCGGGGCTATGTCGGCAAAGTCGGTGTCCGCGTCGGCTAATTTCTCTTTGGCTATCAACAGGCGTACCAATTTGTCAGCGGCGGCAAAGTCCTGCATTTTGAGGTATGAGGGCCGCCGGGTAATATCGGCTATCTTGGTTCCCTCATCGTCAATGCCGAATAGCCCTATGCGCACAAAATCGAAAGCGTTGCAAAGCTGCATACTCGCAGGGTCGGTTTCGTGGTGCGAATATGCAAACTTGTTTTCGTAGCACACAACACCCCCGGCGACGCTTCCGGCCCGGTATGTGTAACGCCCATCGTGCGCGGTTTTCACATACACATCGGAAAGGAATTTGTCGATGGCTTCCTCAATGGTATATGCCCGGCAAAACGCGCCTATAAGTCCGGGCTTTTCCAACGGATCCCCGGCTTTACGGATTTCATGCGCCAGTACGTCGCCCTCTCTGCTTGACATCGGCCACTCGCTCACGTCTTGCGGATTGCGGTAGGTCGCCAACACCGCGTCAACGTCAAAGGCCGGCCCGTCTTGGTAGTCAAACAAATAATCTCCGTCGCGGCTTGTGGATGGCCAATAAAACAGGCGCGGCAGTTGATAGGTGGTATGGTCGAAAAGTTCAATACCTATTTTGGCAGTCCAATAACGGCATACCGGCTCATACTCGGCAGGGGTTATTTGTCGGTTGGCCGGTAGCAACAGGCGCAAACGCGGTTTTTCCTTTGTGTGCTTGTGCGTTGAATATATCGCCGCAGCACAGCCGAAAGACAGGGTAAAATCATCCCATACGTCGGGCGTACCGTAGTCTATATCGAGTGTAACGATAGTGCGGTAAAGCACATTTGCCGTTTTGCGAGTGCCGCCGGATAGATAACCGCCGACAAAACCGCCTACGTCCTTAATGTCGCTTTGTTCCTCGCGGCTCATTTTCATATACTCGCGCACACTTTCCCCGGTGCGCTTGGTATCGGCGCATCGGTTCAGAATCTCGCTCCATTTCCACGCCTTGTTTTTCCACTTTTTAGACAGGCGGCTGTGAGCGGTGGCAATGTCTAATTCAAAGTCATATTTTAACTTTATCATAATCCGGCTTCCGTTAAATATTGTTGGCACTTAAACCCTTTGCGTGGCGAAAAGTCGGCAAAGGAACACGATTTGAAAATCATCGGCTTGTTCACATATTGCGCTAAATCCTTTTCGTATTGTGTGGGTTTACGGCGGTTCTCAAAATCACGGTATGGCATAATGTAGGGCTTAATACCTAATTCTCTTAGTCTTTCGATACGGTACATATCTTCTGCCACTGTTGAATTGAATCCTATAAGCACATAGCACATGAGTTTATACGGTTTGATATATCGTATAAACTCACGCAGTTTATCGGTTAAATCCAATGTCGGCAAATCCCATGCGATATGAATATTTTTGTATAGGGGTAATTTATTAAGCCAGTATGCTTGTTCCTCATCCATAATGCGTATGTCAACGCCATGCAAATTAACCTTTTGCTTTGCCTCTAATAGATATTTGATGGCTTCTTTCCACTCCGGGTTAGCGAAAAAGTTATTATCCAGTACCTCAATATGTTTACCGATAGGATTAAGATTAACCGGATCCACAGGGTGTATTTCGCCCTCTTTATCGCGCACTAAGCAAAATGGGCATCGGCGTATGCAACCGCGTGAAAAGAATTGTATCGAAAAAGCATATTGGGGATATATGGAATAGTCCAACACTCCGAAATTTTCTATCTCTACAGGCAGGTGGCTTTTTATATCATAGCCTGTGCCGCCTTTGATTACCTCGCAATTCCATGTAGTAGTATCGTCAGGGGTAAAGGTGAAAATTTTAGAGGCATAGACGCGATTATAGCACCCAAACAAAGGTAACGCCCATTCTACTTTATCGCCTTTTGCTTTATGATAGGCCGATAGTTTCATTAGCGCAAAGTTTGGGTAATTGTGTCCGTCTATATCGAGTAAACCTACATTCATTTAGCATCGCCCCTCCTCGACGTTGTTTAGAATGGCACGGAAATAATCGGCATTTTCGGGTTGGGTGGTAAGGGATATAAACCATTTGCCGGGTATTGTTTTCACTATGCGCATATCGTAGGGGCGCGGTTCATCGTCGAGCCTGTCAAATATCGGCTGCAATGATTTAGCGTGTACCGTTGCATATATGGTTGTATTTGTTTTCATGTGTCAAATAAACTTGGTTGTTGGTTCTCCATACATTCAGCGTAAAATCGCGCCTCCTGCTTGTCGAAATATTCTTTGTCTATCTCACAGCCTATAAAGTCAAATCCTAACCGATAGGCGGCTATGCGGCTGCTACCGCTTCCTAAATGGGTGTCTAATATGCGGTCGCCGGGTTTGGCGTACATATTAAAAATCCACTCATAGAGTTTTACAGGCTTTTGCGTCGGGTGTATGCGTGGATGTTTCGGCGTTCCTTGCGGTACGTACTCAAAAACTTTGGCATTACTCGCAAAAGATGTCCATGCGTATTCGGCCATTGCCATACTGAATTTTTCCGATATTGACAGCTTGCGCCATACAATAAAGCATCGGGTTGGGGGTAAACCTGCAAAGTAGTTAGCACCCCAAATGATTTGATGCTTTGAAACCCGGAATAACTCTTTGAAATATTCGGGGCCGGGGGCTTCATCCCAGCCTATGATTTTTTTCCGTATTTCGTGGCCCATGTGCTGCCTGTACGTCTGACACGTTTTGTAGCGGTCAAACAGACCGCCAAACCTGCGCCCCCCCCAGCGCCGGAATTAGCACCGCCATAGGGCGGATCCACTACTGCCAAATCAAAATATCCGTCCGGGATTGTGCGCATATACTCCATGCAGTCTATGTTATGTGCTTCGCTTATCATATAGTCAATTTTTTAGAGTTTCGGGTAAGAATGAAAATATGTGTTTGATAACCTTGACAGTCCAACCATTGCCTAACATTCGATATTGCTGTGTTTCCGATACAACCCACTTATACCATGTTGGCACGGTCTGTAACCGGGCGCACTCCGTCGGGGTCAGGCGACGGATCCGGCGTGGTTCGCCGTCGAGTAATACGTTAATAGTTCGGCCTCCGCTACCGTCCATGAGTGCCGGGGCCTTACCCTTCGGGTCATATACTCGGTTTTGTTGGTAAGGTTGGCGCCCGTTACTTTCACGGTTCGGATTAACTTGCAATATCAGGTTATCTTTTTGCACAGTGGTTAGTGTATCGGTCTTGCCGTATTCGGTTCGTCTCGGTATCAAACAGGCACTTTCGACAATTAAGTTATTTTGTTCCCATGCATTTTGCGTTAAAGTCGGGGCTTTATCGGTGTGTAGGGTGATCGGTTTCCTGCCTCTCGCACGTTGGAGTATCAAATTATCCTTAGCGACAGTAGTAAGGCAGTTAGTTTTGCCTGGTTCCGGCGCAACCTCCAAACGCTGTTCTACACTTCCATCTGTAGCAGTTTTTCTGCCTCTTGATGCAACGCAAATATTATCAATTTTGGTGGTACAGGTTTCATAGTCCATAATTAAAGTCATGTCGTTAGCCCGTGCGCTGTTATCGGGGTTAATTCTTTTTGCCATTTCCAGTATATAGGGGCGCGTTGCAAATCCACCAAATCCGTTTCCGTATGTCGCTGTTATTGTTGGTACTTTATCGGTATCTACGAATATTAGACCGCCGCCGTTGTTGATATATGGTTTTACTATCTTCGTACTTTTACTAAATTGCAAGTTCCGTTGCCTCCTATTTTTAGGGTGCTGCACTTCCCCCCCTCACGGAATTTTGCCTGGAAACCGTTCCTGGCTTTTTCGTTGCGGTCGTTATATTCCAGTAGGGCTTTAACCGTTTCGTCTTTGAGGTAATATTTTTCAGCGACCTCATTATCGAGAATGTCATTAAGGAAAATGCCCAGATCTTTCGGTTGCGGAATGTCGCTAACCACAGTGCCGAAAAGGTCTGTTTGCCGTGTCCGTATATTAGTCCAGTAAATGCGCTTTCGGGTTTGCGCCGACACTAACGCACTATTGATGTGAACTCCGGCAATGCCTATCGCCTCCGTCAGTACATTTTCCCATTTTTTACCCATTTCCACGTTTTCAAGTAAAAAGAGGATGCCGGGATTGGTTTCGCGCAATTCGTTTAAGATTCGCATATACTCCCAAAACAGGTAACTTTGCCCCTCAAACTCAAACCCGGATTCTTTAAGCTGCAGGTATCGTTGAAGAGTGTAAATTTCTTCTTTCTCTTTGGTACTCATTCCGACGCGTTTTCCGGCAAAACTGAAAGATTGGCACGGTGATCCTCCTATAAGCAAATCGACGTGTCCCAATGCGCGGCCGTCTATGTTGCGCACATCGCCCAGTTGGATAGTGTCAGGAAAGTTTGCCATTGTATTTTTAATGGCAAACTTATCTATTTCACTTGCGTAATATCGGGTAATAGGTACGCCCATATCTCTAAGCGCGGTTTGTCCGCAACTCATTCCATCGAATAAACTTAATACTATCATTTGTTTTCGGGTTTGTGATTATTACACGCTTCCTGTTGAGCCTCTACGATGGTTTCCGAAATAATACACGTTCCTACATCGTCCCCGTCAAGATTGAAAAACAGGCAGCCCGCGCACATTTCGTTATTTGGTTCCGTGGGGGGGTAATTGTTAGGGGGCAAACAAAGGTTTGTTGTGGTTTCATGTTCTTATATTTTAGCGGTTATCGCCTCCAGTACTTCTGTGGCGCAGTTTTTGATGTATGGGCGTGTATCGCCGTCGGAATAGTCGCAGGTTTCAGCCCATACCGTTACCCATATTCCCATGATTCTAACTTGCGCCTTTGTCGTGTAAAGCATGGTGCATTGTGTCAGGTTACTTTGCTTCGCGCTCTCGACGATACGCGATTTGAGGCGCAGATGCTTGGCGCACATTTGGCCGGTTCGATTGTTGGATTGCTTGATAATTTCCATTTTGCACGGTCGGTTTTAATTACCCGGTTTTCGCCGGGCAAAGGTTAAAGTTTCAAGTTTTAAGGCTTAGGAATAGATGCTGCGACAGGGGCGCACTCTGCGTTGGCTGCAGGTCTTAGTGCCCCAGATGAGGTAGCCGTCACATAGGGACAGACCCCACGCGTGGGCCTCGCTGTACTCTGTAGATGTCCAATACCAAATACCAGGTATCGGGCTACCGCCGACATACTCCAACGCTTCGTTAATGGCTTTGCGGTGGAGATAGATTAAATACATTTCGGCAACACTCGGAATGTACCAACCATTTTTTAGATTGATAGCCGGATTTAGATTTTCGGCTTTAAGGTGGTCGGTATTGGTTTTTCCGTTCCAGTCGGCCACAGCGTCTATATGCTCCGTAATGTAGCCGTTGTAATCCTTTTTATCCTTATGGGTCGTTAGGGTTACGTCCTCGTCATAGGCTGCGTCATAGAGCGCGACAATTATGGATTTGTCGCCTTGCTTTATGCCGACACCTACAACGTTGTCAATATCCGGCTCGTTTCCGTAATGTGTTATATCCGGAAATATATGAGCGCAATTATCTTCCGTAATGAAATAGATGCCATCGGGTAGCGTTTCACCCAAAATGTTAATAGTGGCAACAGATTCATCAGTCTTGATAAAGTTGTAGATTTCGTTTAGGGTACAGTCCTGTAAGCTGCACACATTTTTTACGACTTCCAAACGGTCTTTTTCTTCTTGCGTCATAATGTTTATATGTGTTAAATTTTTGTCTAATTTTCGATTTAAGCGCGTTTCGGGGTTTGGGTGGTAATTTGTATATCTTGGTTATCTCCGCCGCTCCTGTGTGCTTCTATTATCGAAATTCGGGATTGTTAGTCTTTGAGGTAATAGGGAGTGGTATAACCTGAGCCTTTTAGGGGCAGATCTCGACACCATTCTATCGGGTGGCTAAATAGTGCCTCCACATCGGAAAGCGGTCGGTTAACCTCCACCTCAGTTACTATTTCGTCGTGAATGTGGAAAACAATAGGTAATCCGGCTTGCTTGGCTCTAAGTATCACGATACCCAATATATCACGCGCAATGGCTTGTACTACGTTTTCGGTTAGTTTGCCGCCGTATGTGCGTATCTTTTCCCATTTTTTCGTTACCTGGTTCAAACCCTCATACTCTATTATTTCATGGTCGCCGCGCCAACCGTCGTTATATTCCATGCCTACAGTTGCGCGTGGGTAACAGATGGTGCGCCCGGACGGTAAGGTAATTGTCAGCATACCCCACCGAAAGCCTATCACAATGCCCCGGTGTATCGGTACATCTTTGCCTGTATTGATCGCGGTGATAGCGGCTTTTTCGATAATAGCCCATAGCCGGACAATTCGGGGGTTGGAATTGCGCCACAACTTAACGATTTCCTTCTCCTCCCACTCGGTAAGCCCTAGCTTGGAACCGCCCATAGCCTCCAGTGCCGACACGCCGCCGCCGTAGCCTAATGCGAGTGTTGCGATTTTACCTTTTTGGCGTAACTCGGCATTGCGTCCGTGCTTCTCAACAGGCACACCGAACATTTTAGATGCGTTGGCACAATAAATGTCGCCCTCCTGCCTAAACACGTCCAATACCCAGTTTTCCCCGGCTAACCATGCAATTACTCTTGCTTCGATAGCGGAAAAATCGCAGACATGGAAAGTATGCCCCGGTGCGGCGATAAAAGCGGTGCGGATAAGTTCGCTTAAAACCTGGGTAACGTTGTTGTAGTTCATCTCAAATTCTTCCAAATCTCCGGCTTTGACTAACTCACGCGCAAAATCCAAATCGGATAAATGGTTTTGGGGTAGGTTCTGCACTTGCACCAGCCGCCCGGCCCATCGCCCGGTACGCGCCGCACCGCAAAATTGCAATAGTCCGTGGATCCTACCGTCAGCGCATACACACACCTGCATTGCGTTGTACTTTTTATTAGAGGTCTTACCCATTTCCCGGCGCAATGCCAATACTCGCCGGGCTTTCGGGTAATAGGTCAGTTGGGATTCCAACTCATCAAGGCTCTTTTTATTAAGCGTGGTAACGCTTATGCAAGTGTTGGCGGTCAGATAGTCTTTTATCTGCTTCGGGCTGTTGGGATTTTCCATCCCGGTCAGTTTTTGCGCTTCTTTGATCAATTCGGCTTTATACTCCTCGTCGAAACGTGCGGCATTATCCACCAATAGACGGTCAATAAGTACGCCCCTATCGTTAATTTCTTGGTCGGCGATATAAAGCAGTTCATCAAATTCGGCCGGCTCCAAGCGACGCACTTTTTTCAGTATCGCTTGCTCTACCTCGACATCGCGGATATTGTATTGCTTGAAAGTTTCCCACCTGTCCGGCGCGTCGCTTGGCAGGTGGCGTTTGCCGTTTTTGCCGGGCATGGAAAAATAGCGGATAAGTAATTTGCCCTCCTGCATCTTGCTCTCGGCGAGTTTAAGCACCTCGGCGCATTGCCCCAGTGATAGAGGCAGACCCATTCGGGCAGCTCTCACCATCGTACATTTCCATTGTGCCGGATCCAAGGGCGCGGCATAGCCGAAATACTTACCTATGCAGATACGTTCAAATGCGGCGTTAAATGCCGTCTTGGTTACGTCAGGGTCGGTTAGTGCCTCGCGTACATTGTCGGGCAATGATTCGCCCAGTGCAAAATCTACGCAAATAACCGGGTCTCCGTCGATACTGTAGGCAAAAAGCAATATGGTAAAGTCTTTTGCTTCGACGTACTTGTAAACGCCACAACTTGATAGGTCGTTGCTGCTGTAGGTTTCTATGTCTATGCCTAATTCTTTCATCGTTTCGTTTGCCGATTCTAACCCCAGTGCCAGGATTGACACCGGGGCGTTTTACTTAGAGTTGTGAGTTTTTTTATAAATCCTCATCATCTTCCATGTCGATTTCGGCAAAATCGGTTTCAGCCGATACGCGGCCGCCCAGTTTCTCATCGTCCTTAAATTTCATAAGGTTGTTGAGACCGCAGGCTACGCCACGGTTGCCGTTGGTATCGTAGGCAAAGAATGTTACCGACGCGATAGCCCATACGCCGCTGTACATTTCTTCCTCATCGACAATGGGGGTTTTGTCGCGGTACACCAGTCCGGGGCGCGTGGTGCTTTTGGCGTTGACGTAATAGCATCCTGCATATACATCATCATCCTTTTCGTCGCCGTCACGCAGACACAGGTCGAGTTTCTTAGGCTCCTTGCCGCCCCATTTGCCGACGATTCCGGCTTTTTTTGCGGCTTCGATAGCCTCGCGGATGGCTTTGATGGTTTCTTTTTCGGTCTTGGGGATAAGTATATTCGTCATATACTTTGCGTTGGCTTCGTTTCCGTCCGGGTTATACTTGGCAAAAACGTGGGTGTAGCTCAATCGGCATGGGCCGAAAACTACTTTGGTTTCATTTACTTTTGGTGTAATCATTCTGGTTGTTTTGAAAGTGTTAAACATCGATATTGCTAAAATCATCTGCGGCGGCGTTATACGCCGGGCGTTTGTCGGTGGCCGGTACTAACGTGGGCTTTCCTTGTGGCTTGGTTAGATATTCGGCGCATAGAGCGGCAAAACGTTTTTTGCCTACCAACTTTTCAAGGTCGGTGATGCCGCGCAGTTCCACAGGCTTTTGAATGTCGGTTAGGGCAAATCCGTTGTCAGTCAATACACCTGTTAAGGCTTCGGGGTCTGAAATTTTTCGGACACTGCGCCCGGCAACAACTTTGTAGCCCTCATATTCCACACCTTCTAAGGCTTGTTGCAGGGCGTAATCCTCGACACTATCCACCCATGACTTTATGATGGATAGCCACGGCAGTATATCGGTTGCCATTTTCTTAGGGCTTATGAGCCGGGGGTCTGTATTGCTTTGGGCTACGGCGGTGCATTTTTCAGCCAATGCCGCGCAACTATTTTTTACCTTGCAGAATTGGCACCACTCGCCGGGGCGTTGTTCGCCGTTGCCCTCAAAGGCTTCTTTGGCTTTTGGCTTTAATTCGTTTTCAGCCCATTGCAGCAACTCCGCAACGGTCATTTCAAACTCGCTTAAATTGTCGATGCGCGGCTGTACGATAGTCATGCGCACACGGTCTATGCGATATTCAAAATTGAATAAGAGATATGCGCCTAACGCATAAATCATCATTTGCGGATTCTCCGTTGCGGCTACCTTAACACCTTTGCCATACTTAAAATCTATAACCTCCATCAATCCGTCGGCTATAATGACAGTGTCGGCAGTTCCGAAAGCGTCCGGGATAAACTCGGTAAAGTCCAACCGGGTTTCTATCAGTAGTTGTGCGTCGGCGGTCTTGGATTTCGCCTCGGCGTACTTTTCCAGTACGATAGTCTTGTATGCTTCCGTGTACTCATCCATTTCGCCGCAATAATACTTGTCTTGCAATTCAAGTATTTCTTTTAATTCCCCTCTAATGTCGGTGCGGCCTAAATAGGCTTTCAACTTATGGGCGCATATTGCGTGTGCCAACGTCCCCTCCCGCGCATATACGCTGTCTTTGTCCGGGGCGTTTGCCTCCAGTCTTGGCGCGGCTACGCAGTTGAGCCAACGATGCGCCGCCGACGGGCTTAGTAGTGCGTGTTGTCCGGGCATAATCAATATGGGGCTGGTTTGGTTTCTAACTTGCCGTCCTCGGTCACATAAAGTTCATCGCACATTTGCGCGAAACTATCAACCTTTTCGGCTGTATCGAGTGCGCTCGGCTTCTCTACCTGTAAAGTCGTAGCAAATACTTTGAATTGCTCGGTAAGTGCGCGGTGGTATTTCTTGTAACCCTCGCCGTCGGTGTTTTCCTTATAGTCCGCGCCCTCGATACGCTGTCGGGTGCGGTGCATGATTTCGCGTACCTCTACACCAAAATCTCGCGGCTTGGCAGGAGTGACGGTTTGCGGCTGTTCCTGGGCTTCCGTGGTCGGTGCCGCTTTAGGTACTTCCTCTGTGGCTATCACCGGAGCGCCGGTTTCTGGCGCATCTACCTTGACGGCGATCGTTGTATTTGAAGCGTTACGTACCTGTGCCCCAATCTCCTTAGTCACCGCCTTTTCTATGCGGCGCCCCAGATTTGGCAGTTTGTCCTCCAATAACTCGAAAAGCCTATCAGAGAGTGTTAATGTGACTTGTAGTTCCATTTATTAAATTTTAAAGAGTTAATGTTTTCGGTTCATAAGAATTTTGTCTGCCCGGTCTGCTATCACCTCTGCAGTGGCAACCGGATTGTTTGTCAGCCATTCTTCCAGCTCGGTACGTTTGAAATAGCACATCTTACCCATAGGCTTGTAGTGTGGTATCTCGCGGCGCATTGTCAATTTGTACAGGTAACTTTTTTTGATGCCCATGTACTGCGCCGCTTCGTCGAGTGTCAAAACCTCCTTAGTGGCAAGTAGGGTGTCGCCAGCTACCATATCGGCTATTTCTTTTAATATCTCTTGTTCTATGCTCATTGTCGGGCGTTTTTGGTGATTGACAGTCTGTTGTTGGCATAATCCGATTCCGCGCTAAACTTGCAGCCCAATGAATGTTGCAGACGGTATGCAATGGCTTTGCCGCTGTTTACGGCCTCGGCGTTAGGCAGCTCAAAAGTCTGGGTTTCGCCTACCTTCATTCTGCGCAGTGTCGCGCTTGTTACTCTATCTTTTTCCATATGTAGTTTTATTATCGGGGATAAAATGTTACAATCAAACGTCCGCTTTGGCCTTTGAAAGTCGGGGCGTGGTTGAGGCTCTTTAACGCCTTGCGGCTGTAGTGTTCGGCATGGAGATTGCCAACCATTTCACAAAACCGGGCGAACCCAACAACTATGCGCTTACGTTCTTTCGGGAATGTCAGGCGTATGAGGTAATCGCGGTTTATCCTTTTCCGCAAATCCGCTTCGTCCTTGATTATGTACTGTTTCGCCATTGCGTTTGCTATTTCGTTTGTTATTTGTTTGGCGGAAAAGAAAAACTGTCATAAATTTGCAGTTGGATATTTGAGGTTAGGCAAATTGTCTGACAGCCTTTCTTATGTCCGTTTGTTTGTTATTTCGATGGCAAAGATATTGGATATTATTGGATATTTCCAAATATATCCAATATATTAACATTTTATTAACGGATTTTTATGGATATTAACAAAGCGATAGTCGAAGATAAGCAACCCGAAATACGTTCACGGATAAACGATTACATTGAATATGATGAACTGATTTCACCTACTGAATTTGCAAACAAGGTTAATATAGATCCATCAGGGCTTATTAAAATGCTCAAGGGGCAAATGAAAATAACTCTCGCAACGCTTAAAAAAATTTCAGACGCTTATGGCCTTAGAATGGATTGGTTAATTTTTGGCATGGAGCCTCAGCGTGAGCCAAAGCCGGAAATCAGCTACACCGACGGCGTGCCCTATTACGATGAAATGTTCGAGTGCGGCTTTAACGAACTGGCCGCGCCCAATTCGGAAAATCCCGAATATTTGATAAAGATGCCGGGCTATGAAAAGGCTACGCTGTGGTGCAACGCCTCCGGTGCGTCCATGGAGCCGGAGATCAACAACGGCGACATAATAGCAATGCGCCGTATAGAGGATTTTTCTTTTCTCACATTCGGCGACATATACGGTATCATCACAACAAACGGGCTGCGAACCATAAAACGCCTTGGCAAAAGCAAAGAACCCGGCTGCTATCGCCTCATACCGACAAACAAGGAATACGACGAACAGGATATACCCAAAGACAAAATAATGATTGTTTACCGCGTCATGGGCGCAATGAAGGCTTTTTGAATAATGACAAAGATAGTTTTTATATCCCTTTTGGCATTTCTGTGTTTTTATGGCGCAAGTTTGATCAAAACGACAAAAACAAATAAATCGAATCCCTCAAACAAACGGAGCCTACCGAAGCCATTTGTACGGATGCTCAACAGAGAGGGTGATCCAGATGAGGATGAATGGTACACTTACATAGCAGGAGTGCCATACCATGGCTCAACATCCGATATAGGAGGATTTACAGGCTATGTTTTAAATGACCTGTTCAATGAACATGATGCAAACGCGATGGCCGTATGTCGCGGCAACGATATGAAATTACTGGGTTATATTCCGGCCAAGGAACTATCAGAATATCATGAATGGAGCGACGGCTGGCCAATGCCGTGCGTCGGATTTATATATATTGAAGATGGGCAATATAGGGGTAGGGTAAAAATACTGCGCCCTTGTAATGAGGAATTTCTACAAACAGAATTTAGCCGTTATCTACAATGGATCAAAGACAATTACGGAAATGAGTATTTACCGAAAACGATGTCAATGCGGTTTAACACAGAATAATTACAACTCCAGTTCCGGCAAACTATTTATCGCTGCCTCTTTGAGACTGTCAATTACTCGCAGATATTTTTCGGTGTGGCGCAGGTCGCTATGTCCCAACAGGTTCGCAACCGTTTTTATGTTTGCGCCGTTGCTAAGTATGTTGGTGGCGAAAGAGTGTCGGGCGCAGTGCCACGTTATATGTTTGTCTATGCCGGCCCGCTTAGTCCAGTGGCGCAATGCCTTTAGGCACATAGTATGCGACGGTAAAGGAAATATCAGTGCATCGCGTTTGCCCTCGCCTATAAGTTTGAGCAAACCATCATTTAGGGGTATTACCACGCCCGATGCGCTGCTATGTCCCTTAGTCTTGGATTGCTCAAAGATAAGGATCCGGTTTGCGTAGTCAACGTTTGCATAGGTTAAATCTTTCACATCACACCAACGCAACCCACAATAGAGGCAGAAAATAAATGCTCTGCGTATATCGGGGTTCTCTCGCTCCACCGGGGTTGCAATTAGCCTTTTTACCTCTTCGATACTTAAAACGTCTTTTGTCAGTTTGTTTTTGTCTATCTTAATGGAAACGCCGTTGCAGGGATTCTTACGCATTACATCCTTATCCACCATCGCCTTTATTACTTTCTTAAATCTCGCGTAAAGGGTATGCGGCGTTTCACCATTGAAGCGGCTTTGTAAATATTCAGTAAAACCTACCATCATGTCCTTAGTAACTTGATTTGGCTTCATGCGTTTGGCAAACTTTTGGTAGACTGGTTTGCTGTCAAGATATTCTACAAACACTTCGTGCACCCTCTTGATTTTGCCTTTGTCGGTCTTGGTATAGTCGGCTATGAAAACGTCGTACCATGTGTGAAAATCTACCTCGTCGGTTTTCTTGACGCGGTAGCCTTCGGTCTGCTCCAACATCTGCTGTCCGCGCTCGTATCTTATGCGCTTGGCAGTGTCAAGCGTGTCGCGGTTGTATTGTCGTTCCTCCGGGGTTCGTGGTGCTTGCCACAGGAATAGAGAGAGTATTTCATTCTCGCGATCATTCCTCATATAGACAGTACCTGTACGACTGACCGCCTCGGTTTTGCCTAAGTAAAATTCCAGATAGAGGCTTATGCGCCCATCCGAAAGGATTCGGCCCATGAGTTTGGGATTGTCCCCGGCGTTGCCCTCTATTAAATAGGTGCCGTCGGCTCTCAAATTCTTTTTTGCCATGTAGTTTTTTTTATATGCCCTTGTTTTCCTTTGTTTTACAAAGGTACAAAAAAGATTTCACCACAAAGCACCCACAAAGCACTTTTCAACAAAATATAGTCTTGAATATGAAAATAAGAGAAAACGGCAAAAATCGAAGTATCTTAAAATCAACATATTACTTTCCTTTGATTTCCTTTGTTTCACCGCAAAAAACGGTCAAATAGCCCACTCGCGGCTCCAACAACAAAAATCGGCGATATGCTTTTAACTGCATATCGCCGATTTTTGTTGTTGGACGAAGTGCTACGTAACGTCGCTTTACAGATCGCCCATGCGATGTCAGGCTTTCAGGAGGAGGATCACATGGATGGCGAGATCGAAGAAGACGATTTTGGCATTGGCATTGGCTGCGATGTCAAGACGCGCCTGCCTGAACTCGGAAAGGAGGCGTTCTACGTTACGTTCGTTTATAAATGGAGAAAAGCGTGCACTGAATGCCTTCTCAGCCGGCGTAAGATAAACCAACGAGGGTATATGAAGATTTGTTATGAAGTTTTCCCTCATCATGCGCTCGCAATATGACAGGAACCGTATCTCTGCCTCACGTCCAAGCGCAGAGATGTCTACGCTCCACTTTCTCAGCACACCTACCTGACGCTTGTATGCCGCACGCATCAATAGCATGAAAAATTCCAGGAATTGCGAATACTCCTTGCTTTGAAGCATATGGTTGCGGGCGGCAGTTATGCTCCCATCGGAAATATGGGCAACAGCCATAGCGGAAGAGCGGTCTGCACCAACCTCCTGTTCAAGATATGAGGCTATGTCATTGGCCGGTATACGATTGACAGGTACGCTTTGCAGACGAGAACGCACTGTGGGTAGAATTTCCCCGGGATTGTCGCTAACAAAAACCAACAGCGAATCCGGAAACGGCTCCTCTATAAGCTTAAGTAGCTTGTTGGCACACTCGTTCTGCATGCGCTCCGGAAGCCATAACAGCAAAATCCTGTACTTTGTGGAATACGATGTCTTGGAGAACTTGTGCGCTATGTTCAATGCCTCCGCGGAATATATTACCGGTTGCCCATTTGGGTTACCCAACATCTGCAACCATCGGTCAAACTCCATGAAGGGCGAATCTGCAAGAAATTGCTTCCATTCCTTTGCCAGATCATCGCACACGCCTGCCGCACTTGCGCTTTTCAATATAGGGAAAGAAAATAATGCATCGGGATGATTGAAACTCTCATGCTGCAGACATGAGGGACAATGTCCACAAGGCTCACCATCATGAGTGCGGTTTTCACAATGGACATACTGGGCAAAGGCACGTGCCAAAGCGAACTTCCCAACGCCTGACGGCCCTTCAATAAGTATCGCATGCGGTATCCGACCGCTATCTGCCATGCCACGCAAGCGATCCTTGGCTCGTGAGTGTCCCGGTATATCTGAAAATCGCACTGTAGTTTCTTATGAGGTGTTAACAATTTAGATTCACTTTCATCTCATTGATCGGAGAGTTTGCCGTTATCATCATGGCTCCATGATCCCTGAAAGAACTCTTTGGGAAGCATGTCTGCCACGGGATCCCGTCGAGGAGCATTGATGGAAATACGGTCGGGATTCGAGGCCAGTTCGCAGATGTATTTCAAGGTAGCCTTCATTCCACGCCAACGCATCATATCGTCCAGATCAGTGATCGGCGGATCCTGTTTGATAAGGGCATCGGATATTTCCATAGCATCGCGATAGTTTCCGGTCATGAGATTCGCACCGGCCACAAGCAGATAACAGAACGGCGAGAATCCGTATCTTATGCCTTCCGGAGCCTGCGACTGCTCCAGACACCAGTCGAACAGCTCAATTACGCGCTCATAACGCGATGCCTCATAATTGATACGGATATAATATTCCATACCCTCCCTTAAGGTATAGCGTTCGTGATAATAGTCCAGCATGTCAAGCGCCCCAAGCAGCTCATGCTCATTGGCAAGCTGTGCCGCCATCTCAAGCCATTTCCTTTCCGTATGCCCGGTCTGCCGGGAGAACAGTTCGAGGAACGGTACAGGATCGTCGGGGTGCATCTTAAGTATATCAAGCAATACAAAGGAATTTGCCTCGGATGAAACCATGAATCCACGGTAAACCTCAAGCGCCGCACCTTTTTTGCCATCGGCACGATATGCCTCAGCAAGCGCCTTGACCGCCAATGAGTTTTCCGGCTCCACCCTCAAAACATCCGAAAGGAGCGCTATCGCCTCGTGGCGGGTGTCATCAGAGGTCGCCAATGCGAGCCCTTTCATAAGCTGCGCATGCACATGCGACGGATCTATGGCAAGGGCATAGTCCGCTGCCACAATCGCCTCGTCGAAATGTTCCATGCCAAATTCAGCCTTGGCAAGCTGCACCCAGTCGTCAGGATTGAAAGGTTCGTTCTTCGTCAACTCCTCAGCAAGGTCGCGCGCTACGGAAATATAACGGTCGTTATGTATCAATGCCTCGGAAGCCTCGTAATACAGCAATTCCTTGAACTCCGTGCGTTCCTCAAGAATGTGCACATTCTCTGCAATCAGGTCGTCACGATCAAGTTCATGCAATGTGTCTATAAGACGAATCAATGCCTCACAACTGAATCGCACGCCGGAAGCCAGAAGTTCCGTAAGGCCGTCTTCCGGGTTACCGTCAGGATAATTCTTCAATGACAAGTCCAACACTCCCCATAATGCGCTTTCCTCACGCCCTTTCCTGTCAAACATGGCACGCGCCGACTGGTCGTTCACGGCTGAGAGGAAAAACGCCTTCCGCTCGTCAAGGAACTTGCTGTCCGGGTAAAGCCTGGCACCGGCAAGAAGCACGTACAACAGAACCATGTCGTCCCCTTCATCCTGTGCGAAATCGTAGATGTCCAACAGCTCATCCTCCTCATAGAATTCGGAATTGTTGTTATTCATCACATCGGCACGAAAGCGATCATACAAATCGCGCATGTATTGCTCGTCATTCTGTGGCATCAAAACATGAATATTACTTAGACTGATTTATTGTCATGAAAAGAGCAACCCGGCCGATGCATCGGCGCATCGGTCGGATATACCAAACAACTGAACTGCCGCTCACTTCTTCTGGGCTTTTTCCCAGCTATCCTTCAAAGCGATAGTGCGGTTGAAAATCAAGTTCCCGGACGTGCTGTCATAGTCAGGAGTAAAATAACCGATACGTTGGAACTGGAACTTGGCTCCCTTTTCTGCATTCTTGGCAATGAAAGGCTCCACTTTAACACCTCTCACTTCCACAAGGGAATCTGGATTAAGCAGCTCACGGAAATCCTTGTCTGACTCAGCAGACGGATTCTCCACGGAGAACAGGCGATCATAAAGACGAACCGTCGCGTCTACCGCATCGGCGGCAGAAACCCAATGAAGCGTGCCTTTTACCTTGCGGGAAGCCCCGGGAAGCCCGCTGCGGCTTTCAGGATCATACGTGCAATGGATCTCTTCAATTTCGCCGGTGGCTTCGTTTTTCTTCACCCCGGTACATTTCACGATGTATGCACCTTTCAGACGCACCTCCGCATCGGGAGCCAGACGGAAAAACTTCTTGGGAGGATTCTCCATGAAGTCGTCGCGTTCAATGTAAATCTCACGCGAGAATGGCATCTGATGTGTTCCGGCAGAAGGATCCTCAGGATTGTTCTCCATCTCCACAGTCTCGGTCTGGCCTTCCGGATAGTTGGTAATGACCACCTTTACCGGATTGAGCACGGCCATGCCGCGTGTCGCGATGGCATTGAGGTCCTCGCGCACTGCATGCTCCAGAAGCGAGACGCTTATCATCGCTTCCTCTATCTTGGTGTAGCCGATCCTATCGACAAAATTACGGATCGAGCGCGGAGTGAAGCCACGTCGGCGCATGCCTGATATGGTTGGCATTCGTGGATCGTCCCATCCGGCAACAAGTCCTTCCTTCACAAGCTGAAGCAGCTTTCGTTTGCTCATGACCGTATATGTGAGGTTGAGGCGGTTGAACTCGATCTGACGCGGACAATATACCTCAGGATCTGCCAGCTCACGCACGAAATAATCATACAACGGACGGTGAGGCACGAATTCCAAGGTGCAGATGGAGTGTGTGACACCCTCGAAATAGTCGCTCTGCCCATGTGCGAAATCATACATCGGATATACGTTCCACTTGTTTCCAGTACGGTGGTGCGGATACTTTATGATGCGATACATGATGGGGTCGCGGAAATGCATATTGGGCGACGACATGTCTATCCGGGCACGAAGCACACGGCTCCCCTCCTCAAACTCTCCGGCGTTCATACGTTCGAAAAGATCCAGATTCTCCTCCGGAGTGCGGCTTCGGTAAGGACTGTCAGTACCGGGAGTCGTGGGAGTGCCTTTCTGTGCGGCGATCTGCTCCGAGGTTTGGTCATCCACGTATGCCTTCCCCTCCTTTATCATTTTCACTGCCAGATCATAAAGCTGCGGGAAATAATCGGAAGCATAGTACTCCCTATCGGCCCAGTCGAAACCAAGCCAATGGATATCCTCCCGGATGGCGTCCACATACTCGGTATCTTCCTTTATCGGATTCGTATCGTCAAAACGAAGATTGCAGGTGCCACCGAACTTCTCTGCCACACCGAAGTCCATGCAGATGGCTTTGGCATGTCCTATATGAAGATAACCATTAGGCTCCGGCGGGAAACGAGTGTTGAGCCGTCCGCCATTCTTGCCTGCGGCAAGGTCGTCTGCCACAATCTGTTCTACGAAGTTCAATCCCTTTGCCCCTTCCACTGGAGCTTCCTTCTCGAGATTCTCTGCCATATGTGAAAATATATAGTTGTCAGTTAAATAGGCCGTGATGGAAACGACATGAAAGACCGTTCCGGATTCAGGCATCGTTTAAAATACAAAGGTAAGCAGATTTTCCCGTATTATTATTCGTGAGTGCGCAAAAAATTCAGCTTCTTGTCACTCTCATGAAAGAATTGAGAAACAGTGCCGCAGCCATGAAAAGTGAAACCGAAAAGCTAAGGACGATCCCGTATACACCCAACCCGCATGGGAATGCCAGCAACCAGGTAGACGTAAGGCCGAAGACCACGTAACTCACGAAAGCGATCCAAAGCATGGGCATCACATGAGAAGTGCCCCTGAGCGCATTGGCAAAGGTTACCTGAGTAGCATCACCAAGCTGATAAAGCACCAGCGGAAACACAAGCGTATAGGCCACGCCAAGCACCTCGGCATCGGTTGTGAAAGCGCCCATCAACTGTTTGGAGAAGAAGATGAATATCAGTGAGGAAACCGCAGCAAAACAAAGCATCACGGCATATCCGTCGAAAGCCACCCGACGGCATCTGGAAGCAGCCGAGACCGCATCTCCCCCATCATCGTCCGCGACAGCCTTTCCTCGTTCATTTGCCACAAGGACTGCTATGGCAGTGCCAATGCTGTAATATATGCAGAAGCCCAAAGTGCCCACTACCACTATTATCTGGAACGCCGCCAGAGGGACTTTTCCGATCCATCCGGCCATGACTGCACACAGTGAAAATGCCGAGGTCTCAAATGTCATCTGCAACGCCACCGGCCATGAGGTGCCGGCTACATTCCCGATATCCTTCGCCACAACGCCTTTAGGAGGCCGACGTAGGAAAGCATCCCTGTAAGGAGCACCGGCTTTTCCTTTCATGAATATGAACAAGATTGCAAGCGGTGCCATGATGCGTGCTGCAAGGGTAGATAATCCGGCTCCAATAAGTCCCAGTTCCGGAGCGCCCCAGTTACCGAATATCAGGGCATAATTTCCTAATATGTTACCGAGATTGCATGCAAGCAGTATCCACATCGGCATCTGGGTGTTGCGCACAGCATAGCTCCATTGGGCGAACGCATTGAACAACGTCATCGGCAAAAGCGATGAAAGGAATATGAGGTAGTAAGGCCGTATAAGCGGCAACAGTTCCTCAGGTTGCCCCATCCGAGGAATATACTTGTAAAGATACGCCATGATGGCAGTAAGGACAATCCCGGCCAATAGATTTGCAATCACACCGGCACGCAGTGTCTGCCCTATGCGCTCCGATTTGCCCTGAGAAAAAAGCGTTCCTATAAGTGGTGTCAGACCATATGAGAAGCCCATCGCACAGAGCATCGGGATATTGAACAGGTTGATCACGAAGGATGCTGATGCCAAAGCCTCGGTGGAATACCGACCGACCATTATATTGTCGGCGAAATTAACCAAAATAAGCCCTACCTGCGAAATCAGCACAGGCAAGGCAAGCCGTAGTATTGACAAACAACGACGTAACATATGACTATCTGTTTGGGTGAATTAATCAACTACAAAGTTAGCGATTTTTCTCCAAACAAACATTGCTACAAAATATCACAGCGACCTGCGGAGCGCCGGCACCGCAAACATGCCTATGCAAAACAGGGTCAACAGCAGCAGTATCGCGGAAACGGCTACAGTCTGGATCGTCAGACCTTGTGCCAAAGCTGTATGAAGCGAATATCCCCACGCGGCAAAGACACCAATGACTCCAAGTATGTAACACATTATCTCAGCCGGGGATTTCCTGCGTCTTGCAGGCTTGTCCGGCAACCGGTTCATCACCTTGCGCACAAACCACGGATTGCCGGGAGCTTCCGGCAACTGCTTTCTCATCAACATCCGTATATCCTTGTCTGTATCCTTTGCTGTCTTCATAATCAATTGTTTTTAAGGAATTCTGCAAGATGGGTGCGACCGCGGTTCAGGTGCGATTTCACCGTACCCTCGGGCATACCGGTTATTTTGCAGATCTTCTTTATCGGCATATCTTCAAGATAAAACAGAAGCACCACCATCCGTTCGTCGGCAGAGAGGGAATCCAAGGCGGCAGATACATCCATGCTGTATTCCGATTGCTGCTGCCCTCCTGCGACACCGATTTCCATGACATTTCGAGGACAATCACCTCCAAATGGCTCGGGAGACTGTTTGCGACGATCGCTCACGAACTCATTTACGGCTATGCGGAAAAGCCATGTGCGGAAACCGGACAGACCTTTGAACGACCTTACCCCGATCCATGCCTTGAGGAATGTCTCCTGCGCCAGATCGTCAACAAGCGATGAATTGCCGCCTGTGAGATTGAACAGGAAACGCCTCAGGGACTCCTGGTGCAACTCCACCAACCGCGAAAAGGCTTCGCGGTTGTCGGTAGCTGCACAGAGTGCGAGCAATTTCATTTCTTCGAGCTTGCTCAATGGATTTACAGGTTAAAGGTGAAGATGATATTTTAAATCAATATATCTCAGTTATTATTTCCGCCTTGGTTTGTGGAATCGGAAGGAGTTGGAGGTGGACATGGGCCATTGAAATTCTGTTGGCCGTTGTTTGCTTGGTTGTTCTCCTCATTTACATGCACATAAGGTCTTGGAGCCTGAGGCTGCTGCCAGTAGGCATTCGGTGCACCCTGCGGTGTCGGTCTCCCGCCAACGCGGTTGAAATCGCTTTGTGGATTCTGGGAATTTTGCGGATTGCGGAAATTACGCTGTTTGTAAGCTCCCGGCACATAATAATAGGCTATCATTCTCCCTATGCCCAAGAACAGCGGTATGCCCCCACAAAGGAAACCTACACCTATTTCATGATTGAAACTGAAAAACAGGAGTATGGCAAATCCGATGGCAATAAGCGTCATGGCTGAAACAAACATTTTTGGATCACGCGACGCTTGCGGGACAGCCTTTAAACCAAACAATTTCACATCATTGCCGTCCGCATCAAACGTCATTCCCGAGCCATCGGACTGTGAACCTCCCTGTGCGCTATAACCGGTATAAAACGCATCCGGCAACTGGTAGTTATTGTCTATCGCCTTTGAGATTATGCCGTTCCTGGCCGAATTTCTCTTCATGAAGAAAATCATCAGGACAATCAAGGCGATTATAATGGTTATACATGGCACCACAAAACCGACGGAAACTGTGACGATTCTTATGATCGCATCCATCTTGGATCTCTTGTAGTCAATCCTGTCCACGTATTCATCATGCGCCCCCCTGTCAAATGCGGCCTCCATGACGTCGCCCACCTTGTAGGCAACTCCGTTGTACACTACGAACTCCCCATCTTCATCCGTCCTCAGGAAATGCGTCTCGCCGGCTTTGAACTCTTCCGCATCCGCCACAGTCAACTGCCTGTGCAATGTATCGGTCTGAATCGTGGAAGTAACAACGGATGCCGAATCGGTTGCCGTTGCAGGAACTTGTGCAAAGGCAACTAACGCCACCACTATGCACAAAATCGATAATAGGATCTTTTTCATATCGTCGCAAATTTTTTTGTTGGAATCTATCTTCTTGCCTCCCCGCCGCCATATACAGCTGCAAGGGAAATACAACCATTAGACGTGGCATACGTCTGTAAAGGTTGCAAGTTACTGAAAAATTTTTCAATTTACGATTTTTCCCGTTACTTTGCATACAAATAATTCGCTTGACAATGGTTACGTTTCCCAATGCAAAGATTAACATAGGACTTGACGTGCTCCGCAAACGCCCGGACGGATACCATGATCTCCAAACGGTCATGATGCCGGTAGAATGGGCGGACATTCTTGAAATAGTTCCGGCTCCCGACAAAGACCATGACTTGCTTACCGTCACGGGAAGAACGGTAGACTGTCCCCCGGAAAAGAATCTCGTGATGAAAGCAGTGCGGGCACTGAGGGACGTTGTCCCCTTTCCTGCCGTAGACATATATCTTCATAAGGTAATACCTGACGGAGCAGGCCTCGGAGGAGGATCATCGGATGCTGCATTCACTCTACGCACCATCAACGATCTCTTCTCACTGGGCATCGACACCTCCACCCTCGAAAACCTGGCAGCGACAATAGGAGCGGATTGTCCGTTCTTCATCCACAACCGCCCCATGCTATGTGAAAGCACCGGCACGGAAATGCATCCCATAGATGTGCAACTGCCATCGCATGCAAAAATCGCTATGGTCAAACCGGGGATAGCGGTCTCCACCAAAGAGGCATATGCCGACATAAAACCGGATATTCCGGATACTCCCCTCCCTATTCTGCTCAAGATGCCAATCGAAGAATGGCAAGGGCAAATCAAAAACGATTTCGAGACATCCGTATTTCCCAAATATCCCGAGATCGCACGGATAAAAAGAAAAATGCTTGATCTTGGAGCCGTATATGCATCTATGAGCGGGAGTGGCTCTTGTGTGTTCGGAATTTTCACAGGTGACAATATTTCCGAACTCATGACAGAAAATTTCAACGGATGCGACATCTTCGTCAGCAAGTTGATGTAAACTCTTACTGACAGTTTTTTGTTTTCTTATAAACGCATATGATTAATTACGCCATGGTGCCTGCTTATGGAAACGGCATCTTTTGGCAACATTTTTGCATGTCCTATTATTATGTTGAAAAAAAGACAAAAAACATCACACCATATGAATCGTAACGAACATAACAAGCGCCACGACAATGACGCCCCCACTGAAAAGGGGAAGAAGCCCATCATAGAAGATGAAGACATTGAGGTAAACGACCTTTCCGGTACTACGGAACAGGAAGCCGGTACTGATGAGCCTGAAGATAATTGTTCAGAACTCGAGACGCTGAAGAATCTTCTTGCCGCCAAAGAGGAGGAAGTAGAAAAGGAGAAGAAAGAGTACCTGTTTCTCATGGCTGAATTTGACAATTTCCGGAAACGCACGATCCGCGAGCGTGCCGAATTGATCAAAAACGCCTCGGAAAAAGCCCTGCAAGGAATCTTGCCCATAATTGACGACTTCGAGCGCGGCCTTGATGCGATAAAGGATACCTCTGACGCCGAAGCTGTTAAAGAAGGCATGAGGCTTATATACAATAAATTCATAAAATACCTTGCCGACAACGGTGTCAAGGAAATCGTATCTACAGGCGCGCCCTTCGACACCGAACTGCATGAAGCCGTGGCAATGGTTCCTGCTGAAACCGAAGAGGAGAAGGGTCTTGTAAAAGATACCGTACAGAAGGGCTACATGATTAACGACAAAGTCCTGCGTCACGCCAAGGTGGTTGTGTCACAATAAAACAGCTACCCCCACATAACCATAACTAAGATGGACAAGAAAAGAGATTATTACGAAGTGCTTGGGGTAGGCAAGAACGCTACCGCAGACGAAATAAAGAAAGCATACCGCAAGCTCGCCATAAAGTATCATCCGGACAAGAACCCCGACGACAAGGCTGCCGAGGAGAAATTCAAGGAGGCTGCCGAGGCTTATGAGGTGCTCTCCAATGACGAGAAACGCCAGAAATACGACCAGTTCGGACACTCCATGGGGCCTCAGGGCTTCGATGGCTTTGGTGGTGGAGGATTCAGTGCCGGCGGCATGTCCATGGAGGACATATTCGCACAGTTCGGCGATATTTTCGGCGGCCATTTCAGCGGAGGATTCGGTGGCTTCGGCGGCGCTACAGGTTCCCGTTCGTCGCGTCGTCATCAAAAACCTCAGCGCCGTGGTTCCGACCTCAGGATCACTGTGAAACTCAACCTTAAGGAGATCATGACAGGTGTAGACAAAACCCTCAAGATCCCCACATGGGTCAAGTGCGACCACTGCAACGGCACTGGAGCAAAGGACGGCACGGCTTTCACGACATGCCCCACATGCCATGGAAGCGGCACGGTAAGCCAGGTCGTACAGGGCATATTCGGCCCTCAGGAGGCAATCGGTGTCTGCCCCCAATGCGAAGGGGACGGAAAGGTAATATCCGAACCTTGCAGCTACTGTAACGGAGAAGGGATCCAGAAAAAAGAAGAGCTCGTATCTTTCCATATACCGGCAGGTGTTACCGACGGTATGACACTTACAATACGCGGCAAAGGCAATGCCCCTCGCCGTGGCGGAGTGAACGGCGACCTGCTCGTTGTCATTCAGGAAATCAAGGATGCAGAACTCATCCGCGACGGCAACGACGTGATATACAATCTCATGCTTGACGTTCCGACTGCGACACTTGGAGGAGCCGTGGAAGTGCCGACCATCACCGGACGTGCGCGATTGAACATCCCCGCCGGCACACAGCCCGGCAAAGTACTCCGTCTGAGAGGGAAGGGACTGCCCGAATACAATCGCAGCGTCGTAGGCGACGAGTTGATAAACGTCATGGTATATATTCCGGAAAACCTCACAGATAAAGACAAGGAAGCATTCGAGGCCATGCGCGAGCAACCGAACATGAAACCATCCGAATCTACCAAGCAACGCCTCTTCTCCAAACTCAAGCACATATTTGAATAACGATTTCAATACATCGTTACAAAACCGGCGGCACGTCTGATTTGGGCATGACGCCGGTTTTTGTATCTTAATGGATGACGCACACACAGAAAACCACGCGCCGAAATGAATATATTCGACGCGTGGCTTTCAATTTACTGTAATCTTATGCCTATGATACCTGCCGGCGATCAGATCCAACGGGTATAGGCAAAGTCCATGCGATGGGGCAGGTTTGGATTAACGGGATAGAGGCGATAGCCATAACGGAATACACCTGCATCGCGGAGCTTCTGATGAAGCTGATATGTGAGGACGTTGCCCTCCTCCTTCACCACATCGAAAGGCTGTGAGAACCAGAACTTCTCCTCCCCGTTCTCAGTCTTATAGGCGACAAGTTCAAGGCCGAGATCCTTGCCAAGGCCGTTGGTATCAACAATTGCGCGGACATTGAAATCATTGCCGGTTGTGGAATTGGTGTTGTCAGAGGCTTCAATGTCAAACACCTTGATACCATCCCATGCTGCAGCCACTCTCTCTTTCCATGCCACGATCTCCTTGGCCAAAGCATAATCGTTGGCAGAGAGCTTCTTGGAACGATCGGCTTCCTTGGTGTAGAAGCGATGGATATAATCCTCGATCATGCGGGTCATGGTGAAATGCGGTGCAATATCGCCGATTGAACGCTTGATATACTGAACCCACTCCGGTGAATAGCCCTTGGAATTCTTGGCAAAGTACAAGGGTATGATCTCGTTCTCCAGCATTGAATAAATGGTAGCTGCATCAAGCTTGTCCTGCTGCGCCTGATCGGTATAGGTACGCTTGTCCGTAAGCGCCCATCCGGCTTTCTCGTTGAAACGGTAGCCTTCATACCACCAGCCGTCAAGCACGGAGAAATTCAGCACTCCGTTCATCTCAGCCTTTTCGCCGGACGTACCGGAAGCCTCAAGGGGACGCGTGGGGGTATTGAGCCATATATCCACACCGGTCACAAGACGCTTGGCCACGATCATGTTGTAGTCCTCAAGGAAAATGATCTTGCCAAGGAACTCAGGCATGCGTGAGATCTCCATGATGCGCTTGATAAGACCTTGTCCGGCACCGTCGGCAGGATGAGCCTTACCGGAGAAGACAAACTGAACGGGGAACTGCTCATTGTTCACGATCTTTGACAGACGCTCAAGGTCGGTGAAAAGCAGGTGTGCACGCTTGTATGTGGCGAAACGACGTGCGAAACCTATGATCAGCGCATTCGGGTTGATCTTGTCCACGATCTTCATCACCGCCGAAGGATCACCCTGATTTGCAAGCCATTTAGCCTTGAAATCACGTTTCACGAAGTTGATGAACTTGTTCTTGAGCTGGCAACGCATGTTCCAGATCTCTTCATCCTTCACCTTGAATATCCCCTTCCAGTTCTCAGGATCGTCTGCATGCTCGAACACTGTCGGGCCGAGCTTCTCCGCATAGAACTCCTTCCACTCGGAAGCCGCCCATGTAGGCATGTGCACACCGTTGGTAACATAACCCACGTGACTCTCCTGCCAATTGTATCCCTTCCAGATACCGGCGAACATCTTCTTGGAAACCTCGCCATGGAGCCAGCTCACACCGTTGGCCTCCTGACAGGTATTGAGCGCGAAGACACTCATTGAGAAACGCTCGTTGGTATTCGGATTCTCGCGACCCATGTTCATCAGGTCGTTCCATGAAATGCCGAGCTTGGCAGGATACTCACCCATATACTTGCCGAAGAGGCCTTCGTCAAAATAGTCATGTCCGGCAGGCACGGGGGTATGAACCGTATAAAGGCTTGAAGCACGAACCAGCTCAAGAGCCACGTTGAAGTCAAGATGCTGTTCCTGAACGTAGTCCACAAGACGCTGCAGGTTGAGCAATGCGGCATGACCTTCGTTGCAGTGGTAAAGCTCGCTCTTGATGCCTAGTTTCTTGAGCATCAACACACCGCCGATGCCGAGAAGATACTCTTGCTTGATGCGGTTCTCCCAGTCTCCGCCATAGAGCTGATGGGTGATCACGCGGTCGAATTCCGAGTTCATGTCGAAGTCGGTATCCATCAGGTAGAGGTTCATGCGGCCTACATTCACGCGCCACACATGGCTGTAGATAGTGCGGCCGGGATAAGGAACCTCGAGAATCATGGGACGGCCATTCTCCTCCATTACCTGCTCAATTGGAAGCTGGTTGAAGTTCTGCGGTTCGTAGTTTGCTATCTGCTGGCCGTCTACGCTGAGAGATTGTGTAAAGTAACCGAAACGATACAGGAAACCTACCGCTGTCATGGGTACGCAGCTGTCAGATGCCTCCTTGATATAGTCTCCGGCAAGTACTCCGAGACCGCCGGAATATATCTTCAATGCATTACAGAGGCCATACTCCATTGAGAAATAGCTTACAGACGGTATGTCCTTGCGCATCGGCTTGGCCATGTATTTCTTGAACATGTCATAGACATGGGCGATACGATCCATGAACGCTTTGTCTGCCATCACTTCTTCCATGCGCTCAGATGAAAGCTGCTGAAGAAGAATCACGGGATTTTCACCCGATGAACGCCACAGATCCGGATTCAGGTCCCGGAAAAGTGCCTTTGCTTCACTGTTCCATACCCACCAGAGGTTCTTGGCGAGTTCTTCAAGGTGTTTGAGCTTTGAAGGAAGCTCCGAAGTGACTGTAAGGTCTCTCCATGTGGGTGCGTTAGTGTTGCTGACTTGAAGTTTCATAATTTAGAATTATATGAATTTTGCGATTTTCGTATATGAAATTTACACGTAGTCCGATTAATGTTAGTTTAAAGAGCGTCGTTTGTCTGCAGCATCAAGAGCCGTCCTGAAAGCGGTTACGTAATATGCTATGAAGTTGTCCCATTCCGCACGTTCGGCCGTGTCGCGGGCAGCCTTGGATATGCGCTCACGATAATCTGCCGAGGCATCGGCAAGGATTCGCAGATCCGTGGCAAGCGTCTCCACGACCTCGCCGTAATTGGAGTCTGTACGACCGACAACCTCTACCCCGCTGTTATCAAACCTGTCAATCTTTTCCGACAATATCCATTGGCCGAAACCGGAAAGCGAAGTAGTGACCGTAGGAACCCCGAAAGCAATACTTTCCAAAGGTGTATACCCCCACGGCTCGTAATAGGACGGGAAAGCGGTGGCATCAAGTCCGGGCAATACATCATAATAGTCCATATTCAGCACACCGTCATTGCCATTAAGGTAACATGGCATGTATATGACCTGTACGGATTCCGACTCGTTCGCATTGGTTGCGGCAAAACCGAGCTGACGCATTCGATTCAGTATGGCATCCTCACCGGGATTGTTTACTTCATGTGTCGCTATAGGCTCGGGAAGCGCCGTAGCATCAGTTCCATCCCCTGCAATGCGGTCTGTAAGATCCTTGCGAGGACATTTCACCCATGCCGGAACAAGCACAAAGGCCAACACCGCCTGCGAAGGAGACTTGTCCTCAAGCGTCTTGATCGCATCAAGGAATACGTCGATACCCTTGTTTCGGTATTCGCATCTTCCCGATGTCGCTACAATGAACGTATCATCCCCGAAAGAATGTCCCGTCAGTTCCCGCCCCACGTTGAGCAATGCCTCCCTGGCAGTCTGACGTGCACGCCGAGCCTTTGACCTTACAGGCGCAAGGCCTCCCTGGAATCCGTTTGGAGTGACAACATCCGGACGGCGTTCCAGAAGCTGCTCACATTCGGCTGCAGTGACATCGCTGACCGTAGTAAAGCAGTCAGCCGCATGGGCGGCCGCTTTCTCCAAAGAATGCTTGCTCTCCATGTTCAGTTCAGCAGCCATCTGATCGCCATTGTAGGCATGCATGTAATCGTAAAGAGGCTTGCCGTTCCCACATATACTGCGACCTATCGATGTGGCATGAGTAGTAAAGATTGTACCTACATAGGGCAATTTCCACCTTGTATAGAGCAAGCCCATACCCGTAGTCCATTCGTCGAAATGCGCAAGCACGTTCTTATGACGCAGCCGCTTATGGTTGCATATGCTTTCTATGACAATGCCAGCGGCAAGGGCAAAGCAACATGCTTCGTCGTAGTCGCCGTATGCGTGAAGCGAATCAACATGATAACGCTCCCACATCTCGCCATAATAATAATCCTTTAGCTGATACATGCCATCGAATTTCACAAGGATAACAATCGGCTTTCCGGGAATGTTCCAGCGACCCACACGCACCGATATACCGGCGGGTAGTTCTGCCTTGTCTTTCCACTGCCTCAGGATCGAAGGCACTTCCGTAAAATCCAGCGAAGGGTTCTCCTCAGTCCAAACATCAGGGCCTATGAAAACAGTTTTGTCCTTATAGAGATTCTGCAATGTGAGAGCTTTCGTCGATAGCACCGTATATATGCCTCCCACCTTGTTGCAAACCTCCCAGCTTGTTTCAAAAATCAAATCAAGGTTTACAGTCTCAAGGTTCATAACCTGAATAAAGATTTATCAATACTTTTCAATTTTAGACCGCAAAGGTAGTCTTTTTTTTTGTATTAGAAATAAATAGTTCCGCAAAAATTCAATTCAGGCATTACATTGTAGTCTTTATCATCGCAATAAATCTTTCTATCTTTCATCAATATGATGCTTCTTATAGGGCTATCTTTATCAATTCCGCATGCATTTGTCAGTTGTTTAATAAGTTGTCACATAATTGCTAACTGTGGTATTTTCATCCACACATTGGTATTTTTATTGTTTTTTAGTAACTTTGCGCATCTTGAAAATGCCATTACTATCGTTATTTACATCGGGACAAGCTAACGTACTTTATAAAATACGATAGATTGACGCAATCAAGATATATATTGATTATATTTTACTTACTTAAGGTGATAGCTAACATTATTTAGGAGCTTTTTCACCGCTACTCTTATTTTTTCTCTTAAAATCTATAATGAGAAACAGAATGTTTGAATTATGCACTGGCACTTTCGTTGCCTCGGTTGCACTTATGCCATTAGCATTTCGCGCATCGGCTGAAAATCACGTTGACAACGACGCCAAATACGCGTTGTATGAAACCTACGGCAATGACGACCTTGGGGTGAATCTGACACCGTCCGGGGATGCAATACTTAAGATGTGGGCACCTACGGCTGAAAAAGTAACGCTTAGGATATACGATGAGGCGCGTGGAGGAACCCCCGTAATTGAAATTCCCATGACAAAAGGTGACGGAGGCACATGGAGCGCACTGCTATCACCTGCCCCAATGGGAAAATATTACACATACAGTGTGTATACGGATGGGAAATGGCTACAGGAGACCCCCGGCATATGGGCAAAGGCTGTGGGTGTAAACGGATCAAGAGGTGCAATCATTGATCTAAAAGACACAAATCCGGATGGTTGGGAAACCGACAAAGGTCCCGCCATAAAAAACGTAAATGATGCCGTAATATATGAGGTGCATCACCGCGATTTCTCCATGCATCCATCTTCCGGAATCGTCAACAAGGGAAAATTCCTTGCCATGACGGAAAACGGTACCAAAAGCCCCAAAGAGGATGCCACCGGCATAGATCACCTTAAGGAGCTTGGGGTGACCCATGTACATATTCTCCCTTCATATGACTTCAACAGCGTGGACGAAAGCCAGTTGCCGTCCAACCAATACAACTGGGGCTACGACCCGCAGAATTATAATGCTCCGGAAGGATCATACTCGACTAACCCGGCCAACCCGGGCACGCGGATAACCGAGATGAAACAGATGATCAAGGCGCTCCATGATGCCGGGATAGGCGTGGTAATGGACGTGGTCTACAATCATACCGCGCAGAACGACGACTCAAACTTCTCCCTTACTGTACCGGGGTATTTCTACAGGCATCGCCCGGACGGCACATACAGCGACGCATCGGGATGCGGAAACGAGACGGCATCGGAACGCAAGATGATGGGCGACTTCATCGTCAACTCTGTAAAGCATTGGGCAAAAGAATATCATATAGACGGATTCCGATTCGATCTCATGGCCATACACGACACCGAGACGATGAACCGCGTGGCAACGGAGCTGAAAGCAATAAATCCGGACATATTCATCTACGGAGAGGGATGGACTGCCGGCGACTCCCCGCTCCCACCGGAGCGACGCGCGCTGAAAGAGAACGTATCAAAGATGAATGGCATAGCCGTTTTTTCCGACGACATACGCGATGCCATAAAGGGGCATTATTCCGATGCCGCAGACAGGGGGTTCGCCACTGGGAAACCCGGGCTTGAGGAAACCGTAAAAATCGGGATAGTCGCCTCCACTGCCCATCCTCAGGTAGACTATGCCAAGGGGAACAATTCAAAATTCGCATATGCATCCGCTCCCACGCAGATAATAAACTACGTATCGTGCCACGACGATCTGACACTCACCGACAAACTGCGCAAATCAATGCCCGATGCCACCGATGCTGAAAGGAAACGCGCTGCAAAACTGGCTCAGACAATTGTATTCACCTCACAGGGCACACCCTTCCTCTTTGCCGGAGAAGAGATATTCCGCGACAAAAAAGGGGTGCACAACTCCTATAAGTCTCCGGACAGCATCAATGCCATTGACTGGAACCTAAAAGGCCTCAACAAAGACCAGTTCTCATATTACAAGGAACTGATAGCGCTCCGCAAGGCTCATCCGGCTTTCCGCATGACAACAGCAGATGATGTGGCACGCCACATCAGATTCGACAAAAGCGAACCTAACCTGATAAGCTATTCGCTTGTGGATCATGCGAACGGAGACGAATGGAAGGAGATCAAGGTCATATTCAACGGCCGAGACACGGATACCGAGACAAAAATCCCCAAGGGAGACTGGCTCGTGATATGCCGCGATGGCGAAATCAGCCATACCGGACTAAAGGATGCCAACGGCAAGAACATGACAGTCCGTGGAGGCAAAGTCACTGTGCCACACAGATCAGCCCTTATTCTTGCCAAGGAAAAATAGCCCGCAATGTGAACGCCTCTCATGAGGCGTTATAAAAGCAAGAAGCGGTGCATCAGGAACAATCCCTGCTGCACCGCTTCCTATATAGCTCAATATTGACCGTTACCTCACAATCGTATACGTGCCTGCTGCATATTCCTTGGATTGGGTTTCCCCGGGAAGGGTAACATCGGCAACGGCACCGTCAGGCACGGTGAATTTCCAGATCCATTTGTCACCGTCATATTTCCAGTGGCTCTTTATGACACCGGCCGCCGATTTGTATTCCGCATCAACGAAACCGAGCCGCTTGTCGGGAATCGGCTTCATCACTATGCGCTTGAATCCCGGTTGCTCCAAATCAGCTGCAATTCCGGCCATAGTCTCCCACATCCATTCGCACACCACGCCGTAAGCATAATGGTTGAAGCTGTTCATGCCACGCGGCCCCATGCCGCTTTCGAGCATATAACTGTTCCAACGCTCCCAGATGGTGGTCGCGCCATTGTCTATGGAATAAAGCCAGCTTGGATTCTTACGTTGGAAAAGAAGCTCGTATGCTATGTCCTCCATGCCGTTTTCAGTAAGGGTAGGCATAAGGATGGAAGTACCGAGGAATCCAGTCTGGAGACAATTTCCATGTTCTTCGAAATTCTTACGAAGCCGTGCCGTCACATTGTCCTTGGCAGTTCCATCTACAAGCTTGTTTTTCAATGCGAAAAGCGCCGGTGTCTGCATGGTGTTCAGTATCTCTGTCCTGAACTCCCCGTCGGCAGTGAGGAAGTTGTCGCGAAGATGCTTTCTTGCAGCCTGTGCCATCGCTTCATATTTGGTTGCATCGCGGCCTGTGGCCTTTGCCATGTCGCGCATCATCTCGGCATCCATAAGCCAATAGTTGGCACTAAGATAGTTCCAATAATCATATGTCTCAGGACGTATGAACGTATTTCCAAGCTCGTCTCTGTCATGCATCCCACCACCGCAACTTTCAAGCGGCTCGTAGCTCAACCAGTCGGCCCACTGATAGTTACCATTCTCGGCCACAAGGGCATGATGGTTGTATTTGGTCTTGTTTATATGATCCAGATATTTCTCCATCGCATCCCAGTTCTCATCTACGATCTGGTTATCGCCGAACTGTTTCCATACCACCCATGGAACGATCACCCCGGCATCAGACCACCCGAGGCGAGTACATTCCCAACCGTACTGCGCCAAAGGAGCTACACCTGGAAATCCCCCCAGCGGGTGCTGCGAATCGCGCATGTCGCGCATCCATTTATGGAAAAATCCTTTTGTATCCGCAAAGTAGGTACCGGTCTCGGCAAACACCTGAGTATCGGCAGTCCAACCAAGGCGCTCATTGCGCTGAGGACAGTCTGTCGGCACAGACAGATAGTTGGAAAGCTGTCCCCAAACTGTATTTGAGATCAATTTGTTGACAAGATCGTTACCTGTGGTCAGCTTGCCAATTTCAAGATTCTGTGCTATGGACGTAACAGGAACGGATTTCAGGGACTTTATGCGCACCTCGTCGTCTGCCGTGATGGACACGAAACGGTAGCCATAGAACGTGCAACGCGGTTGATAATTTACAAAACCCTTGTTGTCTGCAAAGGTATAGTGAAGCAACATACCGGTGTCAGGCGTGCGCAGATTAAGGCGATGGCAACTGCCCTCAGGCCCATCCATTCCACGGCTTTTGGCACCGTTGCCGTCATTGAGCAGCTCGGCCGGGAAGCACGAGAGTTTCGTCCCCCCCTTGGCACAGAACTCAAACGAAGGCACAGCGGCACAGTTCTGTCCGAAATCCACGACCAAAGTCTCTCCCGGACGTACCACCATCTCCTCTCCGGGCTTATACTCCTTGGTGATCACTACCTTTCCGAAAGCATCCTGATTCTCACCAGTGACACCCTCCCAGAGATATGCCTTTTTAGGAACAAGAGCCAGATCCTCACGCAGATATATTTCAGCACCTTGCGACGGCAGTATCTCTCCCTTGAACTCTTCGTTCACCTCGGGAACAGACATCTTGTCAACGACTTCATTCCCGGACAGTTCACGTGCGTCATATTCCTCGCCGTCAAAGATTGCGGCATGCTTCACGGGGCCTGCTATCCCGGCCTTCCAATCATCGGTATTCGTACCGTAGTATTTTTTGCTCCCATCTGCAAAGGTAAGTTCCAGAACCCCACGGAAAGCGACTTTTTTACCAATCATGCCATCATGGCCGCCGGGAGTAACGATCTTGTCACCCCACCATCCGGGAGTAACCTGCACGGAAAACACATTTTCCGCACCGGCCTTTTTCGAAATGGCATCGGTGACATCGTAGGTGAACGACCGTTTTGTCTTAGCATGGTGCGTGAAACCGGGCTTTAGGATTTCTTCACCCACAGGACGGCCGTTTACATAAAGTTCATAGACTCCGAGACCGGAGGTCATCCAGCGTGCCGATGTTACCTTTTTATCATTTTTCACTTTGGATACGAACCAGCTGGCACCATCGGCAGCCCTTTCGTTGCTGCCACCTATTGCACCTTTTACTACCGGGGCATCAACTACTGAAATCCATTCAGAATGATGCCATACGGAATTGTCCAGCGCATCGGTGCGCTTTCCAACCTCATTGCCTTTGGCAGAGGCATAGCCAACGGCCGACATAAGAACCATACCGGTCGCCAACGTGATTGCAAGACTTCCTTTCATGTTAGATCGTTTTAATTTGATACTATGAAATAATTGGTTATTAAAGAGATTTACTAAATAATCGGATTTAAGGTGACGAGTATTCAGGAGTAGCGTATGAACAACCCCTCAATTTACAAAGGTACGGAATTTTTATTCACCACAAACTATAGTACCGTATTTTTCCAACCGCTTAAAAGAATATTTTTTGCCTAAACAAATTTACAGGGCATATAAGATCCTAAATGTTAAATTTGCACCGCAAAATTTCAACACCGTTATTTCTAAAGCATGAAAACAAGATCTTTCCTGTCGGCATTGACACCATTAATTGCGATTCCGACAATCGCACAGCAACAAGACAAGCCGAACATAGTCATAATATTGGCCGATGACATGGGCACAAACGAAATAGGTTGTTACGGCGGGGAAAACCTGTCCACTCCCAACATCGACAGATTGGCCGATGAGGGGATCCGCATGACCAACACCTATGCTTCCATGGCCATGAGCGTGCCTACGCGTGCTTCGCTCTACACAGGGCTATATCCGGCACACCACGGCTCATATCAGAACCATAAGGCGACATACAGCAACGTGAAAAGTGCCGCACACTACATGGCAGACCTGGGCTACCGCGTAGGACGCGCAGGAAAAGACCACCCGGCCAATCAACCTGTGGTCTATCCATTTGAAAAGATAGACGGCTTCACGGTAAACTGTGTAGCTTCCAAACCGGCCAAGTCCACTCCAGACGGCATAAAAGCGTTCATGCAACGCGATGCCGACCAACCATTCTGCCTATATGTATGCAGCATCCACTCACACATGCCGTGGGACGCGGGAGACGCTTCCGAATTCAATGCATCCGACATCAAGCTTCCACCCAACTGCGTGGACAACGAGCAGACACGCAAGGAATTTTGCAACTATCTGGCAGAGATACGTCTGCTTGACGATGAAGTCGGCATGGTATACGATGCATTGGAAGAGACCGGTGAACTTGACAACACACTCGTAATTTTCCTCGGTGAACAAGGCCCGCAGATGCCTTTCGGAAAATGGACACTGTATCGTTATGGGACAAACAGCGCCTTCATTGCACGCTATCCGAAAGCCATACAAGCCGGAACCGTCAGCGATGCCCTGGTGCAATACGAAGATATACTGCCCACCATGATTGACTTCGCAGATGGCACACCGATTGAAGGATTGGACGGCATGAGCTGCCTGGGCGTGCTTTACGGAGACAAGACGGAACACAGGAAGTGGGCATACGGAATCCATAACAACATTCCGGAAGGGGACTCTTATCCCATCCGAAGCATCCAGGACAAGCGTTACAAACTCATTGTAAACCTGACGCCTGAGACAGACTATCATTGCAAGTACATGACTAATCCCGGCAGTTCGATGTGGAAATCGTGGCTCGAAACCGCACAGGCCAATCCCGACGCACAGCGCCTTGTAGACCACTACCTCACGCGACCGGCCTTCGAATTATACGACCTGCAGGAAGACCCCTGGGAATTGAACAATCTTGCCGCCCAGCCTGAACAGGCAGAGCGCATAGCCACCATGCGTGCAGCCCTTGAGGCATGGATGGAACAACAAGGAGATCGTGGGGCACGCATGGACATTCAGGATCCCGAGTCGCCCGATGAAAAAACACCGGTTGCCATAACCTCCCTGGAGGATATAGACAACATCGTGCGCAACGACATGACCGGCAACTATTATCTGACCGCCGACATCGAGATCCCGGAAGGGATGCAATGGATTCCCATCGGAGCCTCAAACCCAAACGATACCGATCCGGCACGCTTCAGCGGCATTATTGACGGTCGTGGACACAGCATCAAGGGACTGACCAACACTACCGGCACTGCATTCAAAGGTCTTTTCGGACGCATGGATCACGGTGTCGTAAAGAATCTCAACCTGGTGGACGTTGATATAAAAGGGGCTGCCCCCACGGGCGGTGTCACAGGAGCCATGATAGGCGCAAGCACCATCCAATGCGTATCAGTAACCGGCCGGATCCAAGCCGGCACGGAAGCCGGCGGACTTGTCGGCCGTGTGGCACGTGACCCCAAGCACACTGATTACAACCGTATTTACGACTGCTATGTCAATGCCGACGTAAGCGCGACCAACCTTAGCACCAACCTTATAAATTCTCCCTCGTGCGCCGGAGGTATCGTCGGACTGGTACATGGCAACGAAGGATCCAGCGTAGCGAAACTGGACATACAGCGTGTATATTTCACAGGAAAGGTTTCTTCGGCACAAATGACCAACAACGCAGGAAACGCCGGCGGCATAATAGCCATCACGCAGGAGCAACATGCCATCCGCATGACGGAGGTTCTTTGCCTTGCAGAGTCGCTGACAGCCCACACCCCGAACTATTTCTACAGTCGCAGACTCTCAAATCCCAATTACATAGAGCACATGGACAAGCTCTACGTACCGGAAGAATTGAAGCTCACATATGCCGGCGACGGTGGAGTAGGAGCGCAGATACCTGCCGGAAAGATAACGAAACTTCCGGAGGCCACATTCCGCACGAAAGCATTCTACGATAATAATCTTTCATGGGATTTTGACAAGTTCTGGAATATGAACGAAGGCGAATATCCTACGTTGAAGTACGTCGAAGATGACCCAACTACAGGTTCCATTGCCACATCGGCATCATCGCCATACCGCATAATATCACAGGCGCACGGAGTACAAATCCAATTTGGCGCTCCGTTCTCAGCAAGCGCCTACGATTTGGCCGGCAGACTTGCAGTTACTGTAACAGCCAATGATCAAGCATTTCTTTCCCTCGCAAAAGGATCATACATAATTCACATCACGGCTGGTACAAACCAATATTCCGACAAGATTGCAGTCTACTGACATAACGCCAAAATAAAAACAGATAATTGTCAACCATGTTAATTGACGTGAGTCCGATATAAGAATCACTCCGTTAGTTCAGCAACAAAGCAATCAGCCATTTAGCCTAAGACTAAATGGCTGATTTTCTTGGTAACCTCGTTGGAACTCACGCCATGTTTGAGGATCCGCTTTATCGCGAAGAGGTCAAACAAGCGATCGTATCGGTTGAACAGCGCCATCAGACAGTCACAATTGACTTGCCAAAGAATGCCGACAGCATGGCAAGGGTTGATATTGTGAAATTGTGCTCTCCACTTAACCAACGTGTAACCTCATTCGGACGTTTGCCCATTGCTTCGGCAAGCTGTTTGCGATTTAGCCCACGTTCTTTCATAAGCTCATCAATCTTGTTAGAGATAGCAAAAGAGAGCCGGGTTTCCTCGCGTTTTTCTTTCGGTATCTCGTTGAATATTTCTTGAAGGTTAATATTCGCGGTTCTCATAGCTCAAATGTTTTGTCAGTGATTATTTGACTTTCTGTGATTTCCACATTGCCCGAGTTGACTTCTTGCTTCAGAAGTCGCTCAAATTTCTGCAAGTCCATAACATAGCCTTGCAGAGTATTATCTTCATCGTAGGTGCGAGTTTTCTTGACATCACCATTACCAACTACAAGGATCTTATCGGTAAGGCGAAGACAATATAGGCGAAGTTTAGACTTAAGAACAGGCAGGGCGACTACCGAATCGTTCATTTTGCCCTCACGGCGAAAATATCTTTCTAATGCACCATTTGCCATAATCTGTTCAACGAACCGCATTATGGCCTGAAAATCAGGATTGAGTTCAGCGTCATTTCTAAATTTCGTAATGAATTTGTCAAATTCATTGGTGGCATCCGAAAGGAAGTGAATTGTATAAAGGGTGCACTTATCGCTGCTTTCGACAAGAAGGAGTTCTACTTCGCTCATATCGTTGCGTTTTTAATTACAACACAAAGTTACAAAAATTGTTTTACATAATTGTAAAACGCGGACTGCATTTTTCATAAAAGCCCCTACATCGGCGCGTTGTTCAAGGCACCTACAGCTCACTCCAATTGCTTGGATGGCGAGGGTAAGGTTGTCGTTGTGTCGTATCTGCCGCGATAAGTTGCGTAGGGAGGGGGAGTGATTGAAATAAACTTTTTGTCGGGGATATGTATTTTTCTGCGTAAATTCGCGTCTAATAAAGAAAACAAAAAACATAAATCATCATGCTTAAACATTGGTATGTTTACATTATAATTGCAATAATAGCAGAACTTTTGTTTCTGATTTGCAACAAATTCAAAATTATAAAGTCGAAGCCATTACGTACTTTCATAGTTATTTTCATTTCCTCTCTTAGAGGGTGTTTAATAACAAGTGTTAACGCCACTACATAAAAAAAGCCTCC
>CAJTYH010000006.1 GCA_910583675.1 uncultured Muribaculaceae bacterium
AGCATCAGCTTCCCAAGCTGAGGGTCGCGAGTTCGAGCCTCGTTTACCGCTCAAAGTAGTAAAAGGTTGATTATTAGCTTAGTAATAGCGATGATCAACCTTTTTTATGCTCCAATATCGTCCTAAAATCCCTCCCTAATTGCCAACTTTCAGCACTTTTTGAATGTTTTTGAGGTGAAATGTTCACCCAATGTTCACAAGACTCTTGTATCGAAAATAGAGGGCGACGGAGCATGTATGAAAATCCGCAGTTCCGTGTATATGATGAACATTTGGATTCCGTAGAATTTCAGTGAAAACGTGGCTCTTTTTATTTAGGATAACGTATAATAAATCATTTCTCCCACATAAAGGAAGCGACACGACACCCTTTGTCGCTTTTGATAACATCAATAATAGCGATGCGGGAATTATCAACCTTGTATCGTAACCTTGTTATTGGTACAGCCTTGCGTTTCTCCACGATGGCATCATCGGAGAAATACACTAACTCTTTACCATTATATTTTCCACCGATACTATCGTATAGTTGGATAATCAAATTTTTATGGTCGTTCCACCAACCCGCCATTTCGGTTTCTTCAGATGGTGGACGGAAACCAACAAAATGCAAATCAAAAGGGAACTCTGTTTTGTCAACCAATCTCCACTCACCAAACACGTACGAGGTTTGGAAGAACAAGTTTTTATATCCATTCGGTGCTTTTTTACCTTTTAAAAAATCTTCGGCTTCGGCATTATTAACCAAAGCCATACTGAAAATATCATCATTGATACCCATAAAGATTTTATCTATATCGAAACGGTATTTACCGTTTCCGATTTCTTCAAGGGATTTTTCAGCTATGCTTTCGGGAGAATCACAAGAAGTGAGGCAAAGGAGCAAGGCTGCAATTATGGCGAGTTTAAGTTTCATATTGATGCGGTTTATTACCATGCGCCTTATTACGGCGCCGATTGTAGATTACCGGCGCATCAACGGCTATGTATTTGTAATTGAAAACGGATCAGGAAAACTTTCCTGATCCGTTTGGTTGGTGGCGGGAGGAGGACTCGAACCTCCGACCTTTGGGTTATGAGCCCAACGAGCTACCACTGCTCCATCCCGCGATGTGTCGTTTTACGAGTGCAAAGGTAGGGAGTTATAGCGTATTTACCAAATAAACGGTGTTAATAATTGCAAAATAAGCAGATGCGTCTTGTAAAAGACGCGGATGCACCGTTCGGCATGGATTGGCTGTCGCTCAATAATCTTTACTGGGAAAGTTTTCATTTCGTATTATCGGGCGTTTGGAGAGGGGTCAGCCCGATTGTAGCCGCGAACTCAAGCATTAGGGCGTGCGCCGGCGCGTGATCGTTGGGGATCTCGCCGTCAAGGATCGCATTTTTGATGCGTTCCTTTATCGCTCCGACCTCGCGGCACTGTCCGATGCCGAATGTCTGCATTATTTCGATGCCGTCTACGGGGGGCTGGAAATTGCGTATGCGGTCGCGCTCCTCAAGTTCAACCATTTTCTGTTTTACCAGAAGATAGTTGGCACGGAAACGCTCTACTTTCATGCGATTCTTCGAGGTTATATCGGCGCTGCACAGGAGCATCAGGTCATCAATGTCGTCTCCGGCATCGAAAAGAAGACGGCGTACTGCCGAATCCGTAACTTCGTCTTCTACAAGTGCGATGGGTCTCATGTGCAGATCCACGAGTTTCTGCACATACTTCATCTTGTCGTTCAGCGGGAACTTCATGTTGCGGAAGATGCGTGGAACCATTTTTGCCCCCACTACATTGTGTCCGTAGAAAGTCCATCCTGCGGTTGCGTCAAAGCGCTTGGTGACAGGTTTCCCTATGTCATGGAGAAGCGCAGCCCAGCGTAACCACACGTTGTCTGACTGTTCGGCCACGTTGTCAAGCACGGCAAGCGTATGGTAGAAATTATCCTTATGGCCGACCCCGTTGACATTCTCAACACCCCTCAAGGCATGCAGTTCCGGAAATATGAGTTTAAGCAGCCCTGACTGCAGAAGCAGTTGCCATCCTATGGAAGGGCGGGGCGAGCGCATTATCTTCATCAGTTCGTCCATCACCCTCTCTTTCGAGATTATGGCTATGCGTGCAGCATTGTGGCGTATGGCCTTGAATGTCTCCGGGAGTATGGTGAAATCCAGTTGGGTGGCAAACCTTATGGCACGCATCATGCGCAGGGGGTCGTCCGAGAAGGTGATATCCGGATCAAGTGGGGTGCGTATCACCCGGTCGTTCAGATCGCGGACTCCATCGTAGAAATCCACAAGTTCGCCGAATCGGTTGCTGTTGACGCACAGAGCCATCGCGTTGATCGTGAAATCACGGCGCGATATGTCGTCCTCCAAAGTGCCGTCCTCTACCACCGGCTTGCGACTGTTGCGGTCGTAGCTCTCTTTGCGTGCCCCCACGAACTCCAGTTCATATTTGCGATTCTTCACTTGTGCCGTGCCGAAATTGCGATACACGGCCAGATGGCTCCCTTTGAGCCTCCCGGCGACCTCCTGTGCCACCTCTATGCCGGATCCTATCGTCAGGAAATCTATGTCCTTGGAGTGACGTCCGAGCATGAGGTCGCGCACATAGCCGCCGACCACATAGCAGTCGCGGCCAAGTTTGTCAGCAGCTTCGCCTACAAGATGAAATACAGGCTTGTCTATCTTATCGCGCAATTCTTCAATAACCATCCCTTTGCACTTAGACCAATGAAATTATCTCCTCGGAGCATACGGTGAGGCATTCTGCTCCTCCCGAAGTGATCAGATAGGTATTCTCTACCCCCACGGCACCAACCTTGGGAATGACGAACTTGGGTTCAAGGGCGATAGTGTTGCCCTCATTGAGTATGTTGCGGCTACGTGGGGCAATCACCGGAAGTTCGTTGACTTCTATCCCTATGCCGTGGCCAACGAAGCCCGCATGCTGCCTGTGTCCCATGAAATATCGTTCAAGCGAACTGTCACGCACCATTGTTTCCGCCATAGCATAGAGATCCTTGGCTTCCACTCCCGGACGCGCTTCCTTCATGAATGCATGGCATATGTCAATGGAACATTGGTGTGCTTCCAATGCGAGTGCTGGAAGCTCGCCGAACGAAAACACTCGCGTCATGTCGGTCATGTAGCCTGTGAAATTTCCATTCAGGTCTACCATAACCGCTGTATGTTCAAGTATTTCCTCTCCGTTTGCCCCTACCGGAAGCGATGGGTCAAGTCCGGCTCCTCCCATGGCGAAATCGTAGGGGGTAGGGTTGTCGGCGTTTTGTCCTGATATGACATTACCCATGAACAGTTCCATGGATGGGCCGCTGATGCGGAATACCCCCAGACATCCCTCAAGACGGCTCAGGCGTTCGATCTCAACCTGTAGCTCATGGTCGGTCATGCCTATGCGGAATAGACCTGGGACACGCTTGTAAACTTCGGCATGCTTCACCCCGGACTGACGCATCAGTTCGACTTGTTCCGGTGTCTTTACCGAACGCCATTCGCGCAGTATGCCCGAGGCATTCACCGTCTTGGCATCAGTGAACAGTCCCATCAGCCTTACGGTTGTGGAATAGGCCGTCACGTCGTATTCAAGTCCTATGGTATGCCCTGTGGGAATTGATGCCTCTGTAAGATATGTAGGAATATTTTCGGGCTTATGTACATATACCACATTTTCACCTTCCAGTTCGACGGGGCGACGCACGAACCATACCGGATCCCCTTCTGCTGGAATCCATGCATAACCGGAATATACCCTACCGCAAAGGGCGAGCAGATTTGCATTGTCGCTGACAAGGATCGAATCCATCCCGTCACGGCGCATCAATGCCTGCAGGCGACCGATTCTCAGACGGGCTTCCGACTCTGAAAGTAAAATCAATTGCTCCATAAGTGACTGTTCAAAATAATTCTCGGCAATTACTTGCCATCCTGTTTTTCAGGAACAAAGAAAAGTCCTACCTTGTTGACCCCTACAAGGGTGTCGGTGCGCATTATATGCCTTACTGCGACCAAGCTTCCGGAAGGGTGCACACCTGCAGCGAGTGTGTCGGTAAGCTGGAAGGATGATCCTATGCCTCGTCCGGTCCATGTGCCCAGACGGTCGACCACCGGAACGCGTACTGTATCACGGTGCAAGGTGTCGTCAGACATGTGTGTCACCTCCATGCACAGTTCTGTGAACCTGTAACTGTCGTCGTGCGTGATTCCCACTACGAGACGGCCACGGCATAGCGAATCGGCATGCACCGGTTCGAACTTGATCGAATCGGCGTATCGCCACCCCTCTGGTGGCATACGCCGATATTCGCTGAAGTCATTACACTTGTAGTCGGTACATGACGAAGTCGCTACAATTATACTCGCCACAAGCCATGGGTGGATGAGCAATGTCCGCAATTTCATTGTTCCGGTTGTTTGGGAGGAAGTTTGTCTGCGGGTTGTTCTGTAGTTTTTGCCCCCTTTTCGGATGGTTTCTGTCCCTGTGGCCGGTTGCGAGGCGGACGCCGTTGTGCGCCCCCCTGTTCAGGGGCATTCTTGCGATTGCGGTCGGGGCGCCCGTTGCGATCGGGGCGATTCCCGTTACCTGATGTATTGAGACCCTTCGGTTGGCGTCGCTGTTGCTGCTGCGTACCGTCTGCCTTTTCCCCGCTGTTTCCTGGGGCTGCCCCTTTGGTTCTGTTGTCCTTGTCTGCTGACGGGCGTTTTTTCTTCTTCTTTTTGTCGAAGCGGGTAACTGAGTCCTGTCCGAGTATGTCGGCGTATTCCGACTTGGGTTTCTCCTCAGTGTTCTCCTCTTTCAGGGCTATGGGTTTCTCTCCGGCCTTGTTCATTGCTGCTACCTCCCACGCACGCGATGCCGGTATCGTGATGAGGTTGGCCGGTATGTTCTTGTCGGTGGAGTATGTTATCTCCCCTTTGAAAATGTCGGCCTTGAAGTAGAAATATGTGTTGTCGGCTGTTTCCAGGCGTATGTCTTTCCCGGGGAGCTTGCGCGAGGCTTCCATATATGCATCCACTTCAAAGTTAAGGCAACATTTGAGTTTGGCACATTGGCCGGCAAGTTTCTGTGGGTTGAGCGAAATGTCCTGGTATCTCGCTGCACCGGTAGAGACGCTCACGAAGTTTGTCATCCATGTGGTACAGCAGAGCGGCCGACCGCATGGGCCTATGCCGCCTATGCGTCCTGCTTCCTGACGTGCGCCTATCTGCTTCATCTCTATGCGCACCTTGAATGTCTCGGCGAGCACCTTTATCAACTGACGGAAGTCCACGCGCTCATCGGCGATATAGTAGAAGATGGCCTTGTTGCCGTCACCTTGGTACTCCACGTCGCCGATCTTCATGTTAAGTTGCAGTGACGATGCGATCTTGCGGGCACGGATCATGGTGTCGTTCTCGCGTGACTTAGCCTGTTCGTAGCGCTCAAGGTCTGATGCCTTGGCCTTGCGGAACACCCGATGCTTCTCCGCATCGGGTTTCACGTTTGCCTTGCGCATCTGCAACCTCACCAACGCTCCGGTAAGGGATACTCTCCCTATGTCGTGTCCGGGAGAGGCTTCTACCGCTACCATGTCGCCTATCTCCAGGGGCAAGTTCGTGGAATTGAGGTAATATCCCTTGCGGGTGTTCTTGAACATGACCTCTACCATGTCGTCGTCTGCATATCCGCCCGGTATGTCTTCCAGATAGTTGAAGCTGTGGAGTTTTCCCCGCTCACTACAACAGCCGCATCCCGAGCCGCATTTTCCCTTGGAAGGGCATCCTTCGCCGGTGCATTTATCGCAGGATTCACAGTCAGGGGTAGCGCCGGATGCCCGATTCGGACATGAGGCGCATCCGCTGCCGCAGCAATCTGTCTTGTTCGGTTCCTCTTTTCGTTCTGACATAAAATCGTAGTTGAAAAGGGGTTATTTCGCGAAGCTGACGGCACGGGTCTCGCGTATCACGGTGATTTTCACCTGACCAGGATATGTCATCTCGTCCTGTATGCGCTTTGCGATCTCGTTTGACAGGCTTTCGGTTTCGGCGTCGTCGATCTTGTCCGCACCTACGATCACACGAAGTTCGCGACCGGCCTGGATGGCATAAGTCTTTATTACACCCGGATATGAGAGCGCGAGCTGTTCAAGATCGTTGAGGCGTTTGATGTAGGCCTCCACAATCTCGCGTCGTGCGCCGGGACGTGCGCCTGAAATGGCGTCGCACACCTGTACGATGGGAGCCAGCAACGTGGTCTGCTCCACCTCGTCGTGGTGGGCGCCGATCGCGTTGCATATCTCAGGCTTCTCCTTGCAGCGTTCGGCAATCTTCATGCCAAGGAGTGCGTGGGGCAGTTCTGGCTCTTCGTCGGGCACCTTGCCTATGTCGTGGAGCAATCCTGCGCGGCGAGCCTTCTTGGGGTTCAGTCCGAGTTCCGAGGCCATTATGGCACAGAGATTCGCGGTTTCGCGTGCATGTTGCAGGAGGTTCTGTCCATAGCTTGAGCGGTATTTCATCTTTCCGATCATTCTGATGAGATCGGGGTGAAGCCCATGTATTCCGAGGTCTATGGCCGTGCGTTTGCCGGTTTCCACGATCTCTTCCTCAATCTGCTTGCGCACCTTGTTTACAACCTCCTCTATGCGTGCGGGGTGGATGCGGCCATCGGCCACGAGTTGATGCAGGGCAAGACGTGCTATTTCTCGGCGCACCGGGTCAAAACCGGAAAGCACTATGGCCTCGGGAGTGTCATCCACTATGATTTCTATGCCGGTGGCAGCCTCGAGCGCACGGATATTGCGTCCTTCGCGGCCTATGATGCGACCCTTTATCTCGTCGGAGTCTATGTGGAAAACTGTGACGCTGTTTTCAATGGCAGCCTCGGTGGCTACGCGCTGTATGGATTGCACCACAATGCGTTTCGCTTCCTTGTTGGCTGTCATCTTTGCCTCGTCCATGATCTCGTTGACATATTGGGCGGCCGCGGTCTTTGCCTCATCCTTGAGCGATTCGATCAGTTTCTCCTTGGCTTCTTCCGAAGAAAGTCCGGATATGTGCTCCAATGTGTCTTGTGCGGAACGTTTCAGTTTGTCAAGTTCCTCCTTACGTGTGTCAATTACGGCTTCCTCTGCGTTTAGGCGCTGACGCAATGCCTCAAGGTCGTTGCGCTGACGCTGATTCTCGCTCTGTTGCTGATTGAGCTGCATTTCGCGCTGCTTCATCTTTGATTCGGCAGACTGCACTTTGGACATACGCTGGTTGGCCAGTTTCTCGGCTTCGTCCTTTATCTTAAGCCCCTCTTCGCGGCCTTTGAGCTTTGCCTTCTGAAGTATGACGTCGCTTTCGCGCACGGCTTCGTCAATGATTGTTTTTGCACGGCTGCGAGCCATTGACTTCTGCACTGCTATGGTTCCCAGGGATCCTATAGCGAGGCCGAGTATGGCAATCGCAGTATAGATTAATATAGTCATAGGATAAAAATGAGTTTTTTAATTATATATCAAGTTTTTAGTTTGCCATGGATGTCGGCATTGTGCCGAATTGCCTTTTCCTGCTACAGCAGGAACGGTATATAAAAAGCGTCTGCACATAGCCAGGTCTCAATGGCGGAACCTGCTTGCGACCTCCATAGGGAAAGCCGTATGCAAGTCCGCGAAACCTGCTTGCGCAGAACGGGAAATCGCGTCAACAAATATATATTCCAATCATAACACGCCGCCTATGGGCTGCTGTCAGTTTTTCATTTCAAGCAATATGTCGTCAAGCCCTTTCTCGAACTCCTCAAGCGTGCCGTTGGCATCGTTGGCAGTGGAATTGAGCTTGTAGAACAGCTCGGCAAACCTGAAAGCGACCATTGCGAGCACCTCATGCGAGGTTTTGGTCTTGTATTTGGTGCTCCATGCATTCCACAGGCGGTTTACGTTGTATTCCGCCGTGCGGATGTTTTCCTCATCGCTCCGGTTTATGTAAAGCGGCATCGCAGCCTGGTCGGCAATGCGTATGGTTATGTTCAGTTTATCATTCATCGTGCAACATTATCTTATCCACTCCCAAGCAGTAAATCCGCGGTGGTTATTACTGCCGGAAAGGGGATGGAATCTGTTGTCTGTGCGCGGAGAGGATGCTGACAGCCTTTATTTATGCCTTCCGGTTGTTTCGAACCGGAAGGTAGTCAATCGTTCAGGTCTGCTATGCACTTGTCGATTTCCCGCACTAAATTGGAAAGCAATGTCCGTGTCCGCTCCACATCCTCACGTTCCGGAGCCACTACGGCAGCTATCTTGAGATAATCCACCTGGCTGCGCAACCTTTCGTTTTCCGCGCGTATGCGTCCGAGGTCGTGCTCCAACTGGTCTATCTTCTCGGCTGATGCCTTAAGCTGCCGCTTCATAAGCTCATAGCGCTCAAGAATAATGCGGCTTTTCGCGGCAATGCGGGAAACTGTCTGTTGAAGCTCAACGGCCATACTGTCCAATTTTCCACAAAAGTAACCATTTTTCCCGATTCCACCTAAAATATTCTTGCAAACTTTCCGTTTTTTCTGCTTTTGATTCTTTTTGCGGCAGGAAGAAAATATCATTGAGGCGATATAAATTTTACTATTTGGGATATTTTTGGTAATTTTGGCCGATTTTAATTTCAAAACACTATTTATGAGAAAAGCGATCAGCGCGGCAGCTGCATTGATGGTAGCAGCTTGCGCTTTAGCTGAGGGGTATCAAGTAAATACCTTCAGCGCACGACAGGAGGGTATGGGACATGTGGGAGTGGCAATGAAACTTGGTGCTGAGAGCCAGATTTTCAATCCAGCGGGGATGTCGCTGTCACGCAAGACTATTGACTTCTCCGGTTCAGTAAGCGCGATAAAAGCCACCGCTACGGCAACCCATGAAGGTAAGGAGTACACGACAAGCAATAAGATCAGCACGCCGATGAACGTCTCTGCCGCTTTCAAGGTGTATGACAACCTTTATGCCGGTGTGACGATCTATACCCCATACGGGTCATCCATAAACTGGGGTAAGAATTGGCCTGGAGCCGTATTGAGTCAGTCGGTAGACCTGAAGGTCTTCACGGTGCAACCTACATTGAGTTGGAATATACTTCCTAACCTTTCGGTAGGTGCCGGACTTATGATCTCCTGGGGTAGCGTGAACCTTGACAAAGCCCTTGCCCCGTCAAACAATTTCGGCAACCTTGTAGGGCTTGTCAATGAGTCGAACAGGCTTAAGTATCAGGCAGCCATCCTGCAAGGGATGCTGACAGGGAATCCCGTGCAGACTCCCGCGCCTGAAGACATCCAGTACGTTGACAATGGCGTGCCCCCCGCGTCGGTAAATCTCAGCGGTAAGTCGGAAATGGCGGTGGGGTTCAATGTCGGAGCCATGTGGGACATTACCGAGCGATGGACTGTGGGTGCTTCGTTCCGTTCAAAAATGAACATGAAGGTCAAGGCCGGCGATGCACGAGTGGAATACAACGACGAGATCGCTCGTGCACTGCTCAGTTCCACGCTTGACAATCTCAATACCACCAACTTCTCCGCATCGATGCCATGTCCGTATGTGTTGTCTGTCGGTGTCAGTTATACGCCTATTGACAATCTGATACTTGCCTTTGACGCACAGCTCAACGGGTGGGGGACGTACAAGCAACTTGACATAAATTTCGACCGGCTTCCGGAATTCGACCAGCATTTGCGCAAGGACTACAAGAACGCAATGACATACCATATTGGAGCACAATATGGCTTGACGCGTCGTTTTGACGTTCGCGCCGGCCTTATGATAGACACTTCCCCCTGCAATGTAAGTTACTATAATCCGGAGACACCTGGCATGACAAAGATAGAGCCGTCGGTCGGACTGAGTTTTCGCCCGGTGGGAGGCCTTTCCATAGATCTGGCCTTCATGTATGTGCATGGACTTGGCACGGAAAGCGGAACAGGACAATACGACGACATACTCGCACGCAGTTACAACTCGAATATCGCGGCATACAAACAGGGCGTGCAGCAGTACAATGCGGCCATAAGCATGGCTAACCAGATGGGGATTCCTCTGCCTCCATATCAGGGCAAGGAATTCCGTATGCTGAATGAGCAGGAGACATTCACGGCAAAATATGCCGCGCATGCCATAATACCTGCCATAGGTATCAGATATGCTTTTTAAAGAAGCATTGTATAACTCTCATTTTGATATCTCCCCTGTACCGGCTGTTTGTTTTTGGCGGGTGCAGGGGAGGTCTTTTAACGGTTGATCTCAAAAGCCAAGCGGCGCAATAAAAGCGGCCACGTCTGTATCTTCCCAGAAACTTGCGATTGTCATCCATACAAGGAGGAGAAGTATCAGCACTCCCACTCCGATGTACAGCCACAGATTGCGCTTGTTTTTCCTTTCGCGGTCGGAAAGCCTGTTCCCACTCGCGTTTCCATGATGCCTTCTTCTTACCATAATGCGTAAAATAATATAATTGTCATCCCTCGAACCATAATTATGATTATGGACTTATGTAGTGTGCGACACGTTTGTGGCGGTGTCCTGATATAATAACGTCCGTGGAGGCCGGATGTTTAAATTTGAGATGTTTGATTAATTTAGTAACTTTGCAGTGTGGCACGACTTTTAGCGATTGATTTCGGGAAAAAGCGGTGTGGCATAGCCGTGACCGATCCCTTGCAGATTGTAGCAAACGGTCTTACAACCGTGGCTACAGGTTCGCTCAACGATTTCATCGCCTCATATCTGGCGAATGAGAAGGTTGAGCGCATTATCGTGGGGCTGCCTACCACAATGCGCGGGGAGGAGTCGGAGTCGATGCGCTACATACGTCCAGGGATCGAACATTTGCGCAAGGTTACCGGTGAAATACCGATAGAGTTTTTCGACGAGCGATTTACCTCCGTGCTTGCACATCGGGCTATGATTGACGGAGGCATGCGCAAGATGGCACGCCGCAACAAAGCGATCGTGGACGAAATCTCGGCATCGATCATACTGAACGACTACATATCCGCCCGTGAAGCACGTGGATCGTTCGGGTTGCCATCCTGATCAGTTAGGAAAAATAGAAACGACATATGAAATTACCTGTATATCTCTACGGCCATCCTGTGCTTCGGGAAGTTTCGGAGGAAATTAGTCCCGATTATCCTGATCTCAAGGAACTTGTGGCCAATATGTATGAAACCATGTATGCCTCCGACGGAGTGGGACTTGCAGCTCCGCAGATCGGTCGTAACGACCGGATCGTGGTGATAGACGCGTCTCCGCTTGCAGAGAACTTCCCTGAATGCGATGGGTTCAAGCGCACGTTGGTCAATCCCGAGATAGAGATTCTGGACGGTGATCCGATAAGCCGTTCCGAGGGATGTCTCAGTCTGCCCGGACTTAGCGAGGATGTGAAGCGAGTGGAACATGTGCGCCTGACATACCTTGACGAGGATTTCCAGCCTCATGAGGAGGAGGTGCGCGGGTTTGCCGCCCGCGTTGTGCAGCATGAATGCGACCATCTGGAGGGGATAGTGTACATGGATCATGTTTCCACTATCCGTAAACAGTTGAACCGCAGCAAGCTCCGCAATATACTGGAGGGCAAGGTCCGCTGCGAATATCCTACAAGATGTGCGCCCAGGAAGGGGAAGAAATGAGGGGATAAAGAAATTGAGAAATTAAGAAATAGAGAAGTTCTGAAATTTGTTCCCCCCTTCAAAAATTACTGATTATTAATTGCTAATTACTAATTACTAATTGACAAGATATGGCAGCTCCAAACGCCGACGACAAAAAGATAATATTTTCGATGGTAGGTGTCTCCAAGACCTACCCTCCCCAGAAGCAGGTGCTTAAGAACATATACCTATCGTTTTTCTATGGTGCCAAGATCGGTATCATAGGCTTGAACGGTTCCGGTAAATCGTCACTGTTGAAAATCATAGCCGGCATAGACAAGGATATACAGGGAGACGTGGTTTTCTCGCCGGGGTATTCCGTAGGTTACCTTGAGCAGGAACCTAAGCTTGATCCGGGCAAGACGGTGATAGAGATCGTCCGTGAGGGTGTGCAGCCGGTGATGGATCTCCTGCGGGAGTTCGACGAGGTAAATGCTGCCTTCGGCGATCCGGATGTGCTGGAGGATCCCGACAAGATGGATGCGCTTATCCAACGTCAGGGCGAGCTGCAGGACGCGCTTGACGCCGCCGATGCCTGGAACATAGACTCCAAACTCGAGCGTGCGATGGATGCCCTGCAATGTCCCCCTGACGACCAGAAGGTTGACACGCTTTCCGGAGGCGAGCGCCGTCGTGTGGCATTGTGCCGTCTGCTGCTGCAACAACCCGATGTATTGCTGCTTGACGAACCAACCAACCACCTTGATGCCGAATCTATTGACTGGCTTGAACAGCATCTGCAGCAGTATCCCGGTACTGTGATCGCCATAACCCACGACCGCTATTTCCTTGACCATGTGGCTGGTTGGATACTTGAACTTGATCGCGGGGAGGGCATTCCCTGGAAAGGCAATTATTCATCATGGTTGGAGCAGAAGACAAAGCGCATGGCTCAGGAGGAAAAACAGGCAAGCAAGCGTCGCAAGACCCTTGAACGCGAGCTTGAGTGGGTGCGCATGGCTCCCAAAGCGCGTCAGGCCAAAGGGAAGGCGCGTCTGTCAAGCTATGATCGGCTTCTCAATGAGGACCAGAAGCAAAGGGAAGAACGTCTGGAGATCTTTATACCCAACGGCCCGCGTCTTGGCAACAAGGTGATAGAGGCATCTGGACTGGAGAAGTCGTTCGGCAAGAAACTGCTATTCAAGGATCTGAATTTCTCCTTGCCACCCAACGGAATAGTAGGTGTGATCGGTCCCAACGGTGCAGGGAAGACTACCCTCTTCCGTCTGATCATGGAACAGGAGAAGCCCGATGGCGGTACTTTCGACGTCGGCGAGACTGTGAAGATCGCTTATGTTGACCAGCGACACCATGATCTCGTACCTGAACATTCTGTATATCAGGTAATCTCACAGGGTACAGAGAGCTTCCGCATGGGAGGACGCGACGTGAATGCCCGCGCATACCTGTCGAAATTCAACTTTGCCGGTGCCGATCAGGAGAAGAAGATCGGAGTGCTTTCCGGCGGCGAACGCAACCGTCTGCACCTTGCCATGGCGTTGAAGGAGGAGGGCAACGTGCTCCTGCTTGACGAACCAACCAACGACATAGACGTGAACACTCTCCGGGCACTTGAAGAGGGTCTGGAGGCTTTTGCCGGGTGCGCTGTGGTTGTAAGCCACGATCGCTGGTTCCTTGACCGTATCTGCACCCATATCCTTTCATTTGAAGGGGACGGAAAGGTCGTATTCTACGAAGGATCCTATTCCGATTATGAGGCTTACAAAAAAGCTCAGAATGGAGGCAAGGAACCGCCGCGTCGTCGCTACCGTAAACTGATGGAGTAATCTCATAGACCCACAAGCTACACGACCGATGAATCTATTGCTGCGTCGTTGGCTGTATGCGCTGTCCGCAATTGTGGCTACCCTGTTTTCCACGGGGTGCAGTTCTACCCGCAACGTGCCACAAGGTTCCTACCTGCTTGACAAGGTTAGCATAACGGTAGACGACAGTGCGCGCATATCCACTCGACCGCTATATAACTACCTGAGGCAAACCCCGAACCATAAATCTTTGGGGTTTGCCCGGTTGCAATTGGGCGTGTACAATCTGGCCGGCGACTCCATAGGCCGGTTCAACCGATGGCTTCGCAAGATCGGGGAGCCGCCGGTGATTTACGACCAACAGCTCACTGACCAGAGCGTCAGGCAACTGAGACAGGCGCTAATAAACAGCGGCTACAATGACGCTTGGGTGGAAACCGAACTCAGCATGCCGTCTGACAAGAAAATAGGGATAAACTACAAGCTCCATCCCGGGGTGCCGCACATGATCGGTTCCGTCAGGTATGAATTTGAAGACCGGCAGATAGAGGAACTGGTCATGCCAGATACTGTCGTGTGGCCTGCACGCCCCGGAGAAAAACTTGATCGGAACCTGCTTGACCGTCAGCGTGCAATGATAGTGGAGAAACTGCGCGACAACGGTTATTTTGCCTTTACAAAGGAGCATATCGGTTTCATTGCCGATACGGTGGCCGGTGACAAAAGCGTGGAGCTGACAATGGTGCTGCATAACCCGCGTGCTCGGCAGGAGAGTGCGGATGCCTCCGGCTCAGGCAAGGACGCGCTCGGTGAGTTGGTCGTCACACTGCCGCGTCATAACCGGTATATGTATCGCAATGTGGTAATAGTGCCTGATTTCTCTCCGGGGGACAACTCTTCCGATTTCAATTTCGCCGGACGTGATACCGTGAGATATGACGGGCTGGAGATACTTTATGGATCAGATCCCTATCTGGATCCCAAGGCATTGGCGGAACAATGCTTTATCCGCCCCGGAGAATTGTATAGCACTACCGGAATAGACCGCACATATGAAGCGCTGAACCGTCTTGCCATCCTGCGATATGTGAACATACTCACACGTCCTGCAGGGTCCAACGGCACAGAACAGCTCCTGGACGCATATATATTATTGTCCCGCACCAAGAAGATGGGTGTCACGCTTGAGCTTGAAGGCACGAATTCGGAAGGCGACCTCGGTGTTGGAGGAGGGATCACTTTCCAGCATCGAAACCTTGCCAAGGGGGGAGAGCAGCTTACGGCCAAGTTCCGTGGTGCCTACGAAAGCCTTTCAGGGAACCTTGACGGCCTAATAAATGACAGCTATACCGAGCTTGCGGGGGAAGTGGGCATCACGTTTCCTACGTTCAAGGCTCCTTTCCTGCGACGCAGTTTCAAGCAGAAAGTGAGAGCCTCCACCGAGTTCGCGCTCACATTCATGCGACAGGAACGTCCGGAATACACCAGGATCATTGCGGGAGGCACGTGGCGCTACAAATGGGCAGACCGTTCAAACCTTACGAGACGCACGTTTGACCTCATAGACATCAATGTGGTCAATCTCCCGCGCTCGACCATAGACTTCATTGACAAGATAGCCCCCGACAATCCCTTGTTGCGCTACAGCTACGAGGATCACTTCATCATGCGAATGGGATATACGTGGTATCATACCAACCGTCAGCCGGCTTCGGCAGACCTTGGCAGAACCGTGGCTCAAACGAACACCTATACGACTCGCGCATCGGTGGAGACAGCCGGCGCACTCCTTTATGCTATATCGTCAATCGTCAACCAACGTCGTTCCGACGGTGTATACAAGATCCTTGGCATACAATACGCCCAATATCTTAAGGGGGAGATCGATTACACGATCAACCATCGTTTCACGGATCGAAACTCCATCTCGTTCCATGCTGGATTCGGCTTGGCATGGCCTTACGGCAACTCCTCCATGGTGCCGTTTGAGAAGCGGTTCTATGCGGGAGGAGCCAACGGTGTGCGTGGATGGAGCGTGCGTACCCTCGGCCCCGGATCGTATGATTCCCGGAATTCGGTAAGCGATTTCATAAACCAATGCGGTGACATATCGCTTATACTCAATCTGGAATACCGCAACAAGCTCTTCTGGGTGTTCGAGGGGGCGGTCTTCATAGACGCGGGCAATATTTGGACTATAAAGGATTATCCGAACCAGCCGGGAGGATTTTTCCGTTTCAAGACGTTCTATAAGGAACTGGCCGCTGCTTACGGCATTGGCTTGCGCATGGACTTCAATTATTTCCTGCTCCGTTTCGACATGGGAGTGAAAGCCCATAATCCCGGAAAGGGTCAGGAACAGTGGCCGATAATCCATCCTCGGTGGGGGCGTGATACATCATTCCACTTCTCGGTAGGATACCCGTTCTGAATTCCTCCTGCCGGAATTACATCAAAATAAGAAAAGATATGAAAAAACTCGTGATATTCGACCTTGACGGCACTTTGCTGAATACCATAGCTGACCTTGGGGCAGCTACCAACTATGCCCTGAAGCAGTGTGGCTATCCCGTTCACCCCATATCGGCATACCCGCGTTTCGTCGGAAGTGGCATAAGCAAGCTTATAGAGCGCGTGCTTCCCGAGAGCTGCCGCACAGCCGAGGAGGTAGGCCGCCTCAGGCCATATTTTTTCGAATATTACGGGGAGCATATGGCAGATGACACGACACCCTATCAGGGCATACCCGAATTGCTCGGTCAGCTCACGCAGCGTGGAGTTAGTGTGGCCGTGGCTTCCAACAAATATCAGGAAGCTGTGGAGAAACTGATCGGGAAATATTTTCCGGATATCCCTTGGGCAGCCGTGGAGGGGCAGAAGGATGGCATACCCGTGAAACCGGATCCCTCCATTGTATTCGACATACTTGGCAAATGTCCCACTCCGAAGGATCAGGTGCTGTATGTGGGTGATTCAGGCATTGACATGGAGACGGCACGCAGGGCATGCGTGGAATCCGCCGGGGTTACATGGGGCTTCCGTCCGGTGAGCGAATTGCGCGAATATTTTGCCGACAACATAGTGGAGACCACAGGTCAGCTTCTGCGCATCATCGTGTGATACATCCACATGTAAGTGTTAAATATGATGAGTAGTGTAAGCTTGTTGTCAAGTGATGCAAAAGTCAGCTAATTCATATAGTTGTGTCTATTTAACGCGAGTTGGATATAAAGAATTCCAGTAATCAGTGATAAAATAATCAGCCACTTAGTTTCACTCTGAATGGCTGATTTTTTTCGTTGATGGATACCCTATATCGAATTCACATTAGTTTAGCAATCGGCAGGGCGGTATTCTCTATTTTTGAGGCGACAAGAAGAAGCTACGGCATCATAAGTCAAACCCGGATAGAAAAACCGACCGTGCAACAGTCTGTTTTCGTTATCCGAATGACAATGCGTCTTGGCGATTATGCGCTTCGTCCTATATTCGCCAATGAAAATGGAGGGCAGATCCGGCAAGGTGAAGGGAGAAATGATGATAAAACAGGGATAATCAGTCGTAAAATTTTAATAAACTTGAATAATCGAAAACTATGTCACCTAATGACACTTTTTTCGATTAGCTTTTGATTGCCTAAGGAAAAACAGCTACCTTTGTAATCGAAAACTCCGTCACCTGATGACATAAAATTCGATTAGCGATGGAGAGTCAGTCAGCATACCGTATGGAATCTGACGAGAAAATAAAGCAGGAACGGGCTTCTTTGTTAAAAGTGGATGATTCATTCAAAAAAATTATCGTTATCGGAGAAGAAAGTCCGGTGACAAGGGACGAATCCGGTATTACGACCATAAGCATTTATGATTTCCTGCTAAAGGACAATTCATTGGAACTGTAAACCTTAAAATATCTTGTTGCAAAAACAGGTATAAGTACATAGATATTTGGAGCAGGTTCTATGCGGACATCATCAACCGAAAACCAAAGTAATAGCCTTGCCAATGCCGACACGCACTCCTGCTGCATTGCCTTGATAAATCCATATTCTGCGGCAAAAAGTGTGATTCGCTGCATAATTTCCTTAGCGATAGATGTTCTTTTGGTTGCGGTGGCAGTAAAATTACTTACACCGGTAGCCAGATTGATACTGCGACTTTGGTATGGCACTCCTGACCGAGTGATGGAACCCCCAGAATTCAAGCGCCGTACCATTCTGTTGGACGAAAAACTAAAATAGATGCATACTTTTCGGTGATACATCGGATTGACTGTCATAAAAAAGTTCGGTTTTGACCTGTGGATATGGGCAAAGCCGAACTTTTAACAGGTTTTTTAACTTATTGAGGCTGTCGCTTCCTTATTAGGGAAAAAAGCCGTACCTTTGCAGTCACAATTTCAATCTGTGTCCGCATACCAGCGGCCTCGTCATTCAGAAAAGAAAATCTTTCATATATCTAAGGTAAAAAGAAACAAATGGAATTTTTGTCAGAGCTTCTGTTGCCGGGCAACACATCACTGGCTGCCACGCTTGTCCTGCTCTCCTTTGTGATAGCTGTGGGCATCTATCTGGGCAAGATCCGCTTCTGGGGTGTGTCCCTCGGAGTGACGTTTGTCCTGTTCGTGGGCATCCTCATGGGTCATTTCGGTTATGAAATCCAACCCGAAGTATTGAAATTCGTCCGTGAATTCGGCCTTATCCTCTTTATTTTCGCCATCGGTCTCCAGGTAGGCCCGGGCTTCTTCTCCTCTTTCAAGAAAGGTGGAATAAGGTTGAACATGCTTGCCGTCCTGGGTATCCTGCTCAATGTGGCAATAGTCGTGGCCATATATTTCATTGACGGCAAAACTTCCATAAGCGCCCTCGTGGGTGTGATGTCCGGCGCCGTGACAAACACCCCCGGTCTGGCTGCCGCACAGCAGGCAGCTCCTTCACCGGAGGATGTAAACCTGATGTCAATGGGTTATGCGGCCGCATATCCTCTGGGTGTGCTCGGCATAATCCTTTCAATCCTCATCACCAAGGCTATATTCCGCGTGAAGATAGAGGATGAGATAGAGGAGATCAATCGTGAGACTGAGGAAGGGCAGGTAAAACCTCACCTTGCAAGCTATGAGGTGGTAAACTCGCTTGTAGATGGCAAGACACTTCTTCAGTTGCATGACATAATCCATTGCGACTTTGTCGTATCAAGGTTGATGGACAAGGACGGCAACATTATCATCCCCAAGTCGAGCACACAGATACATGTGGGAGACAAGCTTTATGTGGTAATGTCCGTTCAGGACGAGCCGAGTTTCCAGGCTGTTCTCGGTCATCCCATTGAGATGGGCGACGAGGAATGGGAGGCCGTGGCGCCCGACAATGTGGTTTCGCGCCGCATACTTATCACCCGCAGTGAATATAACGGTGTAGCACTCGGATCCTTGCGTCTGCACAAGGGATACAACCTCAACTGCACTCGTGTGAACCGTGCCGGTGTAGACCTGTTGGCGTCCCCCGGTCTGCGTCTCCAGATGGGTGACCGCATTACCGTAGTGGGCGAACTGAACGACATAGACCGCCTTGCTTCCAAGCTCGGCAACTCCATGAAGCGTCTCAACCAGCCGAATCTGGTTACGATTTTCATCGGTATACTCTTCGGTATCATCGTCGGTTCCATAAACATCGGCTTCGGCATGAAGCTCGGCCTCGCAGGCGGCCCGCTTGTAGTAGCCATACTCCTGAGCCGTTTCGGATATAAGGTTAAACTCGTAACGTATACATCTTCCTCTGCCTCGCTCATGCTCCGTGAGCTTGGGATCTGCCTGTTCCTTGCCGCGGTGGGTATCGGTGCCGGCAAAGGATTCGCTGATACGGTATTCAACTATACCGGCATGTGGTGGGTCATCTGGGGCTTCATCATCACATTCGTGCCTTTGATGGTCGTAGGTCTGATAGCAAGAGGCGTATACAAGATCAACTTCCTTACAATAATGGGTATGATGTCCGGCGGCTATACCGATCCACCCGCACTGGCCTATGCCAACAACTCCACCGGGAGCGACGCTCCTGCGGTGGCATATTCTACGGTTTATCCTCTTACGATGTTCCTTCGCGTGGTAGCCGCACAGGCTCTTGTGCTTGCTCTCATGTAGAAGCCTCCACGATCCTGAATAAAAGATAACGGAAAGAATCAACGCTATGTGCCGCGATTCTTTCCGTTTTTTTATTGAAGGTTAAATGCATAATCCATATCTTTGTAAAAAATAATTGATATGACAGAAGAAGACATACATAAGAAAGCCGAGGAAATGATGCACGGGCTTGTGTTCACTCCGGAAAACATAACCAGCCTTGACAAAGACGACGTGTTCGTATTCGGGAGCAACCTCGCAGGAATACATGCAGGAGGAGCGGCACGCACTGCATTGCTCAGATTCGGAGCCGTGTACGGTCAGGGGGAGGGTATACAGGGACAATCATATGCGATACCTACGATGCAGGGTGGAGTGGAGACGATAAGGCCGTATGTAGATCGTTTCATAGACCTGGCCTATGAATGGGATGAGAATACCTTCTGGGTAACGCGTATCGGGTGTGGGATAGCGGGATTCAAGGACGAGGAGATCGCGCCACTTTTCGACAGGGCGTTTGACTTGTACAACGTGAGGCTGCCCAGGTCGTTTGTGAGGATAATCATTGAAAATCGCCTGAGGAACAGCGCGGAAAATCAGACTAATTGAAAAATCAGTTCGTATATGAAAAAATGGGTCTTAACGTCATTTCTTAGCGTCATATGTTATATTTCCGCTTTTGGCGCTCAGTATAAAGAGGTACATGACATTCCCTATACACAAAACACCGACGCATACTCCAAGGAGCGTTGCAAGCTTGATGTGTATTACCCCGTTGACTTGAAGAATGTGCCCGTAGTGGTATGGTTCCACGGAGGAGGACTTACCGGTGGTGGCAAGTTCATACCTGCAGAATTGAAAGACAGGGGTATGGCTGTGGTAGCGGTGAATTATCGTCTGCTTCCGAAAGCTGATCTTGCGGAGGTGATTGACGATGCGGCCGCTGCCGTGGCGTGGACACTGAAAAACGCATCGCTATACGGAGGAGACCCTGCGAAAGTGGTCGTGAGCGGACACTCTGCCGGCGGTTATCTGACAAGCATGGTTGGACTTGACAAGAAATATCTCGCGAAATACGGCGCGGATGCCGATTCGCTTGCCGCCCTGATGCCTTTGAGCGGACAGGTGATCACCCATTTCGCTCAGCGGAAAAACAAAGGGATGGGCGAATTGCAGCCGCTGATTGATGAGACGGCTCCGTTGTATCATGTGCGTCCTGACTGTCCCCCCTATGTTATCGTCACAGGTGATCGGGAGGAGGAACTTTTCGGCCGCTATGAAGAAAATGCCTATATGTGGCGCATGATGAAACTCGTAGGCCATCCTGATGTTACCATCTACGAACTGGACGGCCATAACCATGGAGACATGGTAGGCCCGGGGCTTACGATCATCTGCAAGAACATAGACCGTCTGCTAAGGAAATGACAACACTTAGAAACTGTTTAAATTTGATTCAATAAAATTTAAACAGTTTCTAAGCTGATGCGAAAAGTGGAGCACAACGGCGATAACGCACTGCCATGTGCAATGAGCAACCGCGGTCTCGGTTGCGAAAACGCAGTGTCACCAGACCCGTGGCGCTGTCGCCTATGGCGTTGCCGATTACCGTAATGAGTTCCTTTATGGAACTTGCTCCGCAGAAAGTGCGCTCAAGAAGCACGCGGTTGCATTGCAAAGCAGATACAAACACTACGTCGGCCGGTTGCACTACAAAATTGTCATCAGAAAAGGTTGAAAGGGTATCCGTCGGCATTCCATGGCGGACTGTATGCCCGGATGATCCATATGTTGTAAGAGAGATCATAAATTTTTAGTTTTTAAGGGTTTTGTTTCTATTTGCAATGCAAATTTAACGGCATGATGGGCAGTAGGTTTTCACACCTCCCTTAACGAAGATTAAAATCATCTGCCAACCCCGAATATTTTCGTAAATTTGTATCGTTAACAAACAGATACAGAAGACATCTAACCGCTCATTTTCAGAAATGTTAGACAAGATAAACGTTCTTAAGGCCGAAGTAGAGGCGCTACAGGCTTCGTCGGCAGAGGAAGTAGAGGCGTTGCGTCTCAAATACCTGAGCAAGAAGGGAGCTGTCAGCCAGTTGATGGCCGACTTCCGTAATGTTGCCGCCGATCAGAAAAAGGCTATCGGCATGGCCATAAACGAGCTTAAGAATCTCGCCACCGACAAGATAAACGCCCTTAAGGAAGCTACCGAGCTTGCGGAAGACGGGGTGGACGAGATAGACCTTACTCGCACTGCGGCTCCCATGCGCCTTGGCACACGCCATCCACTTTCACTTGTGCGTCAGGAAATCATATCCATATTCGGACGTCTTGGGTACGCCGTGGAGCAAGGGCCTGAGATAGAAGATGACTGGCACGTGTTCTCTGCGCTCAACTTTGCTGCAGACCATCCGGCTCGCGACATGCAGGACACGTTCTTCATTCAGCGTAATCCCGACGTGTTGCTGCGCACACATACATCTTCGGTGCAGACGCGCGTGATGGAACGTTCAAAGCCGCCTATCCGCATTCTCTGCCCCGGTAGGGTATACCGCAACGAAGCCATCTCGGCGCGTGCGCACTGTTTCTTCCATCAGGTGGAAGGTTTGTATGTGGACAAAGGTGTGTCTTTTGCAGACCTTAAGCAATCGCTGCTGTATTTCGCGCGCGAGATGTTCGGCCCCGAGACCAAGATCCGCCTTCGTCCGAGCTATTTCCCCTTTACCGAACCATCCGCCGAGATGGACATAAGCTGCAACCTCTGTGGCGGCAAGGGATGCGGTTTCTGCAAAGGAACCGGATGGGTGGAGATACTCGGTTGCGGCATGGTGGATCCCAACGTGCTTGACGCATGCGGCATTGACTCAAAGGAGTACTCCGGTTTCGCGTTCGGCATGGGAGTGGAACGAATCACCAACCTCAAGTACAGGGTCAACGACCTTCGTCTTTTCTCTGAGAACGACCGTCGTTTCCTTGGCGAATTCACACACGCCCATTGATCCTGTAGCCGGCATACGCTATGCCCACCCCATATGACATAATGATTGTTGCGGCTGGAGGCGCCATAGGTGCAGTCAGCCGCTTTATGGTACAGCAGTGTGCCCTCGCGCCACATGAGAAATATGTGCATACTCTCGGAGTCAATATCACCGGATGCATGGCCATAGGGATAGTGTGGGCGTTGCTGATGCATTTCAACGCCCCGCAATGGGTGCACCGGCTGCTGATTGCCGGATTCCTTGGGGGATATACCACTTTCTCAGCTTTTGCGCTTGACAGCATGCAGCTCATCCAGTCAGGGCGCTTTGTCACAGCCTTGACCTATGTGCTCTTTTCGGTATGCGGTGGATTTGCAGCATGTTTCGGAGCATATTTTGTTACAAAACAGTTTCTTTAAAAAGTAATACCCGATGACGGTAAAAGAGCGTTACTCCAAGGCACTCGAATGGTTTGCAGCGGAAATGCCGTCGCCACAGACGGAGCTGAGGTATGACAATCCGTTTCATCTGCTTATAGCAGTCATATTGTCGGCGCAATGCACGGATAAGAGGGTGAACATGATAACTCCTCCGCTGTTCGAAGCCTATCCGGATGCTGCATCCCTTGCCGCGGCATCCCCCGAGGAGGTATACGAGTATATCAAGTCTGTCTCATACCCTAACAACAAGACACGTTCGATAATAGGTGCGGCACGCGTCATAACAGAAGAATTCTCAGGTGAAGTGCCTGACAATATCGACGATCTGATGCGTATACCGGGTGTCGGCAGGAAGACGGCCAATGTGATGCTCGCAGTGGTATGGAACCGTGCCGCCATGGCTGTGGATACCCACGTGTTCCGTGTATCCGAACGGATAGGTCTTACCACAAACTCAAAGAATCCGCTAACCACGGAACAGGCGCTTGTGAAGAATATCCCGGAAGAGCTTATACCCATGGCTCATCATTGGCTGATACTGCATGGGAGATACGTGTGCAAGGCAAGACGACCCGATTGCCTCAACTGCGGCCTCACGGAAATTTGCAGGTACTATCAGAAAGATAAAAAATAACCTTGTCGTACTGTGCCTGACATGGCGCTACAGATCATCTGTAAAACATACCCGATTTGGATAACATATTCTTGTTCATAATAGAGGTGATAGGCACTTTTGCCTTTGCCATAAGCGGAATACGCTTGGCCGCATTTCACCGTTTCGACTGGTTCGGTGCATATACAGTAGGTCTTGTGACTGCAATAGGTGGCGGTACCTTGCGCGATCTGCTTCTGGGCATAGACGTGTTCTGGATGCAGACGTGGATATACCTCGGTGTCACGGCAGTATCGCTTGCCGTGGTGATACTGTTCAGGAAGCTGCTGGTAAGCAGCAACCGAATGCTGTTCATTTTCGACACCCTTGGATTGGCACTGTTTGTAGTGATCGGCATACAGAAGTCGCTTGCCGAGGATTATCCCATGTGGGTGGCGATTGTGATGGGAGGCATTACAGGTTCGTTCGGGGGAGTACTGCGCGACATACTTATCAATCAGGAACCTCTGTTTTTCCGAAAGGACATATATGCCACCGCGTGTCTGGCAGGTGGCATTGCGTATTGGACGGTAGGGGCTGTGGGCGGTTCGGACTTTGCCGCACAGAGCCTATGCGCCCTTACGATCATTGTGCTGCGCATGTGCGCATTGCGTTGGAACTGGTCTCTTCCGGTTCTTTCATATGATAATGACGCGCCACAGACACCGCATCAGTCGGAACCGTGGCAATCTAACATGCAGTCACAGGTACGCAAGCGCAGAAATAAAAATAGAAAAAAAGTAAATGGCAACAGATAGCTCCACACATCAGACAGCGAGCCAATTTGTGAAATATATCATCGTCGGGGGTATGAATACGCTGGTGACCCTTGCGGTGATATTTATTTTGAAGTCCATGTTCGGCCTCAACCCTTATTTTTCCAATGCCGTCGGATATGCCGCAGGACTGGTGAATTCATTCTTATGGAACCGTGGGTGGGTATTCCACTCCGAGGGTAAACGCATCGGGGAGGCGGCCAGGTTTCTTTTAGGTTTTGGGCTTTGTTATCTGCTGCAGTTGGCCACAGTATGGATGCTCGCCACACGGACGCATCTGAACGAGATGCTAGTGAGCATGCCACTGCCGCATCTGCCGTTGCTTCCGGCAGAGTTCACACTGTCCGGTTACGGTATAGCCACCATCATAGGCATGATGGTATATACGGTGGCTAATTACGCCTATAACCGTTGGGTTACGTTCAAATAGAAAACCTTAGACGAACTTTTAGTCGAATACGCCGTCAAGCGATTCCTCCACTTCAGTGGATTCTTCCACATAGTCGTAGAATTCCTTGTCGCAGAGATTAGAGAAATCCACATCGAATGTAGACTTCTGGGAGTACGGCAAGGTCTTATCGGCGTATACCTTGCTCATATAAAGGCCATAGATCGGAAGCGCCATGGCCGCACCTTGGCCGTGAGCCATGGTGTTGAAATGGATGTAACGTTCGTCTCCACCTACCCACACTCCGGATACCAGATCGGGGGTGAATCCCATAAACCATCCGTCTGCATTGTAGTTAGTCGTGCCGGTCTTTCCTCCCATCTGTGCGGTGATATTGTAAGGTGCCCTGCGCACACGGTTGCCTGTACCGCCATCTACCACATTCAGCAACATGGAGAGGATCTTGGCATATGCCTTTTCGGAGATCACCTCGGTATGGCGTGTGGTGAATTCCGAAATGGTGTTGCCGTTGGCATCGGCAATCGCAGTGACGTACACAGGATCTGCACGCATGCCATGATTGGCGTATGCCGTATAGGCTCCTACCATTTCCTTTATCGAAACCTCGCATGAACCGAGGCAGATGGACATTACCGGATCCAGATGGTTGGTTATGCCGAAATTATGCATATTGCGCACGAGGGTGGTAGGGGAGAGTTGCCCCATCAGACGGGCGGAAATCCAGTTGTTTGAATTGGTGAGCGCCCAACGGAGATCCACCATCTCACCTACGCGGGCGGATCCGGCGTTCCTTGGCGCCCATATGTTGCCGGCCTCGTCGCGGAATACCGGCTGCGTGTTTGACATCATGTCGCAAGGGGTGAAATCCTCTTCCATCGCGTAGGTATACAGGAACGGCTTTATCGTGGAGCCTATCTGACGGCGTCCTGTGGCAGCCATGTCATACTGGAAGAACGTAAAGTTCGGCCCTCCCACGTAAGCCTTAACATGGCCGGTGCGGGGATCCATTGACATGAATCCCGTCCTGAGGAAATGCTTCTGATAAAGTAATGAATCTCGCGGAGTCATCACCGTGTCCACTACCCCGGCGTATGAGAACACATTCATCTCTCGCGGGGTGTTGAATGCCGTCTTTATCTCTTCCTCGGACGCGCCCCCCTGTTTCATGGCTCTATAGCGCTCAGTCTGCTTTATAGCGTGGTCTATGAGCGACTGCACCTTCACCTTGCCGAGTTCTTCGGCGTTGGATGTATAGGGTGCTGTCTTAGAGTTGCGTTTCTCGCGGAAGAAAGCGGATTGCAGTGAGCTCATGTGTTTCTGCACGGCCTCTTCGGCATAGCGTTGCATGCGCGAGTCTATGGAAGTGTAGATCTTCAGGCCGTCGGTGTAGAGGTCGTATTTTGAGCCGTCAGGCTTGGGATTCTTTTCAATCCAGCCGAACAGCGGATTTTCTTCCCATGCGATGGAGTCGTCAACGAATTTCTGCTTTTCCCATCCTCGGTAATCCGAGCGAACCGGTCTCTTGGCCGTGAGTATGCGTCGGAGTTCCTCACGGAAATAGGGCGCCAATCCCTCCTTGTGATCCACTCGGTTGAACTTAAGTTCAAGTGGCAGTTGTTTCAGCGAATCAACCTGAGCCTTGGTAAGCATGCCGTTTTTCTCCATCTGCTCCAGAACAACGTTGCGACGCTGACGCACACGTTCGTTATGGCGTACGGGATTGTAATATGACGGGTTCTTGACCATCCCTACGAGTGTGGCGGCCTCCTCTACGGTAAGATCCTGGGGAGCCTTGCTGAAATAAACGTATGCCGCAGACTTTATTCCTACAGCGTTGTATAGGAAGTCAAACTGGTTGAGATACATCTTGAGGATCTCGTCCTTGGAATAGTATCTTTCGAGCTTTACAGCGATCATCCACTCTATGGGCTTTTGCATGGCCCGGCTGAGGAAATTGGATGTGGAAGGGCTATAGAGCTGCTTTGCAAGCTGCTGTGTAAGTGTGGAGCCTCCACCGGCATTCTTGTTTTGCATAATGAGCGTTTTCACTAGCACACGCATCATTGCCCGCATGTCTATGCCGGAATGATCCTCGAATCGCGCATCCTCTGTGGCGATGAGGGCATCTATCACATGCTGGGATATCTCGGAATAGTCGGCGTATACGCGGTTCCCGGAATTGCGGTAGTAACGCCCCATCTCTTCCCCGTCGGCTGTATACAGCACTGTGGCGAACTTGTCGTTGGGATTCTTTAGTTCTTCTATTTCAGGCATATATCCGATCCAACCATTGTAAATCAGGACGAAGAACAATATAAGAGCTGCGAATCCTAAGAAGAATATTCGCCACATCCAATGTATGATCTTGCGGTTGCGTGTCGTTTTTTTATCTGGGTCGCTTGAAAATGCGCTCATTTCTAATCAACAGTTTACTATTATCGAAGGAGATTTGTCATCTTTACAAACGACAAAGTTAGCAAATTATTTGCTAACAGCTATCCTATTTGCTTCAATAGGGTGTCTGAGGGCACTATAGCTTTGCCAAAACATGTAAATTCTAAATCGAAATTTTGCACTTTGGTTGTGAATCTACGGGATCTATATGGCCATATTGCACCTGACAATAAAATTACAAGGGGTGTCCGGGAATTTTCATGTCCCCGGACATCCCTTGTAATAATAGCCAATTATAATTTATGCGTTGAGCTTGGTTACGAGAACCTTGAACCGCTCCGTGGCCTTTAGGGAATGTTTTACGCCCGGTGTAATGGTGAGCGCATCGCCTTCTTTCAGCTTAAGAATTTCATTCTCAAGTGTGAATTCCATGCTTCCGTCGATTATTTGGACGAGTACGTCGGCATTAGCCGTGTGTGTCTGAATCTCAAGTCCCTTGTCAACCGCCATAAGTAGTGAAAGACCGCTATGGTTCTGCATGATGACCTCCTTTGCTATGGAGCCGTCAGCATATGAAATTTTGTCTTTTAATCTAACATGTCGTTAACTTATTTATAGGTTTCTTTTTTACGAATCTTCATGGTGATGACAAAGCCAATACCGAATATCAGGAAATATAGAACGGCAAAGGCAAGTCCGAGGCAGAGGAACAGGTCAGACGATATTTTCATATCTTTACAGATTGAAAAGTTTCTTCACGACGATCCACCTCCATAATCCGGCTTTCCTGAAATTGATCCTTACATCGCCCGCACTTGCCGCCACGCGCCATGTCCCAAGCCCCGATTCCCATGCTGCCCGTTCATTCCTTTCAGCCTATAAGAATTGCCAGATCCTCTTCAACTGTTGAGATTGTACCTATGTTGAACTTTTCTTGCAGCACCTTCAGTATTTCAGGCGTGAAGAACGCCGGGAGTGTCGGCCCTGTATGGATGTTCTTGACACCGAGACTCAGCAGTGCGAGAAGGACAATCACGGCCTTTTGTTCATACCATGCGATGTTGTAGACAATAGGCAGCTCGTTGACGCTCTTCAATCCGAAAGCACCTTTGAGGGCGTTGGCAACCACAACAAGTGAATAGGAGTCGTTACATTGTCCGGCATCCAGCACGCGGGGTACACCCTCGATGTCACCAAGCGGCAGCTTGTTGTAACGGTATTTGGCGCATCCTGCAGTGAGAATCACACAGTCTTTCGGGAGCCTTTCGGCAAAATCCGTGTAGTATTTTCGTGAAGGCATCCTGCCGTCGCAACCTGCCATAACCACGAATTTGCGGATTTTACCGGCCTTGATGAGATCGATGATCTTTGGTGCCAAGGCTAGCACCTGATTATGGGCGAATCCGGCTACGATCTCGCCGTGCTCTATCTCTGTCGGTGGCTGACATTTCTGTGCCCGCTCTATTATTTCGGAGAAATCCTTCTTGCCGTCCTTCCCTTCGGGAATAAAGTGTGTACCTGGCATCCCGACAACTCCGGTCGTATAGACACGATCCATGTAAGTTGTTTTCGGACGCGGGGGGACGATGCAGTTGGAGGTAAACAGGAACATGCCGTTGAATGTCTCGAATTCATCAATCTGTCTCCACCATGCGTTGCCGTAGTTACCTGCGAAATGGTGAAATTTCTTGAAGAAGGGATAACTCTGAGCCGGAAGCATCTCGGAGTGGGTGTAGATGTCAACCCCCTTGCCGGCGGACTGTTCGAGCAGTTCCTCAAGGTCTTTGAGGTCGTGACCACTCACAAGTATGCCGGGACGAGTCCTTACACCGATGTCAACCCTTGTAATTTCGGGATTACCGTAGGTGGATGTGTTTGCCTTGTCAAGCAATGCCATCGCCTTGACACCTCCCTCACCCACGTTAAGAACAAGTGAGAACAGCTCGTCAACATCTATGTCGGGACGGCTTATTTCCGCAAGGGCGTTTTCTATTATCATGTATATGTCTTCGTCCTCGTAACCGAGGTTATAGGCATGACGTGCATAGGCGGCCATGCCCTTGCAGCCGTACATGGCAAGCTGTTTGAGTCCTCTTATGTCGGGATTCTTGTCGTGGAGCACACTTGTTATCTCCTCTTCAAGGGTGCCTCCGTGTTCAATTACCTCATGTCGACCATAGTCCTCTTTGGAGATATGATATGATACCTCGGGCATGAACGGAGGTTCAATGCCGCTTTTTTTCGCAGTCCCTTCAAGTCCGTTTTTCAGTTCAAAGGCTTTGGTTATATAGCCGTCAAGCATGTCGTTGTCGAAGTTCGCATTAGTGATGGTGGTGAACAGTGCGTCCACAATGAAACGTGACGCCGCTTTGCTAGATTCGTCCTTTTCGCGCAGCTGCCGGTTTACTATGGCCATACCCCGTGCGATGTAAAGGAGCTGATCCATCCTTGTTGATGTCTCGGGTTTCTTGCCGCATACGCCTTGTATCTCGCAGCCTTTGCCGCGTGCCGTCTCCTGGCACTGGTAACAGAACATTTTCATAAATGGATGATATGTTAGGAGGTTATTATGTCAAGAGATTATAAACCACAATGGCATTGTTATGCTGTTCGTCATGTGACGAATAGAGCAGAGTCACGACAGGTTTCTGCGCCAAGAGATGGCGCAACGCTCCGAATGAGGGATTCTTCTCCAATTCCTTGGAGTATCGTGTCTCAAATTCAGGCCATCGGTCGGCGGGATCCGCATGGAACCATTCACGAAGTTCTGTTGACGGGGCGATGTCCTTGTCCCATAAGTCGTAAGGGAAAGTCTCGTGTGAAAGACCTCTTGGCCAGAGCCTGTCTATATATACTCTGAAGCCGTCTTCAGGAGAAGCGGGTTCGTAAGCCCGTTTTAATTGGTATTGTGTCATAAGTCTGATTATTATCTTTAACAACTCAACAAATGATCAAACTATACAGTTCAAAATATTTGCAGGAAAGTAAATCATCAAAATTTTATATCATTAGCGAGAGATCTTTTTGAGGAATTTTAATCCTAAGATTAAGGGATGTAGCGGGTTGCACTATTGAAGATAAGGTCTAAAAGCGCTGGAAAAGCGCCATTGATGATATGAACGCGAATTGGCTTTCAGCCGACATTCGCTATTTTTCTCATCGAATATTCTTCGTATATTTGCAAAGTGGGAAGATGGGTATGTTAGTATAACGGTAATTTATGATAAAAACAGGTATTCTCGGTGGCGAAACCATGGTTGCCGGGGAGTTGATAAGAATTTTGATAAACCACCCTGATGTAGATCTGCGGACGATTGCCTCGGAAAGTCTGAGCGGATGCGCCGTAGAGGAGGTGCATCGTGGGCTGGTGGGAGATTTGAGCATGCGCATGGCTACTGACATTGAGCCGGAGGGGCTTGATGTGGTTCTCTTGTGCGGCGAACCTTGGATGGCTCGTAATTGGATGGAGCGGCATGCGATAGCATGTGCGGAGAGCGCTGTTCGCGTTATTGATATTACGGGGGCTTTCCGTAACGGAGAGATGGAGATGGTCTATGGACTGCCTGAACACAACCGCAAGGCTTTGGTGCGTGGCGCAACGCGCGCCTCTTTGCCTTCACCTATAGCCATGGCTGTAGAGTTGGCTCTTTTCCCTCTTGCAAAAAACATGCTTCTGTCAGGCGACATAAGCGTGGCAGTGAGCATAGCCTCCACGGAAAGTTTTATTAATCGTGGCGGCGGGGTTGCCGGAAACGGGAACGGGAATCCCATGGATGTGGCATGTTCCACGAGACTTGATCCCATAGCTCCTATCGAGAACAGACCAGACGGAGAAGATGCTTCCCGTGAAGTGGGTATTCTCCTGCGCGATGTACAGCCGTCGTTTGGCGGAAAGGTAAGGCTTCGGGTAAGTCGTGACAATGAAATTCCACGCGGAATTGTGGCAGAGGCCGATGTGCCTTTGATCACGTCCATAGCCGAGTTAAAGCGTTTGTTCGGCGAGGCTTATGAGGATCACAACTTTACATATCCTGTGGAGAGGGTGCCATCTATACTTGATGTTGCAAATACCAACAAGTGCCTGGTATCCATCGGCTATCCGGACGATGTGGAGGCTGCCGGAGACGGGCGTGTAGTGAGAGTCACATCCGTAATAGATAATTTGCTGAAAGGTGCCGCAGGAAATGCCGTGCATTGCCTAAACCTGTTATTCGGACTGTCTGAGCGCACCGGTCTTGCTTTGAAGGCTTCCGCATTTTGATGGTGGCCGTCTTTGGGGCATGCGGTGGGGCTGGAAATGCTGTTTCCTCTTGAGGAACTTGTTGGGATATAGCGAGTTGGTTTGTGTTATGATATTTTAATACAATGACCTTAAGTAGGAGGGTGCATACAGGAGAGTAAAAGAATAGCAATATAGCATTTTCTTTGTCTCAGACACTTTCACTAATTTTGATTTTCTTACCGTGCCCCATGAAATTATTCTCATATCCTCGTATTGATTCATCTACCGATCGTAGGTGCCATTTTAGTGTGGCCGCCACATTGTTTTTTCCCATCGCATTGATGGTTGCCATACTTGTTGCTGCTTTTTCGAGCGGTTGCTCCAAGGCCAAGGTGGTCGCTTGTGACGATGATCTGACACAGTTTGTGAATCCGATGATCGGCACGGACTTTACAGGCAATACCTATCCCGGGGCGCAGGTTCCTTTCGGGATGGTGCAGCTTAGCCCGGACAATGGTCTTCCCGGATGGGATCGCATATCAGGTTACTTTTACCCGGACAGTACGATCGCAGGTTTTTCACATACCCATCTCAGTGGCACAGGTGCCGGCGACCTGTATGACATTTCTTTTATGCCTGTGATGAAACCGGCTCGGGTGTCCGAGCCGCCATTGGGAGTGCACTCGCGTTTCTCTCATGACCGCGAGGAAGCAAAAGCAGGTTATTACAAGGTGCATCTTGACGATTACGACATAGATGTGGAACTTACCGCCGGAGACCGCATCGGGGTACAACGTTACACGTTCCCCGCCGGTGAGGCCGCTGTGATCCTGAATCTGGCCAAGGCCATGAACTGGGACCGCACGGTAGACAGTTCCATAAAGATAATAAATGACAGCACCATAGCGGGATTCCGTTACTCCGACGGTTGGGCACGCGGCCAGCGTGTATATTTCGCTTCCCGTTTTTCACGTCCTTTCGACAGTGTCAATATGGATAGTGTGACAATAGACAATCCGGATGGAGCACCCCAAGGCTGTGGTGTTACTGCTACTTTTGACTTCAACACCACAGCCGGCGAACAGCTGACCATAGTTACGGCTCTTTCCCCTACATCGGTAGAAGGAGCGATAGCCAATCTTGGAGCGGAGGGCGCTTCTATGGATTTTGACAAATATCGTGCCGAAGCCCGCGACAAATGGAACTCCGAACTTGCAAAAATTCGGGTTGAGACGCCGGAGTCGCTTGACAGTGTTGCCGCCCGCGACCGCAAGACTGTGTTTTATACAGCCTTGTATCATTCCATGTTTGCTCCTACTATCTATTCTGATGTGAACGGAGATTACCTCGGCCCCGACGGCAAAGTCCATAAAGCCGAAGGTTGGACGAACTACTCCACTTTTTCACTCTGGGATACTTATCGTGCGTCACATCCTCTGTTTACGATCATAAATCCGGAGCGTGCAGGCGACATGGCCAAGTCGTTGACCGAGTTTGCTTTCCAGTTGGGTCGTCTGCCGGTCTGGAACTTCTGGGGGTCTGAGACCGACATGATGATAGGTTACCATTCGGCACCCGTTATTGTGGATGCCATACTTAAGGGCTTGGGTTCCAAGATAGACGCGGAAAAGGCTCTTGATATTTGCGTTGCCACTGCTCGCAAGGGAGATTACCGTCAGCTTGACAAATATATGGAGCTTGGCTATGTACCTTCCGGCAACAAGGACTGGAGCATGTCAAAGACCATGGAATATGCCTTTGACGATTATTGCATTGCACTCCTTGCAAAGAAGATCGGTAGGCAGGAGATTTACGATGAATTCATGAAGCGTGCGCTGAATTACAAAAATACTTTCAATCCGGTGACCGGATTCTTTCAGCCCCGCGACGAACATGGAGAGTTCAATAAGGCATTTGTGGCTGAGGAATATGACGAGGAGATATGCGAGAGCAACGCATGGCAGTATCTTTTCTCCGTTCAGCATGATTTGCCCGGGCTGATGAAACTCCTTGGAGGCAAGGAAAGAATGGAGATCAAGCTTGACAGCATGTTCACATACGTGAACCCCGAGATAGAATTGCCCATATTCAGCACCGGCATGCTCGGGCAGTATGCACAGGGTAATGAGCCGGGACATCATGTGGCATATCTGTACAATATGACCGGCAACCCCTGGAAAGGCGCAGACAAGCTCCATGAAATAATGACAACCTTGTACACCAATGAACCCGATGGTCTCTGTGGCAATGAGGACTGTGGCCAGATGTCGGCATGGTATGTATTGTCTGCCATGGGTTTCTATCCGGTGAATCCGGTGGGTGGAAGTTACGAGCTTGGTACCCCTCTGTTCAGCGAGGTGTCGGTGTCGCTTCCCCAAGGCCGGAAGTTCACAGTCAAGGCTGACGGATTGTCGGACAGCGCCCGTTATATAAAGAGCGCCACACTCAACGGAAAGCCGCTTGACGGGACATCGTTTACCCACGAACAGCTTATGGAAGGGGGAGTGCTGGAACTTGAGATGAGCGACAAGCATGATTGAAAGGTTTCTCTCCTCATTCCTGTGTGCTCGGGATATTGAATAGTGATTATTTTATGACATAAAACGCGTTATCATACATGAAAAAAACTTTTATCATCGTCACGGCAACCATGGCCACCGCTCTTGCGGCAGTGACACTTGACTCTTGCAATCAGGCGAAAGCTACCGCTGACTATGCCTCGTTTGTAGACCCGTTTATCGGTACCGGGGGACATGGCCATACCTTCCCTGGGGCTGTGGTTCCCAACGGTATGATCCAGCCTTCTCCCGATACACGTATCGACGGATGGGATGCATGCTCAGGGTATTACTATGGCGATTCCCTTATAAACGGCTTTTCGCATACGCATGTGAACGGTACCGGGTGTGCCGATTACGGTGATGTGCTTTTCATGCCTACCGTAGGAGCGCACGTCATAGACAATCAGGTGGATACCTTGCAGAATCTGCCCTATGCCTCAAGCTTTATACATGCCAATGAGATAGCCGAGCCTGGCTATTACAGTGTGTTGCTGAACCGCTACGACATCAAGGCTGAATTGACGGCTACAGACCGCGTGGCGCTTCATCGTTATACTTATCCCAAGAGCAAGCGTCCGGGGATGATCATAGACATGGATTATTCCATTCAGCGTCAGAAGAATCTTGCCATGGAGCTGGAGGTGTTGAGTGACACTGAGATACGCGGTTGGAAAATGACGGAATACTGGGCATTCGAGCAGCGGATATTCTTCTATGCCAAGTTCTCGAAGCCTTTTACCCACACTATCCTTACTGATACTATCATAGATACGAAAGGACAGCCCTATGCCCGTTGCAAGGCGCTCCTTAATTTCGCTCCTACCGAGGATGGCGATCAGGTGCTTGTAAAGGTTGGTGTGTCAGCCGTTGATTATGAGGGGGCGCAGAAGAACGTAGAGCAGGAGATGCCGGATTTCGCCTTTGACGAGACACGCCGCGCCGCCCGTGAGAAGTGGAACGCCTACCTGTCGAAAATCGACGTGCCTTTTACTTCCGACAATGATGATCTTGTGAAATTCTACACTGCACTTTATCATACCGCTATCTCTCCAAATCTGTTTACCGATGTTGACGGCCGTTATCTTGGCATGGATCTCAAGGTAAAGCAGGGGGATGCCAAACGCCCGGTTTATACCATATTTTCCATATGGGACACTTTCCGTGCACTTCATCCGTTGCTCACCATAATTGATCCCGAGAAAAACGACGACTACCTCCGTTCGCTTTTGCTGAAGGCGCAGGAGGGTGGTGTGCTTCCGAAATGGGAGCTTGCAGGCAACTATACCGGTACCATGATAGGCTATCATGCCGCGTCACTTTTTGCAGATGCCGTCTCCAAGGGACAGAACAGCTTTGATGTAAACGATGCGCTCCGTGCATCCGTAAGGGCTGCGGAATACGACACGGCAGGTATCATATGCCCTCCGAAGGTGCTCCCGCATCTTATGCCGGCTGCAAAATACTACAAGAATACACTCGGTTACATACCTTCTGACAAGGATAACGAGTCTGTGGCAAAGGCGCTTGAATATGCCTATGACGACTGGTGCATAAGCCAGCTCGCCCTCGCTGCTGGCGATACGGCCACAGCATCCAAGTATGCAGCTTTCGGCAAGGCATACGAGAAATATTTTGATCCCGAAACGCGGTTTATGCGTGGCGTGATGAGCGACGGGTCATGGAGGATACCTTTCTCTCCGAACGCGTCCAACCACCGCAACGATGATTATTGCGAGGGTACGGCATGGCAATGGACATGGTTTGTACCGCAGGATGTGCCCGGACTGATAAGGCTGATGGGGGGAAAGGAAAAGTTTACCGAGAAACTTGACAGCCTGTTCAGTGCCTCCTCGGAACTGACCGGCGAGCTGGTGTCTGCCGACATTACCGGTCTTATCGGACAGTACGCTCATGGCAACGAACCATCCCATCATATTACCCATCTTTACAACTATGCCGGTCAGCCATGGAAGACGCAGGAACTTGTGGATCGTATCTACGAAGAGCAATATCGCGTGGATCCCGACGGTCTTTCCGGCAATGAAGATTGCGGTCAGATGTCTGCATGGTTGGTGCTCAATGCCATGGGATTCTATCAGGTTGCTCCCGGTCGTCCGGTCTATTCTATCGGTCGTCCGATGTTTGAGAGCCTGACGGTGAATCTTACCAATGGCAAGCAGTTTACTGTCAATGTGAATGGATTCTCCAAGAAAAACAAGTATATCAAATCGGCCAATATCAACGGTCGCGAGCTTACCGAGCCTTTCTTCACTCACGATGACATAAAGGATGGCGGCACGCTTGTGCTTGAGATGACCGATGAACCCACAGAATGGGGAAAATAAAACCGAGAAAGTATCTTATAGTCTATGTCCTCCGGTAAAAAAAATATAAGCCCCATTGCATGGGTGCCTACTGCATATTTTGCGATGGGGCTGCCATTCGTGGTGCTCAATATGGCCTCCGTGCTGATGTTTCAGGGGCTTGGTGTCAACGATGTGCAGATAGCTTTCTGGACTTCCTTGATACTGTTGCCTTGGACGTTGAAACCATTATGGAGTCCGTTTCTCGAACTGTTCAAGACACGCAAGTTCTATGTCGTGACCACGCAGTTCATAACGGGTGTGGCTTTCGGCCTTGTGGCGTTGTCGCTCACATTCCATGATTTTTTCCCGGTTGCTATAGGATTCTTCGCGCTTGCGGCTTTCAGCGGCGCCACGCACGACATAGCATGCGACGGGGTTTACATGGGTGCGCTTACCCCGGCCCAACAGTCCAAGTACATCGGTTGGCAGGGGGCGTTCTACAACATAGCGAAACTTGCGGCGACCGGTGGGCTGGTATATCTTTCCGGCTATTTCATAGCCCGGTTCAGTGCCGGGAACAGTGCTTCCGATGCATCGTTCATGGCTAACCGTAACGCGTGGATGATAATAATGGGCATCTTGTCCGTGACCATGATCCTGCTGGCCATTTACCATGTATTCATGCTGCCCAAAGGGGGAGGCGCATCCGTTGCCGGCAAGGAAAAACGCTCAGCCGGTGATGTCGCACACGAACTTTGGGCGGTGCTCAAGGAGTTCTTCACCAAGAAATACATATGGTATTACATAGCGTTCATCCTGTTATACCGCTTTGGCGAGGGGTTCGTGGTCAAGATTGTGCCTCTCTTCCTTAAGGCTGATCGTGCAGTCGGCGGCCTTGGGCTTGACAATCAACAGATCGGTGTCTATTATGGCACGTTCGGAGCTGCGGCATTCGTTCTCGGCTCGCTTCTGGCAGGATATTATATTTCAGGCCGAGGACTGAAGCGCACGCTGTTCTCGCTATGTTGCATTTTCAATATACCTTTTGCGGTGTATGCGCTTCTGGCGTTTTTCCAGCCGGAATCCGGTTGGTTGATAGCGTCGGGGATCGTGTTCGAGTACTTCGGCTACGGATTCGGTTTCGTGGGGCTTACGCTGTTCATGATGCAGCAGGTGGCTCCCGGCAAGCATCAGATGGCACATTACGCTTTCGCATCCGGTATAATGAACCTCGGTGTCATGATTCCGGGTATGCTGAGCGGTTGGCTGAGCAATGCCATGGGCTATTCGGTTTTCTTCATATTCGTTCTTGTGGCCACGATTCCTGCTTTTATCATTACATGGTTCGTGCCGTTCCGCTATGACGACAAGGGAAACTTGATAAAGGATGCCGAGGCAGACTCTGTAATGGCACCGGATTCAGACGAGATAGTATAGAAAAATTAAAAAAATAATCTTCTTGCGTATGCAAGAACCGGATGTCAGGTGTTATCATATTGCGTCAATCACGTATATTGACTGACAACTGATTAAAATAATAAGACTAAATGAAAAACTTTCCCTGGGAAGAACGTCCCGCTGGCTGCACCGATGTGATGTGGCGCTACTCCAAGAATCCGGTCATAGACCGTTACCAGACAAAAGTATCCAACAGCATATTCAACAGTGCCGTTGTGCCTTTCGGCGATGGTTATGCAGGTGTTTTCCGCTGTGACAACAAGGCTGTGCAGATGAACATATTCGTTGGTTTCTCCAAAGATGGAATAAACTGGGATATCGCCGACGAGCCGATAAGATTCGAACCGGGCAATACCGACATGATCGACAGCGACTATAAGTATGATCCGCGTGTCACATGGATTGAAGACCGCTATTGGATCACATGGTGCAATGGATACAACGGTCCGACCATCGGTATCGGCTATACGTTTGATTTCAAGACATTCTACCAGTGCGAGAATGCCTTCCTGCCTTTTAACCGCAACGGGGTGTTGTTTCCGCAACGCTTCAACGGACGATTTGCCATGATGTCGCGTCCGAGCGACAACGGCCATACGCCATTCGGGGATATTTTCATATCGTTCAGCCCCGACATGAAATATTGGGGAGAACATCGTTGCCTCATGAAGGTGGCACCTTTCACGGAAAGCGCCTGGCAGTGCACCAAGATCGGAGCCGGCTCGGTGCCTTTCCTTACGGAAGATGGATGGCTGATGTTCTATCACGGGGTGATAAACACCTGCCGTGGATACCGCTATTCGATGGGCGCGGCTATTCTGGATCGTGAGGATCCTACTAAGGTACTGTACCGCACAAAACCCTATCTTCTGGCACCTGCCACGGAGTATGAGCTTACCGGCGATGTGCCATGTGTGGTGTTCCCGTGTGCCGCCATTACCGACGGTGAGGATCGCGTGGCAGTCTACTACGGAGCAGCCGATACCGTGGTGGGTATGGCTTTCGGCCGCATATCTGAAATTGTCGCATTCGTAAAAGAAAATTCATTGTAATTCTCTCTCATTGATGAAAAAAATCCTTGCCTTTATGGCTATGGGATGCAGTCTGGCATTGGGTGTCCAGGCTGCATCTCGCAATTACACACGTTATGTGAATCCTTTCATAGGCACCACCAATTTCGGTACGACGAATCCCGGGGCTGTGCGGCCAAACGGGTTGATGTCCGTTACCCCGTTCAATGTGATGGGATCGGACACCAATACCTATGACAAGGATTCCCGCTGGTGGTCTACACCCTATGATGTGACCAACAAGTTCTTCACCGGTTTCTCGCATGTGAACTTATCGGGGGTGGGATGTCCCGAGATGGGATCCCTTCTTCTTACGGCCACAACCGGTCCTCTGGAGGTTGACTACCGCAAGTATGGAACCGCTTATCACGGTGAAAAGGCGTCGCCGGGTTATTACGGCGTCACGCTTGACAATTCCGGCATAATAGCCGAGGCCACGGCGACAACCCGTGTAGGGCTTACGCGTTTTACGTTCCCTGTCGGGGGTGAAGGCAACATACTCCTTAACCTCGGTGAGGGGCTTACCAATGAGTCGGGTGCTACTGTACGTAGGGTGAACGATCGCGAATTCGAGGGATCAAAGCTCCTTGGCACATTCTGCTATGTTCCACAGGCTGTTTTTCCTATCTATTTCGTGATGCGTGTGGATCGCGTCCCGGCATCCTCTGGATTCTGGAAAATGCAACGACCCATGAAAGGTGTGGAGGCCGAGTGGGACAAGGACAACGGCAAGTATAAGATATACACCAATTATGGCCGTCCCATGTCCGGTGACGACATAGGAGTATGGATGCGCTTCGATACGGATCCCGGGGAGCAGATTCAGGTGGCGGTCGGTGTTTCCTTTACAAGCATAGAGAATGCACGCCGCAACCTGCAATCAGAGCTTGCGGGTACGGAATTGGTGGCAGACATAGCTGAGAATGAGGCCGCTTTACAGGCTTTTGACGTAGTGCGGGAAGCTGCCGCTGCGGAATGGGATGCCCTGTTGGGGCGCATAGATGTGGAAGGAGGTACAGAGGAGCAAAAAGAGGTATTCTATACGGCATTGTATCATACGCTTATCCATCCCTCGGTGTTGAACGACGTAAATGGCGATTATCCATTGATGGAGAGTGATTCCATAGGCAACATATACGCCAATGCCAAGGCGGTGACTCCCGCCGACAGCGCGGCAGTGCATCCACGCTATACGGTATTTTCCCTCTGGGATACCTATCGCAACCTGCATCAGCTCATGACACTGGTTTATCCCGATCGTCAGGAGGGCATGGTACAGTCCATGCTTGACATCTATCGCGAACATGGATGGTTGCCTAAATGGGAACTGTTCGGCCGCGAGACCCTGACCATGGAGGGTGATCCTTCCATTCCGGTAATTGTGGATACCTGGAGCAAGGGGCTGCGGGACTTTGACATAGATGAGGCCTATGAGGCTATGCGCAAGGGTGCTTTCACCCCTGGTGACGACAACCTTATGCGTCCCGACAACGATGATTACATGAGTTTGGGTTATGTGCCGTTGCGTGAGGAATTTGACAATTCCGTAAGCCATGCGCTGGAATATTACATCGCAGACTATGCGCTTGCAGCTCTCGCCGACAGCCTCGGGCATAAGGAGGATGCCAAGGTGTTGCGTGATCGTTCGAAAGGCTACAGGCATTATTACAGCAAGGAGTACGGGACTTTACGCCCGTTGTTGCCTGACGGCACTTTCCTTACGCCGTTCGATCCCAAGCAAGGGGAGAATTTTGAGCCATCGCCTGGATTTCATGAGGGCAATGCATGGAATTATACATTCTATGTGCCGCACGACATACCTGGGCTTATCAAACTTATGGGTGGCAAAAAGAAATTCACTCAACAGTTGCAAAGTGTCTTTGACAGGGGTAATTATGATCCTGCCAATGAGCCGGATATTGCTTATCCTTATCTGTTTTCACAGGTGAAGGGTGAGGAGTGGCGCACTCAGAAACTCGTGAAGGAGTTGCTTGCAAAGCATTTCACGACTTCCCCCGACGGAATACCCGGAAATGACGACGCTGGCACCATGTCGGCATGGGCATTATTCTCCATGATGGGTTTTTATCCGGATATTCCCGGTGTCCCGCGCTATATGGTCACAACACCGGCCTTTGACAAGGTGACGATACATCTTGATCCGAAGTATTATCCGCAGGAGACGCTTACCATAGAAGTGGAGAATCCTGAATCCTCTTCGGATTACATAGACCGCGTAACCGTGGGGGATAAGCCGTCAGGGTATGTAGTCGGTCATGATGATCTGGTCAGGGGTGGAATGAAGATCCGCAAGAAATAGAATAATGTTTTTGTTCCCATACATATAACGCGGTCAGGCTTCTTTCAAGCCTGACCGCGTTATATGTATGGGAGGGTATCAGAATGTGTATCCGAGAGACACCAAGAAGTTGGATCCTCCGATATTTTTATGTATCTTGACAAAATCGGTGCCATAGCTGAGGCCGAGGTTGAACCTGTTGTATTCGAAGTTCAGTGCGGCGTGCCAACCCATCTGGAATCGGCGTAAGTGTGCGTCTCCGAGGTCGTCCTTTGAGAAAAGGTTTAGCTTGGAGTCGTTGGAAACGAGTCTGTTCAGTTCGGGGAAATCGCTGTCAAGGTCAAGCTTGGATTGACCGAACACCTGAACACGGAAATCAAGTCCGAGCTGAGGTGTGAGATAGAAATTGTCAGCCACGGGCACCCGGTATGATACATTGACGGGGAGATTCAAGTTTACCAAAGTACTCTTTACGTCAATGTTCACAAAGTCATATTCTTTATTGAAGACGATTTTGTCCTTGTCAAACACGACGCGGAGATTAAGGCCGGTGCCGACATACAGCGGGAGTGTCTTGCTGACACGGAAGTCTACTGTATAGCCGGCTCCTACGCCATTGAAGTAGGAGTTGTCGCCGTATTTTGGGGAAAGAGTGTTGAGGTCATACATCACTGATACGCGTTGGATGGTAGAGGGCGCATCGGTCTGTGCTTTCACAGTTGTTGCGCCAAGTGCGATGATGCCTAATAATAGGGTAGAAATTTTTTTCATATTCAGATTTGCTAATGTTATTTGGCAAGCCGTATTAACCGGCTGCCTGTTATAAGACAAACAGAGATGCCCATGTAAAAGTTTGAAAAGCCGATCTGCTCGTTATGGGTAAATCGGCTTTTGAAGATTTAAGAATCGGGGCACTATGACTATGCATGTGCTTGATAGAGAGAGGATGTAAAGACATTATTCCTCCTGTTGTGGGCGTTTGGCAAAGCCGCACGCCACTTGCAGTTCCGCAAAGAAGTCATGCTCAAGAGCTACCGAAATGCGGCAGAGGAGTTCTGTGTCAATACTTCCTTTTCGGAGGATTTTGTAAACATTGGTGCGGTCGCAGCAAATTTCTTGAGCGAGCCAGGCGGCGGGACGGCGCTGACGACGCAGTTCGCTACCTATGAGTGAACCGATGTGAACCTTAATGCCACATTCTTCGGTCCGTGTTAGTACAGGCTGAGAATCCATAATAAAACAAGAATTGATGAAGTGGTAGAAAGTGTTTTTACATTTGCAAAATTAGTGAAATCTGAAAATAATTTCAAAATGCATGGTTTAGGGCATGTTGTTTTTAACAATGATTAAGGATTTTAAAAGACAACTTGCTTTGTAGCTGGAGTGTAGTCGTGGCGTAGTGTGTTGTTCCACGTTTTGTTGTTTTATGGATTACATAATGTGGATGTTATGTCTGTTGTTATCGGGGGAATAACTATCGCTCCGAAACGACAGATGATTAAATGGCGTTGTACCAGATCTATTGTCTGACACAACGCCATTTTTATTTAGTTCGTAGTGGATTATTTTAGGCCGCGTTGACGCAGGAGGGCATCAGGTGTGGGGCGGTGTCCGCGCATTGTCTCAAAAAGCACCATCGGATCTTCAGATCCTCCACTTTCAAGGACGGTTTTCAGTTTGGCGGCACACTCAGGATTAAATATCCCTTCCTTTGCAAACATCTCAAACGCGTCTGCATCCAGCACTTCCGCCCAAAGGTAGGTATAGTAACCGGAAGCATATCCCTCGTCGCCGAAGATGTGCTTGAAGTATGGCGAACGATAGCGGAATGTGAGTTCCGACGGCATACCGAGCTTTTCTGCCACGGAGTTTTCAAATGCCATCACGTCTACCTCTCCTTCAGGATTGAGATAGCCCCAGTTCAAGTCAAGGAGTGCGGCTCCGGAGAGTTCGGCTGTCATGAAGCCCATATTGTGTTTTGCGGCATCATTGATTTTCTGTACGAGTGAATCGGGGATGAGTTCGCCGGTCTTGTAATGATGCGCGTATTCCTTGAGAAGTTCCGGATTGAAAGCCCAGTGTTCGTGGAACTGGGAGGGGAACTCTACGAAGTCGCGGTCTACGGAAGTGCCGCTCTGGCTTTTGAGCGGGGCGCGTGAAAGCATGCCGTGGAGGCCATGCCCGAATTCATGGAACATGGTCAACACTTCGTCGATGGTGAGGAGTGCGGGAGCGTCTGCCGTAGGCTTGGAGAAATTGCCGACATTGTATACGATGGGACGTTCTACCGATCCGTCGGGGTTCACCCAGGAGGTCTTCAACTCTTCCATCCAAGCTCCCTGGCGTTTGCTCGCACGTGTGAAATAGTCAGTCATGAACACTGCGAGATGCTTGCCGTCGGCGTCCTTTACGTCGTAGACCTTTACATCGGGATGATATTTGGGGGCGTCAGGCATAGGTTCGAAGCTGATTCCGTAAAGTTTATTGGCCATAGTGAATATGCCCTTGGCAACGGAGTCAACGGCGAAGTAAGGACGGATGGCATTCTCGTCAAGGTCGTATTTCTGGCGGCGCACCTTTTCAGCGAAGTAGTAGTAATCCCACGGCTCAATCTTAAAATCGTTGCCAAGGCTGTTTGAGAGCGTCTGCATTTCCGCAACTTCCTGGGCAACTTTAGCTTTGGCCGGTTCCCAGATCTGGAGCAGGAGGGTTTCGGCAGCTTCCGGGGTGGAGGCCATTACGTCGGCTGTCATATAGGATGCGAAGTTCTTGTATCCCATTATGGCGGCCTTTTTTGCGCGAAGTTTTACGATCTCTGAGATTACGGGCAGGTTATTGTTGTCGCCACTCTGGGCATTGCCGGTATATCCTTTCCACATCTTTTCGCGGAGTGCGCGGTTGTCGGCATACTGTAGTACCGGCAGACGGGATGGCGCGTGGAGGGTAAATACCCATTTGCCCTCTTTGCCACGCTCCTTAGCCTCGGCAGCAGCGTTCTCTACTGTGGAGGCCGGTATGCCTGACAGTTCTGCTTCATCTTCCACTACAATCTCAAATGAGTTGTTGGCGTTGAGCAGGTTCTTGTTGAATTTCAGATATAGGTTTGCGAGTTGGTTGTTGATGCTCTTGAGTTCTTCTTTCTGTTCATCGGAAAGGAGTGCTCCGTTGCGAACGAATTCGCGGTAGGTATGCTTGAGTGCACGCATCTGGTCATGTGAAAGACCCAGTGAGTCGCGTGTGTCGTAAAGGGCTTTGACGCGGTTGAAAAGCCCGCTGTTCATCATCAGTTCATCGGAGAATGAACTGTATGCCGGGATTATGGAGTCGGAAACAGCAGTGAGTTCCGGTGTGGAGTCCGCCTCCGTGAGCGACATCAATACCGACATTACACGCTCAAGGGTAGGCGAGAGGTTGTCAAGCGCCAGTATGGTGTTGGCAAAGGTCGGAGCGTCTGGATTGTTCACGATGGAGTCAATCGAGGCATGAGCCTCTTTCACTCCGGCATTGAAGGCCGGCATGTAGTCGGCAATCTCTATCTGTTCGAACGGCGGGATCAGATAGGGTGTGTCGTACTCTTGCATAAAGGGGTTTTTGTGTTCCCCGCTTTTACTTCCACACGATGTCACCGCAATTGTAGTGGCAGTTGCCAATGCGCAAAAAGCCATAGTGATTGGTCTCATGATGAAATGTTAATTTGTTGATATTCTGATTAGTGCTATTTTCCTGATTTTGACAAATCCATATTTGGCAGTAGAGTAGGTGCTTCTTCCAATGGCAATGTTACCGTACAAGCCCCCTGTGTAATCGGAGAATTGACCTGCGGCGCGTTCAGGACTCGGCCATTTACGCTGATGGCAATTCTTTTGCCGATGTTTGCCGTTGTGATTTCTTCCCACAGTCGTCTGTCGTTAAATCTGAATCCCACTTGCAGATTGTTTCCGTATTCGGGCGGCAATTGGTTTACTTCCGTAACTTCTACATCTTGCTCCAAAAGTGGTGTGCCTGTGATGATCACCAAGTCCATCTTTTCAGGCTCGCCGTATTTGACCCATTTGTAAACGCGGCCTTGTGCAGAAAGAAGTGAGTCGTTCTGTTTGAGGAGTTGATCTAATTTTGCCGATTCTTCCCGTGTATAACTGTATCGCAGTGGCAGCACCTTCCGGAATGCCTCCTTATCCGCACCCTCCAATTTGATCGAATCAAACGGAACGACGGCATAAGCCGCTACGTTCCATTTTACACCTTCAACTTCGTTTGTCCGGCCAGTGCTCGTATTGCCACAACTTGTCAGGATCGTAGCAAAGACCATCATAACCGACAGGATTGATAATACGTTTTTTGAGATCTTCATGTCCTATATGATTTTGTCTTACGCGCTCAATACAAAAGAAGGTAGTTTGGTATTCATTCCTGAACTACTATCTTATACGTTGATTCTGATATAGCTTTATACTCACAAAGTTACGCATTTTTGCTGATATACGGTGTGCAGTTCCTCGACAATTTGGTCTTATTTGCCGGCTTCTCAATCCAATCCCATGTTAGGCATCATTATTGTAACGTTTGGCTTGTAAGTGGTTAAGATGCTTTTGTAATCAGTCTTTCCAGATGAATTTTACTTCAAGGGGGTAGTGGTCTGAATTACCCTCTTTTTGACGCTTATATGATACGGCATGCATTTTGCCGCGGTATAATATGTGGTCTATGTTGAAAAAGAAGCGGTTGCCGTGATAGGTGTATGTGGGGCCGCATCCTGCAATGGCAAAGGCGCTTTTGAAGTCTTCCTGAGCCAGTATGCGGAGTGCATAGCAGTCGGGTATGTCGTTGAAGTCTCCGGCAATGATCACATTTTCAACGTTAAGCGAGTCAATCTGTTCGCGCAGGAGGGTCGCTTGTTTTGCACGCTCCTTGAATGCGTGGGATAGTTTTCCCAATAATTGTTGCTTTACTTCCTTGACTTTTGTGGCGCCTTCACCTTCCGTCAGTTCGTGGAAAAGCGCCTTGTCTTCGCTGTTTAACCCGATGGATTGGAAATGCACACTGACAACCAGTGTCTTGTGTCCCATTATATGAACCATTGCAGCTCCGAACCAGCAATATTCGCTTTCTGGTTGTCGGAGGTCTATCGGATATAGGGGAAACCTGCTGTAGACGTTTTCTCCGTTTACTCCTGTGCGATGTGGAAAGATGGCATATATGGAGTCCATCTGCTGGGTGGATATATGGTTGGTCGGGTTGGGGATTGCCGGTGGAAATTCCTGGAGGCAGGCTATGTCAGGTGCTTCGTTTATGATGAAACTTAGCGTGGGGTTTACGATTCCGGCCCTGGTTTCATGCTTAAGCTGTTCGTGTGTCTTGTTCCAATGGCTGAAATCGTTGAAATCCACAAGGCCGAACACGTTGTAGCTCATAAGCGTAAACGATTCTTTCTCTTGTTGCGGAGTGAGCTTTACGGTAGAGAAGTTAAGAGGGGAAAAAGACAATATGGGTGCAAGACAGGCGATGATAGTGACGAGTGGAATGAAACTCATGCGTCTGAAAAGCCACAGATCAAAGACGAGTGTCAGCAGGGTCAATATCACCCATCCTGGAAATGTCATCGCCAGTATGGCCGGTATTGTACTCGTTTCCGGATCGACCTTTCCTCCATATGCCGCTGTGATGGTTATTGCAGCCAATATGAGATTCATTACCAGAACCGCTATGGTGATGTTGCGTTTGATTATTTGTGTGATAGGCATCTTGTTCTATAAGATAGGATTCAGTATGTATAGGCTTAAGTTGCAGGTGTGTGCCGCATGGAAATGTTCAAGTGGCGTTGCGGCGTGGGGCTGACAGGTCAAACAGTTTAAGTTTCTCAGCATCTGTCAGCGATGAATACCCAGATCGCCTTGCTTTTTCTATCAGCTCCATTCTTGCAAGCCTTTTCCGTGCGCGTTGTTGCATTATGCGCAAGTTGCGTCGGTTGTGTAGGCGCCATATCAGTGCCCATATCGCTCCGGCTGTCATACCGCCGATATGTGCCGCGGTCTGCGAGGGTGCCATCTCCATTGAAGCGAATAGAAATACGATTCCGCCGGCGATGGCGAGCTTGCGTAGCGGGAAAATTCCGATGAAAGCCAGTCGCACACGTTTGCCAGGTTCGGATACCAACGTGGCGGTGATAACGCCAAGTGTTGCCGCGGAAGCACCGATGAGGCAAGCGTCTGATGCGGGAGAGAATCCGGTGTTGAATGCCACATAGGTCACTCCTCCCAAAATTCCTCCCCAAATGTAGTTTATGAAGACATGGCGTGCGCCTGCGATCTCGCATAGCAGGCTACCGAACCAAGCCAGCCATAGGCAGTTGACGAGGAGGTGCCAGAAGTCTATATGGGTGAACATGTAGGTGAGTATCGTCCAGGGACTCATGGCCGCACCGAGGTCGGTTGCCGGGAGAGCCATGTATTCAACCGCACTTTCCATGGTGATATCCATGGAGGGTGCCAGCAACCACATTATCTTCATAACTGTGAAGACAATTACATTTACTGTTATAAGCCTGAACGAGGCGCTCACTTTGAAATCTGTTGGCGTTCGAATGTTAAATTGCTAATTACTAATTATTAAAAGTAGGGGCCTCCTATGATTCGTTTCTTTCGCCAATACAAAAGTATTAACAATCCGAATAGCATTCCACCGAGATGTGCAAAGTGTGCGACCGTGTCGGCTTGGCTGTTGTAGATGCCTAGGCATAGTTCCAAAGCGGCATAAGCAATTACGAATACTTTTGCCTTAATGGGTATGGGGGGGAAGATTAGGTACAAGCGTACGTTGGGGAACATGAAGCCGAATGCGAGCAGGATACCGAAGATGGCACCGGAAGCTCCTATCACAGGAGTATGATAGAGGGAATATAGGGTATATATTACCGGTTCGTCCGGCGAAACTCCGATGTTGTACAATTCGGTATGGGTAACCATGGCATGCCTTAAGAGTGATGTTACCGACGATGCGTTCTCGAAGATCGAGGCATAATGATTTATCATCAATGCGAAGACTCCCTCCTGTACCAAGGCGGCTCCCAGACCGCAGGATATATAATAGAAAAGGAATTTCGGGCCACCGAGCACACGCTCCATGGTTATGCCGAACATGAACAGCGCGAACATGTTGAAGAACAGATGCATGAAGTTGGCATGTATGAACATGTAGGTGATAAGCTGCGTTGGCAGGAAGCTGTCGGAGGTAAAATAATACAGGGCACCATACTGCTCAAGGAAAGCTCTGACAGGATGGATGGCAGCCATGATGAGCCATATTGCAACGTTTATGATCAGGAGGTTTTTGGTTACTCCGGGCATGTTGCGGAAATTGTCTGTAAAACCCATTGGAGATTATTTGATTTCTAATGTATTTAACTTACAAAGATAGTGATTTTTTTGAAAAGGCGGTTATTTGAACCGGCAATTGGGAGTGGCAACCGTGCGCAGGGTGTCGGCATCTGCCACTACAAGGAGTGCCTCCACCGGTGGATTGACGGAGGCCAGCATGGCAAGCGCTTCTTCCGGGGAGGGTAACGCCATACATGCGGTAGCCCAGGCATCGGCTTCGCCACATGTGGGAGCGAGGACGGTAGCGGAGAGGATCCGGCTCTGGACGGGATAACCGCTCACTGGGTCTATGGTGTGTCCGATTTTTCCGTATCTCAAAGTGGAGTGGAAGTTGCGGTAGTTACCCGATGTGGCTATTCCTCCTTCCGTAATCGAAATGACTTTCAGGGCATTATGTTGCGGTGTACCGTTATCCTCAGTCGGTGCGTCCAGTTGGATCTGCCAGGGATGTCCCTTGGCATTATGGCCGGATACAGCGATCTCTCCTCCTATTTCCACCATGTAGTTTCTAATTCCGTTCCTTTCCAGCATTTGTGCGACCATATCGCATCCCAACCCTTTGGTTATGGCACTGAAATTGAATGTGGTAAGGTCGTGCTTCTTTGTGATTTGTCCGTTTCTGACATGGCAATCAGTTATCCCGACCAGTGACAGGGCGCTGTCTATCGTTTCTTGTGGGACTGTAAATGGATGGGATGGATCCGCTTTCTTTGCGAGTTTACGTGCGGTACTGTCCGTGCCGAATCCCCAGATGTTCACCAACGGGGCTACCGTTGGGTCGAAGCGTCCGTTGCTGGCGGTATTGACCCGTTTCGCTATTTCGAATGCGCGCCGTATCAAGGCATCGGTTTCGGTTGTCTCTGAGCGGTTTATACGTGATATCAGCGATGTCTTGGAGAAGGGGGAAAGGGATTGTTCCACTCCGTTAAGCACGGGGCCGATGGAGTCGGCGAGGTCTCTGTCATGGTTGTAGACGATCCTGTATGTGGTGTGCCATATGACCCCCTCGTTTATTTCCCAGTTGTTTCTCCCGGCGCATCCGGTCAGCAACGATGTCGCAAATATAAGAAAGACAGATATGTATGCAGATGATTTTTTCAACATGATGGTGGGTATCGCTTGCATCCGCAAAGATACTCAACTTTCCGGTAATAATTTACAAACGATTGTTAACGTAACAATTGCGCCATGGCATCTGTGGAATGCCATGACGCAACGCGGGTATATATAAAAGTGATATCGATTGTCAGCGGCTGAGCACTTCGATGGCTTCCGAATACTTGGGTTCCTCGGTGATCTCCTCTACGAGGTCGCGGTATATTATCTTGCGGTCTTTGTCAATGATTATCACAGCGCGGGCAAGCAGTCCGGCCAATGGGCCGTCCACGAGCTGCAACCCGTATTTTTCCGCGAACATGGGAGAACGGAATGCTGATGCAGGGATTACGTCCTTTATACCCTCTACCTCACAGAAACGTCCTGAGGCAAAGGGGAGATCCATGGATACGCACAGGACTACGGTATCGTCAAACTTTGATGCCTCTTCGTTGAATCGGCGCACAGAGGCCGCGCATACGGGGGTGTCAAGGCTTGGGAATACGTTCAGGACAATCCGTTTTCCGTGAAAGTCCTCGCAGCTTATCTCTTTTAGCTCAGGAGTTACGAGGTTGAAACATGGCGCTTTTTCGCCGACTTCCGGCAGATTGCCGTAGGTATGGCAAGGGGTTCCCTTGAAATAGATGGTTTCCATATGATGTTTGTTTTAAATTCAGAGCTGTTCCCTTGCGACCTGATCAGTACACAAGAGCCAACGATTGTATAACGTTTTGTACAAGGTCGTTGTTGAATCCCAGAAGCACATTGCTCACTTTTCCTGATGATTCCGCTACAAGTATTGTCGGGAATATTGCTGTACCGCAATCGCGTGCCAGCGAACGTGCCGAGATAAGGAACGTTTCGTTGACGGCGGGAAGTCCGGTAAGTTCCTCTATCCTGTCAAGGTTGCTACCGGTGAAGGCGAGTATAAGATTGCTTTCCCTTGCAGACTCATTGAGTGCCTTTCTCAACGCGTCCACAGTGGCTTTCGCATCCTCTGCGTCCGGGTTTATTATGGCGATGACAGTGGGTCGGGCGAAATTGTCCTCCTTCTGGCGTGAATATCGTTCGCCTGTGGTAGTCGGGAGTGAGAAGCCGGGCATCTGCAGGCCGCGCATGTGTTCTATCCGGTTGCTGCAGTCTCGGTATTTCTCAAATTCCTCGGCATAAAGGTTTTGGAGGGCAGTCTCGTCCGTTACAGCTTTCATCGTATTCTCTTCGGGATAGCTGAACCGGGCTGTTATGGTTTGTTCGCTTATTCGGTCGGGATTGTATTGTTTGACAATCTCCAGTGGCTTGCCTGAGAATCTGTCCGCGATGATCATGTACCGTTGTCCGATTTCATCGTTTATTTTCTGAATGGCGGTCAATGCCACGCGGTGTTCTCCTCCTGTCAGTGTGTCGGGTGTGAAAGATATGGAAAATTCCTCGGAGGATGTCATTTTTTTAAGCTCTTTAGATAGCGTCTGCGGGATGAGGTCAACGAACTGGGCATTAGCCTGTACGCCTCCGCTCCGGGTCAGGAACGGCACGGAGTCTTCCTCCATGTGGAATTCCTGCAGACGGTGGTCACGATAACGGTAGTGGTTGCCGTTGAAGTATGCAAGGAATCCATTCGCTTCAGATCCGTCATGTTCCAGTTTCCAGTCTATTAGGTAGTTGGCCGGATACAGGCGATCATTAGGGGCGGCTGAGGATGCAAGTTTGAGCATGTATGTGATCTCGTCGGTGCCCATGGGAAGGGAGACGTCGTAGTTGATCTCCGTAAAATAGGGTGTGCATCCGGCAAGTGCTGTTATCAGGTCGTCGCAAGTGGCAATGGCACCTTCCGGTATCGCTTTTTTGTTCTTTTTGTCCCTCTTGGCACGTTTACGGGCTTCTTTCTCTGCTTTCTTGGCTCTTTTCTCAGCTTCTTTCTGTGCCTTTTTGGCTGCTTTCTGCGCTTCCTTGTCTGTTCCTGTACCGGGGGAGGATGCGACATCCCCTACGATCTGTTCATGTAAAACAGCAGGTATCCCCCGTGCTTGGCTGCACGGAGGATACATAACTGCTATCACCATGAAAATTCCTAAAATCCCTTTCATAAAAATCAAAAAGTTGCAACGTGTATATTTATAACTTTCGCGTATGCGATTTTGTTCACCGGAGATATGACTTTTCTTGAAGCATTTGTAGCAACTCATCGTCGGCGGGAAGAAACCGCATTTCTGACGCTTCACTTGGGGTGATCCATCTTCCGGCGGTGTGCACATTCAAGTGTGGAATGGTTTCGGAGACGAGCGAACAGAGGTAGCAATCCATGCTCAAGTGAAACGAAGGATAGTCATATTCAATTGTCATGAGATGGCGTGTGATTTTTACTTCCACTTCAAGTTCCTCCATAATCTCCCGGTGCAACGCCTGTTGCGGTGTCTCTCCAGGTTCGACTTTCCCTCCCGGAAATTCCCACAAACCGGCGAACTCGCCTCCTTTGCGTTGTGTCGCGAAAAGTTTTCCGTCGCGCTCTATGATCGCAGCCGCTACCTTGATTGTTTTCATTTCGGATATTGTTGATTTTATCTCATTTGTTTAACGGTCATCGCATGGATAATATTTGCTGCTTATGCAGTAATTTGATAAATTTGTATGAAAAATCAGTTTTATTATGGCTAAGGATAAACAGCCGCAGAAAACAAATGTGGCGCGTCTGCTTGACAGGGCGGGGATAAAGTATGGTTTGATCCCTTATGAGGTCGATGAAAACGATCTGGCCGCCACCCATGTAGCGCAACAGCTCGGGGAGGATATCAAGTGCGTGTTCAAGACTTTGGTGCTCAAGGGTGAATATCCCGGTCGAAATTCGGCAGCGTCAAATGCTGTCGGCCATTTCGTATGCGTGGTGCCGGGTGATGCCGAGGTTGATCTCAAGAAAGCCGCCAAGGCAGCCGGCGCGAAGAAGGCCGAACTGATACCGATGAAGGAACTGCTTCCGTTGACCGGTTATATCCGTGGAGGATGTTGCCCTATAGGCATGAAGAAGCCGTTCCCCACATATTTCCATTCCACGGCACTGGATTTTGACCGCATATATGTGAGCGCCGGTGTGCGTGGGCTACAACTCTGTATCGAGCCGCATGCGCTGATCGGATATGTCGGTGCCGAGGTTGCTGATCTCATATGTGATTGACAAATTTGAATGCCAATGAACAGTTTCGGGAATATCTTCAGATTGACCGGCTTCGGTGAATCGCATGGTGCGGCGATCGGTGGAGTGATCGAGGGTCTGCCGGCATGGCATCGTTTCAGTCTTGCGGAAGTGGCTCATGAGGTGGAGCGCCGTGCACCTGGCAGGTCTTTGCTTGCCTCGCAGCGCCGTGAGCCGGACAAGGTGGAGTTCCTTTCCGGTCTGATGGCTCTGGATGTGGAAAGCGGTGAGTTGTCTGCCCTTGCTTCCGATACGGACATTGTTGTAGCGTTGGGGACGCCTGTCGGTTTCTTCGTGCGCAATTCCGATGTGAGAAGTGCCGATTATGATGCCATGCGCCATCTTTGCCGTCCATCGCATGCAGATTATGCGTGGAATGCAAGATATGGCATACGTGACTGGCGCGGTGGAGGGCGTTCCTCCGGCAGGGAAACGCTCAGCAGGGTAGTGGCCGGAGCTTTCGCACGTCAGATATTGTCATCCCAGGGCATTACTGTAAATGCACGCATTGTTTCATTGGGAGGAGTATCCGATCCCTCAGACGATATGATTGCAGAAATGATTACAAGTGCACGTGATGCAAGGGACAGTGTCGGTGGAACTGTAGAGTGCACTATTTCCGGTATTCCTGCGGGGATAGGGGAACCTGTGTTCGGCAAGTTGGATCAGATGCTTGTAGGCGCAATGTTGTCTATCGGCGCTGTCAAGGGGGTGGAATTCGGCATGGGTTTCGCGGGGTGCAACCGTTACGGCAGCGAGGTCTCTGACAGTTTCGATGTGGATTCTTGCGGGCATCCCGTATGTCCTGAAAATTATTCCGGGGGGATACAAGGAGGCATATCCAACGGTATGCCGATTGTCATGCGGGTGGCGGTGAAGCCTACCCCTACAATCCCGCAGCCCTTGCATGGTATTTCCGACACCGGTGAACTTGTGACATTCAAGCCGCATGGAAGGCATGATCCGTGCATTTTGCCGCGCGTGCTTCCTGTAATAGAAGCTATGGCGGCGATGACGATAGTGGATGCCATATGCTTGCGGAATGCCTCAGACGGCAAAAGATTTCTGATATGATGCAAAAGCCATATAGGGATTATGCGGATTTCCTTGCAGGGTATTTCCCGGTTAAGATGCAGAAACTCACGGTAGATGCTGGTTTCAGCTGTCCTAATCGTGACGGGACTATCGGGCGAGGTGGATGCACCTATTGCAACAACGCTTCTTTTTCCCCTCTTGAGGGTATGCGCCGCGCTTCTGTGGTCAAGCAGCTTGAGGCAGGGAAAAGTTTCTTTGGCAGAAAATATCCAGATATGCGCTATCTTGCGTATTTTCAAAGTTATACAAGCACTCATGGCAGTAGGGAGGAAATCATGTCATTGTATCGTGAGGCCTTGTCTGTGGACAAGGTCGACGGTCTTGTCATAGGCACGCGTCCGGATTGTGTGGAGTCAGCACTTTTGGACGAGCTGGCGCATATAGGAAAGCCTGTATTCATGGAATACGGCGCGGAGAGTTCGCATGATTGCACGCTTGAGGCCGTGAATCGTTGCCATACGTGGGAACAGACTGTGGAGGCGGTAAATATGACCGTGGATGCAGGTCTGCCTGTAGGTCTGCATTTTATCATGGGATTGCCGGGAGAGACACGCGGGATGATGCTGGAGACGGTGCGCCGTGCCGCAGCGCTTCCTATTTCCACTGTGAAGTTCCATCAGTTGCAGATTATCAAGGGTACCATTATGGCTCGTGAGCTTGCCGCAGGCAAGGATCCCGGAGTAACAATGTTCACCGTTGAGGAATATCTGTCGCTTTGCCGGGATATCGTGCAGATTCTCAAGTCCGAAAATCCGGGAATCGCTATTGAGCGCTTCACTTCTTCCGCTCCTGCAGACCTGCTCCTCGCTCCCCGTTGGGGATTGAAGAACTATCAGTTCACCAATCTGCTTCACCGCATGCTCGGCAATAGCTGATTATGGCTGTAAAATGTCTTATAAAATTGGGGATTGCTGAAAAAGCATCGGGGTTGTGCCTTCTGGCACAACCCCGATGGGATTATTTTGTAAAAAGGGATTACTTCTCGTACTTCTTTACGATTACGGTGGCGTTGTGGCCGCCGAAACCGAATGAGTTGCTGAGGGCAGCCCGCACGGGACGTTCCTGAGCCTTGTTGAAGGTGAAGTTGAGAGTGTAGTCAATCTCCTCGTCTTCGTCTCCTTCCTCGTGGTTGATGGTGGGGGGAACGATGTTATCCTGAACGGCAAGTGTGCAGAACATGGCTTCCATGGCTCCGGTTGCGCCCAGCAGGTGGCCGGTCATTGACTTGGTGGAGCTTATGTTGATGTTCTTCACGCTGTCGCCGAATACCTCCTGTATAGCCTTTACCTCGGAGATGTCGCCAACGGGAGTTGAGGTGCCGTGCACATTGATGTAGTCAATGTCTTCTGGTTTCATGTTGGCATCCTCAAGTGCGTTCTGCATTGAGAGTATGGCACCAAGACCCTCGGGATGAGTGGCGGTGAGGTGATAAGCGTCGGCAGACATGCCTCCTCCGGCAACTTCCGCATAGATCTTCGCTCCGCGGGCGATCGCGTGCTCAAGTTCCTCAAGGATCAGAACCGTTGAGCCTTCACCGATCACGAAACCGTCGCGACTCTTGCTAAACGGACGGGATGCGGTCTCGGGTGAATCGTTGCGTGTGGAGAGTGCGTGCATGGAGTTGAAGCCTCCTACGCCGGCAGGATATACTGCCGCTTCAGCGCCGCCGGTGACCATCACGTCGGCTTTGCCGAGGCGGATGAGGTTGAAGGCATCGATGATAGCGTTGTTGGATGATGCGCATGCTGAAACCACTCCGAAGTTGGGGCCATGATAGGCGTATTCCATGGAGATGTGGCCGGAGGCTATGTCGGCGATCATCTTGGGGATGAAGAAGGGATTGTATTTGGGGCCTGTAGAGGCGTTCATCGCATAGTATCCGGCTTCCTCCTCGAATGTGTGGAGACCGCCGATGCCGGCTGCCACGATTACTCCTACGCGGTTGCGGTTGAGGTTCTCCTCCTTTTCGATGCCTGAATCTTCCACAGCCTGGCGGGCTGCCACGATGGCATATTGTGCGTAGAGGTCAAGCTGACGAAGTTTCTTACGGTCGAAGTGGTCTGCGGCGTTGAAGCCTTTTACCTCACACGCAAACTGGGTTTTGAACAGTGAAGCGTCGAAATGTGTAATAGGGCCGGCTCCGCTTACGCCCTTGATGGCGTTTTCCCATGTTGTGACAACGTCGTTGCCTAGGGGAGTGATGGCACCAAGCCCTGTTATGACTACTCTTTTAAGTTCCATGTTGTGTCAGTAGTGTGATAGAAAATGACGTCGAAGTCTCGGGGGAGGAGAGTTGTCTTTCTGTCATCCCTCGGTGCCGGATTCATCCGGATGCTACTCCGTGGGTTAACTAAAAGTAGCCCCGGATTTACCGGGGCTCTATGAATGTTTCGTGCTTGAAGTGCCGGAATTATTTTTCAGCAGCTTCGATGTAAGCGATAGCGTCGCCAACGGTTGCGATACCCTCAGCCTTGTCGTCGGGAATTGTGATGCCGAATTCTTTCTCGAACTCCATGATGAGTTCAACAGTGTCGAGGCTGTCAGCGCCGAGGTCGGTGGTGAATGCAGCGGTTTCGGTCACTTGGTTTTCATCTACGCCCAATTTGTCAACGATGATTGCTTTAACACGAGATGCGATTTCTGACATGATAATTAGTTTTTTTGATTTATTTGATTAGTCTTTTTTGCGGTGCAAAGGTAAGCATTTTAATCCAATAACCTCAAGAATAAGCCTTAAATTTTGGCTGCAAGTTCTGGAATACTTTGTTTTGCGCCACAAAATTACAAAATATCCGCGAATAACAGGCAATAATTGCTGAAAAATTTCCATAATGGCCGAAAAATGGCATTACAGGCGTTTATCGGGCATTATTCAGTAATGTACGGGTAGGTGATTCGATGCAGGAAAAGCGGGGTTCCGGGCATTGAGGTGCCGGCGGCGCACCGGTCGCGGCTGTTGATTATCTCCTTGAATCCCCCGGTGGTGAGTTTGCCTCGGCCAACGTCCACGAGCGTGCCTACGACGGCTCTTACCATGTTGCGCAGGAATCGGTCTGCAGTGATCTCGAATATCCATGTGGCGGCTCCGGGGACGCGTTCGCCGGGGTATGGCGCTCTCCATTCGGCACGGGTGACCTTGCATATGTTTGTCTTGGCATCCGTGTGCAGTTTTGCGAACGATGTGAAGTCAGATGTCGCGAGCAATAGTTTGGCGGCCTCGTTCATGGCTCCGAAATCGAGGTTTTCGGGGGCATCCCACGACAATCCTCCCGAGAAAGGGTTTCGTCCCGTGTGGGCATAATAGTGGTAAGTCCGTGATGTCGCATCGAAGCGGGCGTGTGCCTCTGGGTGAACCTCACGGATCCATCTTACGGCTATCTCGGGGCCAACGATGGAGTTTACGGCACGTATGAGCCGGGAGGTATCGGCGGCAGCCGCCGGCAGGTCGAAATGGGCGATCATGGTTGTGGCATTGACACCCGCATCGGTTCGTCCGGCACCGACGATGGGCACCGGTGCGCGGAGAACCGTTGAAAGGGCATTCTCAAGCGCTTCCTGCACGGAAGGGGCGTTTGGCTGCCTTTGCCATCCGTGGAAGTTTCTCCCGAGGTAGGAGAGGTTCATGAAATAGCGCTGCATGGAGGTGGCGTTTTGGTATGTCAGGCTTTCTCCAGGTATGTGTAGCCGTAGAGGCCGGAGCGGTAGTTGGAAAGGAACTCGCGTCCCTCCTCGGGGGTTATGCGACCGTCTTTCATCGCCTTTGTCACCCATGTCTCTACGTTGCGCACCAGTTTCTTCGGATTGTATTGCACGTAGTCGAGCACTTCCGCCACGGTTTCCCCGTCGATTATGCGGTCGATTTCGTAATGATCCTTGTAGCAGGAAATATGCACGGCATTGGTGTCGCCGAAAAGATTGTGCATGTCTCCCAGTATCTCCTGATAGGCACCCACGAGGAATACACCGATATAATATGGCTCTCCCTGGCGCAATGGATGCACTGGAAGCGAGCCGGAAGTGCCTTGCGGGGATATGAATGCGCTTATCTTGCCGTCGCTGTCGCAGGTCATGTCCTGTAGCGTGGCGGTGCGGGTGGGACGCTCGTCAAGGCGTGAGATGGGTATTACGGGAAATACCTGATCTACAGCCCAGGAGTCCGGCAGCGACTGGAACAGCGAGAAATTGCAGAAATACTTGTCGGGCAACATCTTGGAGATTTTCCGCAGTTCCTCCGGCGGATGTTTCATCTGTGCGCCGAGCTGTCCTACCTCGCGTGCTATTTCCCAGAATAGCTTTTCTGCCAGTGCGCGGTTGCGCAGATCAAGTATGCCGAGCGAGAACATGTCAAGCACTTCCTCGCGTATCTGCAGCGCGTCGTGCCAGCTTTCGAAGATTCGTTGTTGGTCAAGCTTGTCCCAGATCTCGTAGAGTTCCTTCACAAGTTCATGTTCGTCTCCTTTAAGCTCTTCATCGTCGCGCCAGGTGGGAAGCTGGGTAGTCTCGAGAACTTCGCATATGAGCACCGAGTGGTGTGCGGTGAGCGACCGGCCGCTCTCGGTGACGATGTTTGGTTGCGGCAGCCCGTTTTTCTCGCATGCGTCCACTATGGAGTAGATGGCATCGTTGGCATACTCCTGTATGGAGTAGTTCATGGAGCTTTCGCTTGCGCTTGAGCGGGTGCCGTCGTAGTCCACTCCAAGGCCGCCTCCTATGTCCACGAAGTCTATGTTGAATCCGAGTTTGGAGAGCTGCACATAGAATTGCATGGCCTCTCGCAGGGCGTTCTTGATGCGGCGGATCTTCGTGATCTGGCTTCCGATGTGGAAATGGATCAGTTTCAGCCAGTCTGTCATGCCCTGTTTCTGGAGATAGTCTATGGCCTCAAGGAGTTCCGATGAATTGAGGCCGAACTTGGAGGAGTCACCTCCCGATTCCTCCCATTTTCCCGCTCCGGAGTTGGCGAGCTTTATGCGTATGCCGATGGAGGGGGTGATGTTGAGCCGTCGGGCAACGTTATAGATAGTCTTCAGTTCGTTCAGCTTTTCTACGACTACTATGATGCGACGACCCATCTTGTGAGCCAGCAGGGCGAGCTCCACATAGTTTTCGTCCTTGTATCCGTTGCAGATTATGAGGGCGTTTTCATCTATGTTTGTGGCCAGTACGGCGTGAAGCTCAGGTTTGGAACCGGCTTCCAGACCGATGTTGAATTTTTTACCGTGGCTAACGATCTCCTCCACTACCGGGCGCATCTGGTTTACCTTGATGGGGTATACGATGAAGTTCTTCGCTTCGTAGCCGTACTGTTCCGCTGCCTGATGGAAGCAGTTGGAGATTTTTTCCACTCGGTTGTCAAGTATGTCGGGGAAACGCAGCAGCACCGGTGCGGTTATGTCTTTTACCTGAAGCTCATCCAGTACTTCGCGTAGGTCTACCGGTGCGAGACCCGGACGCGGCGTCACCGTCACGTTCCCTTTATCGTTTATGGAAAAATACTGCCGTCCCCAGCCGTTGATGTTGTATAGCTCAGCGCTATCTTCCACACGCCATTTTCTCATGTCTTCTTAGTTGTTCTGTGCTGTAAAGTAAAGGGTGCAGCGGTCGCTGCGTCATGTTTGGTTGTCTGTTGCGAAAATGCGTTGCCGCCGTTTCACATTAAGTTGCAAAGTTACTAAAACTTTTGTTTTTTTGATCCCGTGCCGTCTGTTTACTACGGTTTTCAGGCGTTTTCTCGGAAAATGGACATCAGGTATTTTGTCAAATCAGGAAAATAGCTTAACTTTGCAGCCGATTTCGTAATCTCTGGCGGGACAAGGCTGCCCGCGTATATTGCGACTATTGTTAAATTTTAGCTATAATTTATCATGGATTTAATCAAAGTTGCCGAAGAGGCTTTTGCTACCGGCAAGCAGTTCCCCGAGTTCGGTCCCGGCGACACCATCACTGTGGCTTACCGTATCAAAGAGGGTAACAAAGAGCGTATCCAGCAGTATCGCGGTGTGGTTATCCGCATCAACGGCGAGGGAACAAAGAAGCGTTTCACCGTGCGCAAGATGAGCGACAACATCGGTGTTGAGCGTATCTTCCCCATTGAATCTCCGTTCATTGACTCTATCGTAGTCAACAAATACGGTAAGGTTCGTCGTGCGAAACTCTACTACCTCCGCAATCTTACCGGCAAGAAAGCCCGTATCAAGGAGCGCCGCGTAGTAAAGAAGGACTAATCCTCCATCTGGCTACTGAAAATAAAAAACCGTCCGGTCCGTTTGGAACTGGACGGTTTTTTGTCGTATGCTCGTAAGAGCCGTGTGGCTTTTGCGTGCGACGTATTATAGTATTACATCAGTCTTTTACGATGGATACCCTGGCGGAGCTGAAAACGCTCATGTCAAGTTTTTCCATTATATGCTTGATGGCGCGGGCTGCCCTGACGCTTACACGTGCGGGATTGAGTTCGGCTCCATATGCAGCTATCGCCATCACACCAGGATATATGCCGAGGATTGTACCTCCGAAGCTGGCCTTGGCGGGCAGACCGGTGCTGACAAGCCACGGGGTGTTCATCTTGTGCGGGCCTTTTGCCGCCATCATCGCGACGATGTATTTTGCTATCTCGCCGTCGAATACGATTTTACCGGTGGACGGGTTGACACCGTCGGCTGCAATGGTCGCCCCCATCATGGCAAGTTGAGCGGTGGATGCGCTCATGGCCTCTGCTTTTACAGCGAGGTCTACGGCAAGGGTAGCGTCGTCATAAAGGAAATAACCGTCTTCCGCAAGCCTGTTGACTGTTCCATCTTCGTTTACCTGTTTTTTGATTGTCTCGTATACCGTGTCGTTCAATTCTGGAGAGGTGCCCATGAGGTCGATCATGCGGTTTTCATACAGGTTCCATTTTGATTCGGGGTCTCCCGTAGGCTCCATCGCTGAAAAAGCGCGTATGGTATGGGCGCTCACAGGAAGATGTGCCGGTTTGTGCGGCAGTTTATGGCAGGGGCATTGTCCGGACTTCTTTATCAATTCGTCACGGGAATTCTGGGAGAACATGACCGATGCCAGTGGTACTCTCACGATAGATCCCATAGGAACCTTCACATCGGTATCTCCCTTGTTAATGACAGTCCCGTCGGCAAGAACCACGGTTATTCCCGTATGCTTGCAGTCTGCACCGACGTTGCGCGGATCAATTTCACCTTCTTTTACGGATTTCACGAGTTCGTATGCTTCGTCTACCGTTTTTCTCAGATCGCTTAAAGAAATTTTACGTTCCATATATGTTTTTGTTGTTTGTTGTTGAATTATGCAGGGTGCCGTGTGTGGCTCTCCGTATGGTACGTCATATAAACGTTCACGCCTACCCGTTGGTTTAAACTTAGATTGGCCATGCGGTATCATGTATCGCATGGCCAAGTCAAGTATTCGGATATATGGGGGTATGTAGTACCCCAATATGGGCTCATAGAACAAGCGGAAGCACTATGGAGGCTGTGAACATGGTAAGCATCAAGGCATTCCTGCCGAGACGTGCGAGCTTTACCAGCCGGGTGTTGAGTAGTGAGTCGTTCATGATGCAAGTAATTAGAGCGGTAAATAATCTATGGATCGAAAATCTTGTTCCCTGAACCATCTTTAATAATAGTTGCGTATTATTATAACTTTGCTACGTTGGTTTTGGTTCGATGGAGTGCGCCGGAGCTATGATTTCATACTCACATGGTTTCGCCTTTCTTGTAAAGCCGAAATAGGTTTTTTAGAACGCTATTGATGGCGCGATTTTTCAGGTAACTTTGAAAAATAATCTGATGCAATAGCCCCCCTCAATGACATTTTTTAGTAACTTTGCACATGATTCACAGATGTATCATGGAGTTGATGCTGTGAATGATACATTTTTTATCAAAAGGTGTTATTGAAATTTTATCTTCAGATCTCGAACTTGGCGGTTTGAAATATGCAGTGAAGATGAGATTGGCAATAGCGCCTGCATCGGTTGCTTGTATTTTGTCACATATGGCAGATAATATAGCAAATTCGGTGTGGGGCTATTGTTTTATCTGCTGCATGGGTACGCCAAGACCTGGGATTTGGATAAAACAAGATACAATCCTCACACCTTTTTTATATCCAATAGCCAATGGATTCTAAGGAGGATGAGAACCGCAATCTTATCAAATTAAAAACATAGTCAACCGAGAAAAGAAAAATCAACAACACGCTACACACATCGGGAACGAGGATCGTCATCACACTTATGCCGATTATCCCGCCATTTGCAACGCTCCACCGCAGAGGGTTCTTTGCAGAAGAACATCCTTATGCAACCTTTACCGCATCTCTCCTGAAAACATCAACCATAAAAATACACAAACAATGAAACAATTCATTACCACTTTCTGCTGTGTGCTTGTCCTGCTTGCCACAGCTTTCCATGCTTCGGCATACGATGAGTTTATTCAATTTGAAGTGGATGGAACCAGATACCATGTCCTTTCCCAAGAGGAGAAGACCGTTGAAATAACAAGTGGCAATCGTTGGGATGAAACAGTCGTCATTCCTCGGGAGGTATCTTATTCCGACAATGCGTATACCGTTGTTAAAATTGCTGATAACGCGTTCAATGGTGCGCGTATGACTTCGATTACATTGCCTAATACTCTCATCTCAATTGGTAGCGGTGCCTTTTCCAGTAGCAATCTTACCTCCCTCACAATCCCCGCTTCTGTTGTTGAGATGAAGGAAAAGGTTTTTATAAGCTGTCTTCGTCTGGAAAGCATATTGGTAGAGCCGGACAATGAGTATTTTTCATCTTTGGATGGAATACTTTTCAATAAAGACTACACAACATTGATTCAGTGCCCTCCAAGAAAAACTGAAGCCATGATTCCAAATTCAGTAACGACAATAGGAGATGATGCATTCCGTTCTTGTGCATTAAGATCAGTTTTAATACCAGCTTTTGTCACATCAATAGGCAGTGGCGCCTTTTCAAGTGAAAACCTGCAAGAAATTTTGGTAGATGATGGTAATGAATATTATTCCTCCGGGAATGGATCGCTTTTGTCAAAGGACGGGACGAAATTGATTCAAGCTCCCGGAGGGGTAAAGAATGTTGTTATTCCTAATTCTGTTACATTCATAGATGAGTGGGCATTTTGGGGGTTTGCTCTGGAATCCGTTGATATTCCAAATTCTGTTGTCACAATAGGGAAATCGGCATTCGCCAACTGTTATAGATTGCTTTCTGTTGATATTCCAAATTCGGTTACTACCATAGGTGAAGGCGCATTTGAACGTTGCGAGAGGTTGGGCTTAGTAACGATTCCGAATTCAGTTACTTCAATAGGGGTGGTTGCATTTGCTGCTTGCAATGCATTAACCTCTGTAGTTATCCCAAATTCAATCACAACGATTAGTAATAACCTGTTCACCAATTGTGCATCACTTACAACGGTAACCATACCGAGTTCTGTTACATCGATAGGGGATTGGGCATTCTGGAATTGTCCAGCTCTGAAAATAATTGAAAATCAGAGCAGGATTCCGGTGGAGTGCGATCCGGGCTTCTCGGATGATAATTATGCCAATGCGACGCTTTATGTTCCGAGAGGTACGACTGATGTATATAGGCAAACCTCCCCTTGGCAGAATTTCTTGAACATAGAGGAAAAGGATTTCTCTGGCATAGGTGAGATTGATGCGGAGGGTGAGTGCACTATTGACATATCTGTGGAGGACGGGGTTATAATTGTATCCGGGCTTGACCGCGCTCAACCTGTAACCATATGCGACATACAGGGACGTATCATGTACACCGGGTGCGAACATCGCATAGAGGGTCTTGCCTCTGGCGTGTATGTGGTAAATGCCGGAAACAATATCGTCAAGTGTGCGATCAAATGACGGTAGTTACCCGGTGGTATTGGGCATATGCGCCCCGTGAAGCGCATTCCTGAAACCCTTTTATTCCAATTCATATAGAAACCATGTGGGGCTGTGACTTCAAAATTCGTGAAGCGCGGCTCCATTTTTCTATGCCCTTCGAATGGGAGGCAGCGGATTTTTCCGGCACTGTACTCTTAATGTGGGAGCCAATGATTGGTGCAAAAATAAAAAATCCATTGTTTCCTTCACAGGTAACCATGGATTAAAGCCAAAAGGCAAGATTTGTGATTCTAAAAAATTCCTGTTTGAGTGGGAATTTACGTGTAGAGATTATATCTTACTTACATTCATCTAAATTCCTTAATGCAGACCTCGCTGCGGGCACCTCACGGCGCTGCGGCGCTGTCGGTTATTATTTTTTTCGCAACCGTTGGAAGAAGCTCTTTAAAAGGCTTATTCCGTTTGCAGAAGCTTTCACTGATTGTTAAGTTCCTAAAACAGTTGTGAACCTAAAATAAATTGCACCTGGAATTTCACTGCAAAGTTATACGTTTTTTGCCGTTCTGCAAAACAGATGCGCGGATATTACGGTTTCTAACAGCTTTTTGGCTGTTAAAAAACGCTAAAACGCATTTATGATGTCAGAAATCTCCTTTGCGTCGGTTTCTGAGGTGCAGGCTGAAATCGGAAGGCTTACGCATTGCGATGCCAGCATTTCGGTAATGTCGAGAGGGGAGGGGATTCTTAGTTTTTCAGCGCCGTTGCCGGTAAAGCAGGGTTGCATGTGCGGAGGGGTGGCATAATGCATGTCCCATCCTACGTTGTGCCTGTCAAGGTGTGTGGTAAAGCGGTTCCGGTCGGCGACATGAACGACATATTGATGCCATACGCACCCCTCTTTTCCGTCTGCCGGCAATCTTACGGCTTCGTTTGTGATTCGGGTTCCGTATATCCCCGCTATCTTTCTGCGTCTTGCATTCTCCTCTTCCAGATGGTTGAGCTTCACGTCAAGGATCGCTGCCTGGACGGGATCCAGTCGGCAGTTGTATCCGCAATAGATATTGTGGTAGCGTGTGTCGCTTCCATAATTGGCCAAGGCGCGCACGGCTGCGGCGAGTTGCGGGTCGGAAGTGGTTACGGCTCCCGCATCTCCTATGGCTCCGATGTTTTTCGTAGGGTAGAAGCTGAAAGCTGCGGCATCCCCGAGAGCACCGGTCATGTGGCTGCCTGACAGTCCCGGAAGATGGGAAATCGCTCCTATGGCCTGTGCATTGTCCTCTATGATTTTCAACCCATGCTCTTTGGCGAGCGTGCGCAGTGTATCGTCCCAGCATACGCGTCCGTAGAGATGCACCGGCATTATTCCTCTGGTGCGCGGGGTGAGTGCCTTGGAGATCGAAGACGTGTCCAGATTGCTTGTCGCGGGATCAGGATCAACAAGCACGGGGGTAAGCCCTGCATCTACTATGGCCAGAACGGATGCCACGAACGTGTTGGCGGGAACCATTATCTCGTCCCCTTTTTCCATATGCCCGAGAGCCACGTAAGCTTTAAGGATCAGACGCAAAGCGTCAAGGCCGTTGCTGACACCGATTGCATGGGTGGCACCGCAAAGCTTAGCCAATCTTTGCTCGAATGCCTCAACTTGCGGCCCTCCTATGTAGCGGCCGCTGCGCAGCACTCTTGTTACGGCATCTTCTATTTCAGGTAGATAAGGCGCATCTACCGTCCCTAAGTTAAGGAATTCGTATCTTTTTGATGAATCTGTCATGATTCCTATTGCCTGCAGGTCTTTTTGAAATCTTCAAAATCACGGATATAGTCGGCTTCCTCGTAGTGTGTGGATACCAACGACAGGCACACACCTCCTGAAGAAAAATTGTCGAGTGTGCGCCATATCCCCGGCGGTATGATCAGCCCTTCGTATGGGCGGTTGAGTGTGAATGTGCGCCAGTTCTCCCCATCGCATACGTTCACATTGAAACTTCCCCCCACGGCAATCAGCAGTTGCCACATCTCATGGTGGGAATGTCCCCCGCGCTCCTCTCCTGCGGGAACGTCATATATCCAGTATGCACGATTGAGTGAAAACGGTATCTGCGCTCCGCTCTCTGCGAAAGTGAGGTTGCCTCTAGGGTCGTGTATTCGTGGAAGTGTTATTATTTTTACGGCATCAAGAGGCCGTGCGGCATGTATGTCCATCGGTTCAATTAGATTTTGCGTAACGTCTGAAGCGCATGTATGCACCAAAGTTACATCATTAATGTCGTAATTGCAAACAAAATTCTTGCATATGCGCTTAATTTCGCCTGTAATACCTATCTTTGCAAGTATCATAAAAAATACTGTTCAAGAAACAACAACTTTAATATGAGAATAAAACATGCATCTGTCATGGCAGCTTTTGCCATGTCGTTAGCGGCGGTAAATGTATATGGCAGCGAAGTCGTAGACGCGATCGTTCCGCCGTTCAGCGAGGACTTTTCAGACAGGAACGGTGCCCTTGACCGTTTTACCGTTATAGACAGCAATATGGATGGCAACACTTGGATTGTGGGGAGCGACCTGCATGCCAGGGTGGAATTCAACAGTTCCAAGGCCATGGATGACTGGATGATAACTCCTCCATTGAAGCTGGAGGCCGGCAAGCGATATCCGTTGTCGTTCATAACCGCATGTGCATCGTCGTCGTTTCCTGAACGCTTGGAGGTGCGCCTTGGGAAGGGCAACACTGTGGAGGATATGACGGAAGTGGTCATAGATCAGTTTGATGTCAATGAAAAGGAGTTCCGTACGATATCGGCCGATGTGACGGTGCCGGAAAGCGGAATCTATTATATAGGCTTCCATGGATGTAGCGACCGCGACTGTGCCACGTTGTTTGTAGATGACATAAGGATAGCCGAGGGTGTTTCCATGACCTCTCCGGGGAAAGTGTCGGAATTGTCTGCGATTGCTGATAATACGGGTGGCTTGACGGCTGAAATATCTTTCGTGGCGCCGGATACCGATATGTCAGGAGCGCCACTCGGTGCCATTGATTACATCGTTGTTCTGCGTGACGGGGAGGAAGTCAAGCGCTTCGATAATCCTGCCATTGGATCGCGGCTTGGTTTTGTGGATACCGGTGTGGATGAAGGTGAGCACACGTATACCGTGCTGGGATATAATGCCGATGGTGCCGGGCTGCCCTCTTATGTTTCGGTTTTCGTAGGTGTCAATATCCCTGGAATGGCAAAGGATCTGGTGCTTGCGGAGGACGCAGTCCCCGGTCAGGTGACTTTGACCTGGCAGGCTCCTACGACTGATTGCCTTGGGTATGCGCTCAACACGTCGGATCTGACATATAACGTATACAGTCCTTACGGGCTGCTGATACAGGAAGGGATAAAAGATTGTAAAGTCAGTTTCCGTGCCATAGCCGAAGGTAACGGGCAGATCCAGGCGTTTTATTTTGTCACTGCACAGTCAAAGGCCGGAGCGCTCCCGTATTATCAGGGTGCACGTTCGAACAGTGCCATCGTGGGCACTCCCACGGCTATGCCGTTCCAAGAGTCGTTTGCCGGCATGAGTGCTTCTGCAGTATGGTATCTTAACATGCCTGCAGGAACAGGTGGTCAATGGCAGCTTACAGGAATTGATCCCGGTGCCCAGGATGGTGACGGGGGATATGCAGAGTTTGCACCGACACTATCGGGTGACAGTTTTACCTTGCTTTCCGAAAAGATAGTAGTTTCAGGTGACAATCCACTGTTGTCGTTCTGGTATTATTCCATAGATACCGATGACGAACTGCGGGTAAGTGTGATACCGACCGGCGGCAATGCTCCTATTGAAGCCGTGTTCCCGATTGCCGATGGAAAAGGATGGACTGAAGCCGACATAGACCTGCGTTCGCTGAAAGGGAAGACGGTACAGATATTGTTCAGCTATCAGACAGTGGGTAACCGCGGGGCGCATGTGCTTCTTGACAACATAAGGGTTGATCAGGGGCGATTGAACAATCTGAGTGCGGTTGAGATTACTGCTCCTGAGAAGGTATATGCCGGTGCGGAATACACCGTAGGGGTAAAGGTGCGCAACTCCGGCATGGATCCGGCTGATGGGTACAGGATCGTACTATATCGCGACGGTGAGCGCATTTCGGAGATGAGTGGTGAGCGCATCGAGCCGTTCTCAACCGCCATTGTGGAATTTCCTGAAAAGGCAACTCTGTTCTTCTCCGATATGACCTCCTATCATGCGGCAATAGAGTTTGATACCGACGAGGATATGGCGGACAATACGTCCGAGGCTGTGAATACCGTGGTGTCCAAGCCTATTTATCCGACGGTGACAGATCTGTCGGGTGTTGGTAATTCGGATAGCGTGGTTCTCTCATGGAGTGCGGTAGATCCTTCAGAGGCCGATGACGTGGAGGTTACCGAGGATTTCGAGGATTATGACTCTTTCACCATTGATAACCTCGGTAATTGGACGCTTGTGGATCGCGACGGTCGTGGAACATACGGAATCGGAATCGACAACATGCCTCACGGGGGTGACCCGTTTGCATACATTCTTATAGACAACAGCAATTTTGCTGATGATCCCAATTTCGTTTCGCATGCCGGGGGACACAAGTACCTTGCATCGGTATGCTGTGCCGGCGACAACAACGACGACTGGCTGATATCGCCGCGTCTTTCTGGAGAGGCTCAGATCGTGTCGTTATGGGCGCGTCGCCGTGGTTCGTCGGCTAGCTACATCCATGAGTCTTTCGAGATACTGTATTCAATGGACGGTACTGATACGGATAGTTTCGTGCTGGCTAAGGCGTTCGACGGCGTGCCGTATGAATGGACTGAGTATTCTGCGCAGCTTCCCGAGGGCGCAAAGTATTTTGCAGTGCGTTGCACCTCGCCGGATCAATTCGCCCTCTTCATTGACGATATAACCTATACGCCGGTCAATCCTTACCTGAATTTCCGTGTAAGGGGGTACAATGTCTACCGTGATGGCGTGAAACTGAATGATACGCCAGTTACAGAGTGCTCGTTTACGGATGTCGGTGCGCCCTCCGACCGTAATAGCACCTATCATGTGACTGTAGTTTACAATGAAGGGGAGTCGCGCCTTTCCAACGGTGTCCTTCTCGGTTTGTCGGGACTGGGTTCTGTGGCATCGTCAGATCGTCCGGTTGTTTATGCATTGCAGGATGGTATTGTCGTAACGCATGCGCTTGGACAAGATATATGCATATATGACGTGGGTGGAAGATGCATATCCGCATTCCGTGTGACGGCAGATCCCATGGCAGTATCCGTTGCCCAGGGCATATATCTGGTGCAGGTTGGCGATGTGGTGGCAAAGGTTGCAGTACGTTGAGTTTGATTCGATGAGTTACTCCCCCTAACGATTGTCTCCGGCTGACAGTTTATAGTTTGTCAGCCGGAGATTTTAGTTTGTTGTTTTCTGTTTTAGGGCGAAATTGTGTACTTTTGTAGACAGAATCGTTTTGATTACATATGCGTTTTAGCGTAAATTTATAGAACTAACACTAATACAGTAATATGCCACAAGTGTCAAAGCGGGGCACCGAGATGCCCGCTTCACCCATACGCCGCCTTGTGCCTCTGGCAAACAAAGCCAAGGAACGGGGCATAAAGGTCTACCATCTGAACATAGGGCAGCCTGACATACCCACCCCTCCGCAGGGATTGGAGGCAGTGCGTGCCATAGAGCGGGAGGTGCTGGAATACAGCCCTTCCGAAGGTCTGCTTTCACTCAGAAAAAAATTGCGGGGATATTACAAGACATATAACATAGATGTGGATGTGGACGACATCATAGTGACCACGGGAGGTTCCGAGGCTGTGTTGTTTGCCTTCATGGCATGTCTTGATCCCGGGGACGAGATAATAGTGCCTGAGCCGGCATACGCCAACTATATGGCCTTTGCCATATCGGCAGGTGCAAAGATCGTGACCATACCGTCCTCCATAGACGAAGGTTTCGCACTTCCTCCGGTGGAGAAATTTGAGGAACTGATAACTCCCCGCACCAAGGGTATCCTGATCTGCAACCCCAACAATCCTACCGGCTATCTTTATTCCATGAAGGAGATGCTGCAGCTTCGTGACCTTGTCAAGAAACACGACCTTTTCCTGTTCTCGGATGAAGTGTACCGTGAGTTTTGTTATACGGGAGCGCCGTATATCTCCGCTTTCCATCTGCCGGGCATAGAAGAGCAGGTGGTGCTGATAGACTCCGTCTCAAAGCGCTATAACGAATGCGGTATACGTGTAGGTGCTCTTATCACGAAACATCCCGAGCTTAAACACAACATAATGAAATTTTGTCAGGCTCGTCTCAGCCCGCCACTTTTGGGACAGATTGTTGCGGAAGCCTCCATTGATACGCCGAAGGATTACATGCTTGCCACTTACAACGAGTATGTAGATCGTCGTAAGTTCCTTATTGACGAGTTGAACAAGATCCCCGGGGTGTATTCGCCCATACCGATGGGAGCGTTCTATACGGTGGCGCGACTGCCGGTTGACGATGCCGATAAATTCTGTGCGTGGTGCCTGGAGGAATTTTCGCATGACGGCAAGACCGTCTTCATGGCTCCCGCTTCCGGTTTTTATACCACTCCTGGCATGGGGCGCGACGAAGTCCGCATTGCTTATGTGCTTAGTCGTGAGGATCTGCGTGAGGCGATGGATACCTTGCGGCATGCGTTGGATGCTTATCCGGGAAAGGTTGTAAACTGAGAAACGAGAAATTTGATAATCAACTAAATGTATATTTATGGGTGGAACAGGTTTGTTTGGACTTTGTCAAGTCTGATGTGCCTGTTCCACCTTTTTTAATTCGTTTTAATATAAGAATTTTATGAAATTGGTAGAAAATCAGAAGTATAAGCTGCCGGTCGTGGCCATGGGAGTGCTTATAGACAGGGGGCGCCCTTATCTTACCGTCGAACATGACGGAAATAATTATCAGGTACAGGCATATAAATTCCAGAAAACAAACCCACCCAAGGAATTGCAATGTATTTATAAGGATGGTCAGCTTAAACAGGATCTTGAATGGCTTCTTCCGCAGGTCTATAGTCAAGAGGAAATATATACTTTCCGCGTGTTGAGCGAGCGGTATAACGGGATGCAGACCTTGATAGATGACAATGAGGGCATAAATCATCGCATGCCGACCTCGCCATCCTCACCCTTGAAACGTGGCAGCACCGTCAAATGCCGGGTGGACGGTTTCGAGCCGGGTTATCTTAAACTTACTGTAATAGATGACGGCAATGACAAGAAACTGCCGGTATATTCTCCTGAGGATATTTGTGCGTTGGCTGTCAAGCATCGTGCGGAGGCAAGGATCCTCCGAAGGGCGTTAAAGGACAATGAAGCTTTGTCGGTGGCATATGCGGATATGAAAGCGGGTAATCCGCGTTGGGTATTGACGGCGGTAGAGATTGTGGAGAACGAGCTTCCCGGATGGGTCACGATGCGTTATCCCAATCAGATCAGGCTTATAGAGGCGTTTGTAGAGATATGCACACGGCTGATAGAGAATTCACCGTATCTATCATGCTTCGGCGAGCATGAACGCGATGATGCCCGCATGCGCATTTCACGCACCATAACGCATGCCGGGGACTATATAGAGGCGCTTACACTGAAAGAACAGGGGGTTGCGGAGGAATTTGTGGTTTCCGTAGTCACCAGCCTCTCCACAACCGGGTATATTTATCAGCCTGAGAGGAAAATGCGCATAGTCATGACCTTGCTCGGTATCGAGCCGACATGGGTGCGCACCTATATCAACGACATTTTCAAGGTAATACTCGCCAGGCATTCCGACAAGGCGTTTATGAAACTGTTCAGCCAGGCGTTCATTGAGATGCTTGACATATTCATAAGCAACGAAAACCGCTTTGCCGGTTATGCCGACAACGGCTCCATTCGTGAATTGGTCACGGCGATCGCCATGCAGCTGTTGCTTACGATGGAGATCGATTTTCCGCGTTGGGGATTGTATCGTGCGATGCTTTACCGCTATGCATCGCTATTCAACAAGGGGAATGTGAAAAATTCGAGGAGATTGATTGAAAAGGCGTTTGACTCGCTGCTTGACCGGTGCGACAGTCGTCTTGAATTTTCGTGGAGCGATCTGGAAAACATAACGATGTTGTGCACGACAAGGCTTACTGCCGATACCGGTGGGAGAGGAGCGTCGGTTTCTGCCGTTTTTGACGGGGCTGGCATAAATCTGCGCATGGTGGATTCCTCCATTTTCATAGGGCGGTCAGACAATCCGTCCACCGCACGCAATGTATTGCCTGCAAATCTATTTCCGGAAAGGGATATAAAACTCATTCTGCCACGCAGACTTGAGGAGCGCATAGGGGCGGACGAGCGTAATATGGGGCGCATACGCCGCATGTGGAAAGAGGCAGTTGCGGCACTGGGGGAGAAGACCGTGAGCGAGCGCCGTGTGGCCGCGAGGAAACAGCACCCTTCGGTAGGCGATGAGGTTACGATACGTGTGACGGGACGGCAGCCTGACTCGTTCCCCATGACGTTCAATTGCATCGTGGAGGATCCCATATATGAGGGGACGGGTGAGATAAGCATCATGGACATAGTGGGATACCATGTCAATGCCGATAAATACACGTTCCTTGCCAAGGAGGGGGAACAGTTGCTCATGAAGGCAAGCGTCATAGGGATTGCTGATGACGATACTTTGCGTTTCAGCATGCGTCAGCAACTGTCCACTTTCATATATGAGACCGCCAATGATTTCAAGGATAACGGCGACACGTTAAAAGGGATCATCACTGATGCCGACCGCAATCCTAAGTTCTATCTCGGGCTTGCCGAGGCCGGTTTCACATTCTCCATTCCCAAGCAGGGATATCCCGGCCTGACGAAATCCAACATCGTGGAATTCACCATAAATTTTGCAGACAGGGATCGCAGTAAACCGGATACCAACATAATCGTGAATGCGTCCATCGCTCGGGTTCTTGACTTGTGTGAGGATACGGGAGAATTCTGCGAGCAGGCCATGAATCAACTGCTGTATGATTATGCGGGTGGCAGCACTTACGTCAGTGGCGATGCCGTCATCGAAGAGGAGACAATACGTGAGGCCGACATGTTTCTTGACAATGAGGATGTGAATGAGGTCATACGCCTTGTTGACAGCCTGTCGCAGTTGCATCCGGAGAACCGGGGTGTGACTTACGGATATCTTGCAGTGGCCTATATGCTGTCTGTGATGATTGCTGACACGGCTGCCGAACGCAATTTCTCACTGCGGATGGATCTTCTCAAGGCTATCTCGGACTTTGGAGATACCGGCAGGGTAGATCCTTTGAGGGTAAGGGAGCTTTCTGCAAGGATGGAAAACCAGGGCTTTGATCCCGCCATAAATCATCTCATGGTGCAACTGAAAGTGCTCGCGTTGCTCGGGATGCCGTGGGACGAGTGCGCATACCTCCAGGAGATAGCTTTGCATTCCGAAACGCTGTCATTGGCATCGTTGGCACGTCAGGTGCTTGCCTACAATCTTTTGCAGGGTATACATCAGACCGATACCGAGCGTCGTAACCTGAAAAAGGAGATCTTCCAGACCCTTAACCTCAGGGAAGCGGCCACGGATATGGCAATTCCGCAGGAGAGCGATGTGGTGGAACTGAAGACCTCACTCATATATCCTGCCGGTGCTCGCATGCATGCCGACGAACCTCGTCAGGTGGCAGAGATAATGGAGGAAATATGCGGTTTCCTCAACACGTCGGGGGGGACGCTCTATATCGGAGTGCGCGACAACGGCGATGTCTCCGGGCTTCATGAGGATTTCAAGTACATCAACGACAATTTCGAGGACTATGACATCGTGGATGTGCAGGACAAGTTCAAGGTGCATTTTGCAAACGGTGTTACCCGCCACTTCGGTAGTACGAACAATGGTGTGAATCTCAGCGCGGAGCATATACGCGGCGATTTTGACTATGTCAACGGCAAGTGGATCTTCATTGTCACGGTGAGACCGTCAGTCAAGGCGGTAGCAATGACGGACGGCAACATGTATGTGCGCAATGGCAATACCAACAGGCGCATCCCCACCGAGACGGAGCGCCGGCTGTTTGCCGAGAACCGTTCCGCATTGATCTGACCTTTCGGGATAAAAACTTCCACAAGGCGATATGTCAAATACCGGCATATCGCCTTTTTTGTATATGTAAGGGGGGAGGCGCTGAAATGGGAGATAGTCTGCATTTCAGCCGAACATTTGGTGTTACAAACATGTTTCAATTACAGACGCAGGAAATATATTCTTCAAGATATTCCGCATGCGTCGGAATGTTCGGGATGTTCCATTTGGACAATGCCGGATAACAAGGCATTTATTCATCAAAAATTGAGGCGATGAAAAAGACTATCGGAATCGGAAACTGTATCAAGGCTGTTGCAGCCATGTTGATGCTTGTGGTTTTCTCGCAGTTCAATGTCGGGGCACAAGCCACCAAGACTTCATATGAACATGCCGCACCGCGAGCCGGTGTTACGGCACCTCCTGCCGGTTTCCTGGGTGTAGGACCGGTGGTCTCCGGCAGCGTGGATTATTCAAGTCTGCCTTCCAAGGCACGCAAATTCCTTCAGAAACATTGCGACGGGCATGCCGTGGTGAGATGTGAGAAGGAGTTTACATCCGGGGATTTCAAGATAGCTCTTGCCGACGGCATAGAGATGCAGTTTGACTCTAAAGGTAGGCTTACGGATATAACCGCACCTCGCAATTATTCGCTTGCCCCCGTTCTGCTTAAGGCCGTGGTGCCCGGGAAGCTCTACCATCTCCTTGACCATAATGGCTTCAAGAGCAGTGTGGAAGGGGTGCACCATGATTCAGAGGGATACCGTTTGGATGTGGCGGATCCTGTTTTCCATCAGGTCTGTTACGACCCGTCGGGAGTGCTCACCCTCATAGTGGACAGGTGATGCAATGACGACTGTACGGGTGATGCACTGACAATCTTGTTGACCTACTTCTTATATTTGCCGGCGATAGCACGCGGTTCGGGCCTCAGCGGGGACGACCGTTGCTGTCGCGCGGAAATATAAGTCGCCATCGTCTGACATATTTTGCGAAATGGTGGCGTGAGATTATTCAAGAGGCTTACGCTTTTTTCTCAGTTCGATAGCCTCCTTTCCCGATATGTGTTCAATATCCATACGGAGAAGGAGCATATGCGAAAAGAATCGATTTAGCTCTTTTTTTAGGCCATCGGCATCACCGGGATTGAACCTCTCACCGAGTAATCTTGCGGCGTGCAGTCTTTCACCCTCCGTCTCTATGATGTGAATGCGTCCAAAGGCAATCACGCTCTTGAAATAGGTCGTGAACTCCGACGGGTGCACATCGTCTGCTGCTATGACACAGAATGAGGCTTTGTCGCATTGTCTTATGGCATCCACCTTGTGCCCCGTAATCGCACTGTGGAAATAGAGTTTGTCGTCGGCATACACATGGCTGATGGGTACCGCATAGGGATAGCCGTTGTCACCGAGCACTGCGAGTGTGCCGGAGGTGGCGTTTGACAGTATGTGGTCACACTCCGGCTTTGACAATTGTTGGCGGAAACGCCTCATTTTTCTAAATTCCATAGTCTATGAGACAATTTTTATCCCGATGATCGATGATACCAATGTGAAGATGAAAAACAACCTCCAGAATGTTGCGGGTTCATGGAAGACAAATATGCCGACCAATACAGTGCCGATCGCACCTATACCCGTCCAGACGGCGTAGGCTGTGCCTATCGGCAAACTCTGTGTGGCTTTCGCCAACAATCCCATACTGATGATTGTGAAAACAAGGAATCCGGCAATCCATCCCCACCATGATAAGCCGTCAACGGACTTCGCCCGTCCGAGGCAGTAGGTGAAACCGACCTCGCAGAAGCCGGCCACAATCAGAATTATCCAATTCATAACTGAATCCGAGCCTGTTTTGAGGGCTGCAGAAATACCCGGCGTCTCCTTCTAAGGCATTGCAAAGTTAAGAAAATTA
>CAJTYH010000007.1 GCA_910583675.1 uncultured Muribaculaceae bacterium
AGAGCAATTAACCTACGCTCATTTCCAATAAATTACACTCTTTTCGTAACTTCACACCGCAAAATTACCAAAAATCCCCGAAAGTAAAAAACATAGCAAAGCGGGATGCAGACCCACCTGTCGGTGTCTGCATCCCGCTTTATTTTATGTTTATGCGAAATTAACGCACACGCACCTTAAGGGAGGAACGGTTGCCGCCGGCATCCGTCGCCACCACTATATAGATGCCGCCACCTACCGTGCTGAGATCCGCGGAGTCGTTGGCTGCAAGCACCTTCTGACCCATTGTAGTGTACACTTCAATAGCACATGATGGAGCTGAAACCATACGTCCGTCGAAAGTCACAAGCGTGCCCTCGGCCACGATTTCACTTACACCGGCCTTGGCCCTTACGGTGACAAAACTTGTGACGCTCTTTCCTTTGAGGCTAAGCGTTACAGCTGAAGTTCCTTCCTTGAGACCATTAACGGTGATGTATACACCCTCTATGGCATCGGTGCCGAGCATACCCATATCGCCCATCTCCAGAACGGACTCATCGGAGATCTCCATGGAAAATCCTCCAAGGTCGTCCTCTGTGATTTCACCACCCTTGCAAATGAGATTGATCGTAAGTTCGCTTCCCTCGTCTATTGTTGCCTCGGCAGGATCCACTACGAGGATGCCGCCCTCGAAATAGAGCGACGGATTCAGCTGGTCGCCTGTGTAGCTCCATGGATTTTCTGCATCGAAGCCGTAGAGCCAGCCAAGTTCGCTGAAGAAGCCCATTCCGGTATCGTATTTGTCAATGCCGAGACCCTCGGTGGAAGTGCCCTCCTGTGCGATGTTTTCCGAGCAGGGTGCAAGGGTTGACACTGCATAATTATCTACAAGGCCGGCTTCAGGAGCATGCGGATCACCGTAGATAGGTTCCCATTCGTCGTCATAGTCTATAACGTCGGGTTCCATGTTTGCCACTGTCTTGCCGGCTATGCGGTGCATGGTATCGTTCTGTCCGGCATAGCTCTCAGCAGAATTTTCACCGGTAAATGTCAACGACGAGAGATTCACGTAGCACCCCTTTACGGCAATCTGGTTGGCATCTACATCCTCCGATGCCGTTGCAGCCTCTCCGCTGGCGAGCATCGCAAGTTCACCGACAATACCGCCGGTCTTGGGGCCTCCTCCCCACCGAGGAGCTTCGGTTGCGGTTATGTTGCCCTGCACATGGCAGAAGCTGATTAGACCATGCGACGAACTGGCGGCGATACCGCCGATGGTGTTCTTACCTGTAATGTCGGCATTGACGTGACAGTTTTCGATCCTGTCGTCGGCATGACCGAACTCACTTACGATACCGCCTATGCCGCTATCGCCGGTGATGGAACCTGTGAATGCGCATGCACGGACGGTTGAACCGGTTCTGGTTGTCCCAACGATACCCCCTACTCCTTCCTGACTTGTTATGTCTGCATTCACTGAGCAGTTTTCGATCACAGATCCGAGGTAGGCTGCACCGACAAGACCGCCAACTGTACCCTCTGAATTGAGCTTGCCTTCATATATATGCACATTGCGTAAGGTACCACCCTGCATACTGCCGACAACGAGTCCTTGATTGTCTTTGGATGTAGTGAAGACGGGATCAATGAAGTTCATATCACAGATAATGGCAGAGGATGACGCGTCAACGGCACTTCCTGGAACTGACATGGAAGGAATAAGCGAATATCCCGAGACCTTCAGGTTGCTTATTGTATGCCCGTTGCCGTCAAGTGTGCCATAGAAATCAAAGCTGTTATTGCATATTTCATATCCAGCTGCATCAATATCGCATCCGAGGGCGAAATGTGCCGATGGAAACGCCTTTATCTGCTTGAGACCACCTACGGAAGTGATTACATATGGATTCTCCATCGTGCCGTCACCCATGTCAAATAGCTGAAGAGGAAGGCTGTATGCAGAGCCCACATACTTGCTGTTATCGTCAAGCGTAATCATTATCAAACGAGGCATGTCTGTGTCAAGGTTTGCAAAATAGACAGACATGAGTTTGCCCAAGCCGTCAGCGGGGGTATAGACAAAGAGGGGTGCGTCTTCGGGATCCTCGCTTACCACCATAAGTTCCTCATGGTTGCCGGTGGACGTAGGCGAATCCTTACGTTTCACAAGCGCCATGTATTCGCGCTTGCTGTCAAGGTTGAAGATATACGGGTCAAAGGCATCAGGAGCGATGTATACACTGGCATAGTCCACATTCTTACCCAGGTTCAACTTGTCTACATGATGGATGCTGCCGTCAAGGTTGAAATAAGCCACGAAGGTATATACATCACCGTTTTCCTGCGATTCGCCACGTGTCTGGGCTGCGACATAAAGATAGGAATCGCCGTAGGCCACACGTTCGGTCGATGTTGTCAGCGAAATACCTGAGGTAGCAGCGGGGATCGAAGCCTCCACATCGCCGGTTATAAGATTTACGAAATCGAAAGTGACCGACGTGTTGTCACCGCGAAGGAACATTATCTGGGGATCGAATCCGGGAATGTCATTAAGGAACTGACCGCTTCTTACTCCCTCTCCCAACGACACCATATGGACACCCTTGGCATCTCCACCTTTCTCAGCCGCTTTGTACACATCATAGTCATACATGTAGTCGTCGCTTGCAGAAAGATAGTATTCCGTGGAGATGATCAGCGACGGGGTGCCATCATCGGTATATCTGTCAAAAGACAGGTCGTCATCATATGAGAATGCGCCAAGATACAGGAAGATATAGTGTTCCGCAGTTGCATTGAGCGGCATGCGTGTGGTGCTATACTTGTCAACGGTAGTCGAGAATGACGTTGCGGGAGAGTAGATGTCAATTATTAGCTCATTGTCGGCAGTCGGATTCTCGTTCTCAAAATTGTATGGTTCCTCGAACCAGCAATACTTAAGTCTGTTGACAGCAAAATATGGAATGCCGTCTCTCTTTGTAGCCAGGAAGGGGATGGCATTTTCACCGCCGATGGCTATCGAAGGTATCCTGTTGACCATTACAGGATCGCCCCAGGCACTCCATCCGGCATATTTGTAAGTCGTAAATACGTAGTCCATGGCGTTGATCACATCTCCAACCATCTGGTTCTCCTCTGACGCATCCTCCTCGGTAAGGAATGTAAGCCAGTACTTTTCAGACCATTCATCCGTAGCGGTATTGACAGCCGAAGTCAGATAACCGTCTACCTCTGTTATTTTTTCCGTAGTTGTGGCGTTGCTGTTTATCGCATACACATACGTGTGATATTTATTCGTGTAGTCAACTGTATTGCAAGCGACACTCACCATGATCTCATAGGAATTATCCGTATTGAAGAACTTCTGTGTCACCAGCGAACCCACAGACACCTGTGCCACACGGGTCTCACCCTCTCCAAGTTCAATGGCGTCTTCAATCGAACCCACCTCCTCAAACAAGGCATTGTATACCTTTATCTTATATCCTGAGATCTTCTCCTCCTTGTAAGTTCCGTGATCGATTATTGTGCTTACGTTGTCAAGCGTATAAAACCATGTCTGTCCTTTCGGGCCGTCAAGGTAGCTGACCTGGCTGGAAGGCGGCAGCTGATGCACGTCGATTGTGTTCCCTTCTGTTGCCTTACGCGGGGAAGTGATTGAGATCGCCGATGATACTGTCTGCGTCAGCTCTGTCCGAGCCTTGGTTGCGAAGCCGAAAAGTTGCGACTGCCCGCGGCAGACACCCTGGTTTGACGAGGCTGCCGCACTCAAGCCCAATGTTGCTGCAAGAGCGCTTAGTAGAATTTTTTTCATGTGAAATTGAAATTGATATAATTTATATGTGATTGAATTGTCTTGTATGCGATTGAATATGGCGGAGTATAAATCTGCCGCAAATATAACTCAAAAATTGATGATACGCAAAACATCGCCCCACCAAAACCGGTCTTTTTTCACAAAATTATGAAATAACATAAAAACAGCCCAACAAAAGCCTATTGCAAGGGTAGGCAGAATTAAACTCGATTATTTTGGTAATTGGAATATTATGCCTAAATTTGCCATTGCGCAAACGTAACACATGCTGGCACGAACTGATTTTAGGGTCTCCCCCGTGGAAAACCGGGCGAGGCACTATCTTTTTTGTCACACCACAAAAGCGCTACCTATATTGTATAATAATTAAAACAGACTATATATCATGGCTTTGACTTACATGACCAAGGACGGCTACAAGAAAAAAATGGAAGAGATAGCCTACCTTGAAAGCGTGGAACGCCCACGCATTTCAGCCGCAATCGCTGAAGCACGCGACAAAGGCGACCTCTCCGAGAACTCGGAATACGACGCCGCAAAGGAGGCACAGGGTATGCTTGAGATGAAAATCGCGAAACTTAAGGATCTTGTGGCCAATGCACGTCTTATTGACGAGACAAAGCTGAACACCGACGAAGTCAACATCCTGTCAAAGGTGAAAATCAAGAACACCTCCAACGGCATGAGCGTGGAGTACACCATAGTTGCCGACTCCGAGGCCAATCTCCGCGACAAGAAAATCGGAGCCTCCACCCCCATTGCCAAAGGACTTCTGGGACACAAGGTCGGCGACATAGTTGAGATCCGCGTCCCCGCCGGTCTCATGAAATTCGAGATCGAGCAGATCTCCATCTGACCTTCATGTGTGCTGACGCGCAAGCGGAAGCTGTCTTTATTTCCTAATTTCTCAATTTCTTATTTCCCCATCTGCCCCATGCCTTCTATTTTCTCACGCATCGCCGCCGGCGAAATCCCCTCATACAAAGTGGCAGAAGACGAAAGCCACTTCGCCTTCCTTGACATAAACCCGGTGCATCCCGGCCATGTCCTGGTAATTCCAAAGAAGGAGGTAGACTACATCTTCGACCTTTCCGACCGGGAATATGCCTCGCTTATGCTTTTTGCAAAACGCGTCGCAAAAGCTCTCAAGAAAGCGATTCCGTGCAAAAAAGTCGGCATAACCGTCATCGGACTTGACGTACCCCATACCCATGTACACCTTGTGCCGATGAACACAGGAGCCGACATGAACTTCTGTGGAGAGAAACTCACCCTGCCGGCTGAAGAAATGCAAAAGATCGCCGATGCGATAGCCGCTGAATTCGAATAATAAACATCATTTGAATGAAAACCTCAGTCATAAGCCTGGCCATTGCTGCCGGAACCTGCGTTGTCGGCATGCTATCCTCATGTTCCGAAAAGAGGTGGCAGGCAGAAGGCACTGTCACGGGAGCGGAGGGAAAAGAGCTGATCCTCGAGGCACCGAACAACTTCGGGCAATGGTATCCGCTTGACACGGTAGAAATAGACTCCAAAGGTAGCTTCAAGGTGCGCCAGTTCCCTGCCGGCCACCCGGAAATATACCGCCTGACACTGGGAAAGGAATCGGTTTATTTCCCCATAGACAGCATAGAGACCGTAACCATCACGGCCGACGCATCCCGCTTCTCTAACGGATACAAACTCGCCGGATCCCCTTCTGCGGACAAGATGCAGCAGATAAACGAACTGATCTGCAAGGTCGTGGACAGTCAGGGCGAACAGGCCGTGGCCTACGATCCCGCACTGAAACGTGCACTGGCTGAGCTGATATTAAGCGATCCATCCGGCATCGTGGCCTACTACACCATCTTCAGACGCGTTGGTGACACTCCCCTGTTCAACCCGCAGGACAAGGCAGACCTCAAGATGATAGGTGCCGTGGCAAACGCCTTCACCTCCAAACGCCCTGACGATCCGCGAACCGGGTACCTGAGCCAGCTCTACCTCTCCAACCGACGATCCAACGGCATCAGCGCGGCTACCGATACGATCGTGGCAAACGAAATCTCCCTTCCCGAGATCAAACTGCTTGACCGCGACGGCAAGGAAAGAAGCCTCACGGAGGAAGCCTCAAAGGGGAATGTAACAATACTCAGCTTCACAGCATACGGCGCTGAATTTTCCCCTGCCATAAACCTGGAGCTTGCCAAGATATACGAAGCTAACAATACTTCCGGCCTTGAGATCTACCAGGTATCAGTAGACAGCGACGAATTCGCATGGCGCCAGGCAGCAGCCAACCTCCCCTGGATAGCAGTGTTCAATTCGCCCAAGCATGGTGCAAAAAATCTGCTCCAGTACAATGTGACCAACCTCCCTGCCACATTCATAATCAACCGACAGGGAGAACTTGTGGAACGTGTGGACGACATCACACGCCTGTCATCGGCTGTCAGCCGTTACCTCTGATCCATCAGCCGCCGCTTCCAGACCTCGGATTCCATGAAAATACTCCTCCTCGGCGATGCCAGCAACTGCCACAACACCCTGTCCACAGGCCTAAGGCGCCTGGGGCATGAGGTCGTGGTGGCATCAAACGGCACCGGATGGATGCACACGCCGCGCGACATAGACCTCAGCCGACGTCTGACCGGAAAAGCCGGAGGCATGCTGCTTTACATGCGCATGCTGCGACTATGCTTCACCCGCCTCAGGGGATTCGACGTAGTGGCTATCCACAATCCGCTGTTCCTGCAATTGCAACCAGAACGTGTGCGCCGCATATTCGACATCGTAAGGCGCAACAACCGATCGGTCTTCCTTACGGCATTGGGCACCGATTCCGTCTATGTACAGGAGTGCCTCGACACTGCCTCTCCGCTCAGATACACCGAGTACATGCACTTCGGCTCACCGGCTCCGATGGCCATCGAGCGTTCCCACCTGCTCCGCGACTGGCAATCCGACAAGCTTACCGGACACTGCGACTACATATACGACAACATAGACGGTGCCGTCGCCGTACTCTACGAATACTACCTTGCGGTGAGCCGCAGACTGCCCCTGCACCTCAGGGCATACGGGGGGGTACCCATTGACATGTCAGCCTCCACCCCCGTGGAAATCCCCGAGAACCCCGAAACCATACGACTGTTTCTCGGCAGACATGCCGGCCGCCTCACAGCCAAAGGAACCGACAGGCTCGAAACCGCAGCCAGACGTGCCATTGAGCGCCACCCCGGGAAAGCGGAACTGATGATCGTGGAAAACAAGCCCATAGCCGAATACCGGCAGCTACTCTCGTCGGCACATGTGGTCATAGACCAGGCATACAGTTATTCACCGGCCACGAACGCACTCCTGGCAATGGCCAACGGACAATGCGCCGTCACGGGAGCCGAACCGGAATATTACGATTTCATCGGCGAGACAGACAACCGGCCGATGTTCAACAGTCCGGTGGATGTGGATGCCATGACTGCCATGTTCGAGAAGATCATCACGTCGCCTCCGGGAGAGCTTCGACGCCGCGGGCTACAAAGCCGCGAATTTGTCACCCGCCACAACGAGGCTACAGTCGTAGCCGGTCGTTTTGCCAGCTTCTGGGAAGAACGTCTCATGGAAAAAACTTCACGGCAACAAAATGCATGACCCAACCACACATACCGCCGCAGCACGCATCCGCAACTTCCTGAAACGGGAGATGCACCTTCCGCTGATAAGATTGATGCATAAGGTGCGCGGAGCCAGGTATGCGCACGCGCCACGCAAACGAGCCGAAGAACTTTTCCGCCACGACTATGGCCGTCCCATCGACTGGACACACCCCGTGGAATTTTCCGAAAAAATCAGGTGGATACAGTTCAACACCGACATATCGCAGTGGAGCATCCTCGCCGACAAGCTCAGAGCCAGGGAATATGTGGCGAAAAAAGGGTGTGCCGACATGCTCATACACCTTTACGGCCACTGGGAGCATGCATCGGAGATAGATTTCGCCTCACTCCCCTCATCATTCGTCATAAAACCGAACAATGGATGCGCCGACCTTGCCATTGTACCGGACAAAGAGAAAGCGCCGCTTAAAAAGATCGCGGCACAATTAGGTCGTTCATTAAAAGCCACATACGGGAGCTACACCGCAGAAACACATTACGCCGCCATAAAACCCGCGATTATCGCCGAAGCCCTTCTTGAGGAGCCGGGAGGGGAAGGGTTGTCCGATTACAAGTTTTTCTGCACTTACGGAGAACCTGTCATGTGCATGGTATGCACCGACAGGAATTTCAACGGCCCCGATACGAAGCGTGTCACCATCTACGACATGGACTGGAACAGACGGGACGAATGGGCGCTCCCCCCCATAGCCGCTACCGGTCTGGACATCCTGCGCCCCGCCTCGTTCGAAAGAATGAAGGAAGCCTGCCGCATACTTGCTGCAGACCTACCTTTCGTGCGTCTTGACCTCTACGACGTGGCTGGGAAAGCATACTTCGGGGAATTCACCTTCACACCGGCCGCACTGAAAAGGAAAGTCTCATTGTCTGACACAGCCCTCAGGCTCATAGCCGACAGAATAACACTCCCTGCGCCCGCTCAGGCAACACGCCTGAGCGTGACCATATCGACCATAGGTGCGGACGGCATCTCACGCGTGAAAGCCATGAAGCTACCCAAAGTAGCAGGAGTGGAATATGTGGTATCATGGCAACGCCATTCCGAGACACCGGTTCCCTCCGCTCTCACAGACAGACAAGACATCAGAATCATACGAACCGACAGTGTAGGGCTGAGCAACAATCGTAATAACGCCATAGACCATGCCCGAGGCGACATAATACTCATCGCCGACGACGATCTCGCATACACCCCGGCGCAATTGCAAGCGGTCACGGACTGCTTCACCAGCCATCCTGAGATGGATTTCGCCACATTCAAGTATGACAAGCCTGTCTACAAGACATATCCCGAAACCGAACTCCCATACAACCGCCTTCCAAAAGGTTTCCATCCTGTTAGTTTCGAAATCGCATTCAGACGCAGCATGTGCATAGGAGCCGATGGGGTAAGATTCGATCCGAGGCTCGGCCTCGGCACCGCCTATCTCACCTGCGGCGAGGAAGACCTATTCCTGATGCAGGCCGATGCACGGGGCTACAGAGGGAGATTCTTCCCTATCGTGATCACCAAGCACAACGGCATCCCCACCGGGGCCAGAAAGATAACCGATCCCGGAACCCTGCGTGCGATAGGAGCACTGATAGCCCTGCGGCGACCGTTTTTATGGCTGCCCGCAGTGATTGTCAACGGGTGGCGTACATACCGCAGAGGACGTGCGCCATTGGGAATGTCATTGATCCGGATGATCCAAGGCGCCATATATGCCCGGCGACATCTATCCGCATCCTAAAGCCATACCGAGATGGACAATACGCAGTTTCCCATAACCATAATAATGCCGGTTTACAACCGCGCCGCAATCGTAGGACGCACTCTGAGAAGCATCGCCACACAGACATTTCGCCCGTTGCGTGTGATAATCGTGGACAACGGCTCCACCGACGGCACCGCAACGGTCGTGGCAGATTGGAAGGAGGAGAACGAAAATGCCGGCTTCTCCATAGACATACTCCATGAAAGTATTCCGGGAGCGCCCGCCGCACGCAATCGCGGACTCGCTGAGACCACCTCGGAATATGTAATGTTCTTCGACAGCGACGACATCATGCATCCCACGCATGTGGAGCGTGCCATGAAAGGATTCCGTCATCCCTCCCGTCCCGACATAGTGGGCTGGGACGCGACCATACACGACATACACAGCCACACTCGCCGCGCCATATTCTCTGCGGCATCACCGCTATGGCACGACATCATGAACGGCGGCATGGCGACACAGCGTTATGCCGCCCGAACCTCCATAATCCGTAAGGCAGGGGGATGGAACACTTCGATACACGGTTGGAACGACATAGAACTCGGAGCCAGGATCCTAAGGCTCTCACCGACAATGATGAAACTCAGGGGAGCACCGACCGTAGAAATATTCCAGCAATGCGAGTCCATCACTGGCACGGGCTTTACCCAGGGAGCGGGGAAATGGGAAGCGTCGCTCGACGCAATCGAAGCCACGCTGGACACTGCCAGACACCGCCGATGGGTGCACCTGAGACGCACGCACCTGGCCGGACTGTATGCATCAGAAGGCTCACCGGCGCTGAGCAACAAACTGATGGCCTCGACACTCAGTACCGAACGATGCCCCTTCTACCGCATGCTCTTCCATGCCGTATACGCCCTTACCTCACGCCGCATACGGGGCGCATTGGTGCTTTTCCGCCCCTTCTTCTAAAGTCAGATTGCGGATGCTGACGGATTTTTTCAGGAAAAGTTGCTAATCAATTAGAAAATATATACCTTTGCACAGTTTTTCCGCAGACTATAGCTATGGGAAAGTTCAGTCAATTCAAATTGCCCCTGCGAAGCCTCGCCGAGGGCAAGCATACTTTTGAGTATCATCTTGACAAGCAGTTCTTCCAGAACATGGAGAGCGCCGATGTGCGCGATGCCGATCTCAACGTGACGCTCACTGTGACATATCAGCATGGCGTTTACGCATTATCCTTTGATTTCAAGGGCGTTGTAATCGTTCCTTGCGACAGGTGCCTTGACGACCTTTCCATAGACATAGACACGACATACGCCATCAACGTGAGATACGGAGAAGATTACAACGACTCGGATGATTTCATGGAGATACCCGAAACCGATGCATTCCTCAACGTAGCCTACATGATCTTCGACACCGTATCGCTCGCCATTCCCATCAAGCATGTGCACCCCATGGGCAAATGCAATCGCGCCATGAGTTCCCTGCTGAAAAAACATCGCGCACACGTCCCCGGCGACGATGACGCGGAACTGGAAGACGAGTTGATGGATGAGATGGATTCCATGCCGGAAGACCAACCTTCCGAGGACTGATCCCCGGCAGCTGAAAAAAGAACAACAAGAAAAAAAATAATATTAGACAACAATGGCACATCCTAAAAGAAGACAATCAAAGACCCGCACAGCAAAGCGCCGCACACACGACAAGGCCGCTATGCCTACTCTCGCAATCTGCCCCAACTGCGGCGCATGGCATGTTTACCACTGCGTCTGCAACGAATGCGGCTACTACCGCGGCAAGATCGCAATTGAGAAAAACGCCGTCGTATAATCACCAGGCGTCATATTCACACAAGGGCTGCCCGGGCATCACGCCCACACAGGCAGCCTTTTGAACAAACTAAAAAAACGCAACTGCTGAGGAAACCGGAAGCGGTTTCTTCATGTTCTACCATTACCAACCCAGTACTGATATGCTCAACGCCAAGATTACCGGTATAGCGTCATATGTCCCCGACGACATCCTCGACAACGAGATGCTGTCCAAGATGGTGGACACCAACGACGAATGGATCACCACACGCGTCGGCATCAAGGAGCGCCGCATTCTCAAAAAGGATGTAGGCTCATCATATATGGGCATCGAGGCAGTAAAGAAGATGCTTGCCGAGACCCATACAGACCCCGCCGAAGTGGAACTCCTCATATGCGCTACCTCAAACCCCGACTACCGCTTCCCATCCACCGGATCCATCATCTGCGAGGGCGCCGGACTCAAAAACGCCTATGCCTATGATATCCAGGCCGCATGCGCAGGCTTCATTGTTGCCCTTGAAGACGCTGCCGCATACATAAAAAGTGGTCTGCGCAAGAAGGTGATCGTGGTTGCCGCAGAGAAAATGTCTTCGATGATCAACTACAACGACCGTGCCACATGCCCTCTCTTCGGTGACGGGGCTGCCTGTGTAATGGTCGAGCCCACCGAAGATCCGGGAGTCGGAGTACTTGACGCCGTATTCCACGTCGACGGCCGCGGACTTGAACATCTGGTCATGTGGGGAGGAGGATCGGCAAAGCCAACGACTCAAGCTACACTTGACGAAGGATTGCACTACCTTTTCCAGGACGGCAGGAACGTATACAAGAATGCTGTCACCGACATGTATACCGCATCGGTGGACATACTTAAGCGCAACGACCTGACTGCCGAGACAATTGACTGGCTCGTGCCACATCAGGCCAACCTCCGCATAATAGAGGCTGTAAGCTCACGCGCCGGCATACCCTCGGAAAAAGTGCTTGTGAACATACAGCACACCGGCAACACCTCGGCAGCCTCAATACCCCTCTGCCTTGACGAATACAAGGATCGCCTCAAGAAAGGCGACAAGATCCTCCTGACCGCATTCGGAGCAGGATTCACCTGGGGCTCCATGCTTCTGGTTTGGGATATGTAATTGACTGCCAGCCATAAGAGCGAGCCATCATCGCGACAAGGCTGAAAAAGTTTCAAAAATAGCATCTTTTAAGATGCTATTTTTGTTTATCCTAAAACCCAGAGACCAAAAACAATCAGAATATGAGCGACAACATCCAAGAAGAAAAAAACAACGCAGAGGTTCCATCCACAAACCATAAGGCAGGATTCGTAAACATTGTCGGCAATCCTAACGTAGGCAAGTCCACATTGATGAACGACCTTGTCGGGGAACGGGTAAGTATCATCACTTCAAAGGCGCAGACCACACGCCACCGCATAACCGGCATCGTCAATACGCCGGAATATCAGATAGTATTCTCCGATACTCCCGGTGTCCTCAAGCCCAACTACAAGCTGCAGGAAAGCATGCTCAGCTATGCTCAGGGAGCACTGACCGACGCAGACATACTTCTATACGTGACCGACGTGGTGGAAGACCCCACCAAGAATGCCGACTTCGTGGCACGCGTTGCGAAGGAAACCATACCAGTACTGCTGGTCATCAACAAGATAGATCTCCTAAAGAACAACGGAGAACTTGATGTGATAGTGGCAAAATGGAAAGAGCTCCTGCCCAATGCCGAAATATTCCCGCTTTCCGCAAAGGAACATTTCAACGTGGCCAACCTCATGGCACGCATAGTCGAACTGCTCCCCCCCTCCCCACCTTATTTCGGGAAGGACGCACTCACCGACAAGCCCGCACGCTTCTTCGTTACGGAAATCATACGTGAGAAGATCCTCACGAACTATGACAAGGAAATACCCTACAGCGTGGAGGTGATCGTAGAGAAATTCGACGAGAGCGAACACTCCATCCACATCATGGCCACAATTTTCGTGGAACGCGACAGCCAGAAGGGCATACTCATCGGCAAGGGCGGATCCATGCTCAAGAAAGTAGGCACCGCAGCACGCCTGGACATTGAGAAATTCTTCGACAAGAGCGTATACCTCGAACTCCACGTAAAGGTAGAGCCCAACTGGCGCAACCGCGAAAACAAGCTCAAGGCTTTCGGCTACATCGAATAACCGCCCCGACTACCCACGCCCCCCGGCCTCGCAAGTGATGACGCGTAAGCGGAATCACTTCCTCTTCCCCCCTCCCTTGCCGGATGAGGAAAAATGAACTATCTTTGCACATCTTTTAACGCAGAACACCTGATATACGCATGTCTCAACTCGTAGCAATCGTCGGACGCCCCAACGTGGGCAAATCGACCCTTTTCAACCGACTCACCGAATCTCGCCAGGCCATCGTCGACGAGACTGCCGGTACAACCAGAGACCGCCAGTACGGAAAAGTCGACTGGACGGGACGGGAATTTTCCATCGTAGACACCGGAGGATGGGTCGTAAACTCCGACGACATTTTCGAGGGGGAAATCAACAAACAGGTGCACCTTGCCATAGAGCAGGCAGATGAGATCCTGTTCGTGGTCGATGCCATGAACGGGGTGACAGACCTTGACGACCATGTGGCAGAGATACTAAGGAAATCGAAGAAACCGGTAATCCTTGTAGCCAACAAGGTCGACTCCAACGAATGGCTGTACAATGTCCCCGAATTCTACAGCCTCGGCCTGGGAGAGCCATACCCCGTAAGCGCGGTAAGCGGCTACGGCACAGGCGACCTTCTTGACGAGATTGTAAAGAAACTTCCGGTTCCCGACGACAATGAGGAGGATCTGGAGGAAATTCCCCGATTCGCCATCGTGGGACGACCGAACGCCGGCAAATCGTCGCTCATCAACTCATTCATAGGAGAAGAGCGCCATATAGTCACAGACATCGCCGGCACCACCCGCGACAGCATCTACACCCGCTACACCAAGTTCGGCTTCGACTTCTATCTGGTGGATACCGCCGGCATACGCAAGAAACAGAAAGTCAACGAGGACATAGAATACTATTCGGTAATACGATCCATCCGCGCCATAGAAGCCGCCGACGTATGCATCCTCATGATCGACGCCACACGCGGCATCGAAAGCCAGGATGCCAACATCTTCGGTCTTATACAGCGCAACAAGAAAGGACTTGTAGTATGCGTGAACAAATGGGACATAGCGGAGGACAAGAGCCTGGAAGCCCAGAAGCATTTCGAACAGGCCATCCGCAACCGCTTCGCCCCGTTCACCGACTTTCCGGTAATTTTCTGTTCCGCCCTTACCAAGCAACGCATCTACAAGGTGATAGAAACCGCAGTGGAGGTATACGGCAACCGCCGACGCGAGGTGTCGACTTCGCAGCTCAACAAGGTAATGCTTGAGGCCATAGGCGCATATCCGCCCCCCGCAAACAAGGGCAAATACATCAAGATCAAATATGTGACCCAGCTCAAGGGTGCGCCCGTGCCCACATTCATCTTCTTCTGCAACCTGCCGCAGTGGGTGAAGGAGCCTTACCGCCGCTTCCTCGAAAACAAGCTGCGCGAGCACTGGGACTTCAACGGGACTCCCATACAGGTGTTCATGCGCGAGAAATAATGATCGCACACCATACATCACCACGATCTTGAACACCGAGACTTTCACCCGCACAATAGCGGTCAAGGACTACATGAAGCGCTTCCGAGATGCGGAGCGCTTCATCGGTTTATGCCGGCAATGCGGCAACTACGGGAAACGATGGGGATGCCCCCCGTTTGACCACGATCCTACCGACCGGCTCGGACGCTATTCTACAGCAGAGATCATCGTCACAACTATCCATCCCGACCGGAGCGGAATTCCAATATCCGAGGGTGCCAAAATAATGCGCCCGGTAAGGGAACGGCTGGAACGCGAACTTCTGGCAAGGGAAGCACTCACAGGCGGACTGGCATTTACATTCGTCGGGGAATGCCTGAACTGCCCTTCCGGCTCCTGCACTCGCCCACAGGGTCTCCCCTGCCGCCACCCCGACAAAGTACGCCCGTCGCTCGAAGCATACGGATTCGACCTCGGCCGCACACTCAAGGAGCTATTCGGCATGGAACTGCTATGGGGCACCGACGGCACCCTCCCCCGTTACCTCACACTGGTCTGCGCGCTCTTCCATTGAAATTCCTTATCCACCACAAACCTATCCGACAGGATCTCACTTTTTTTATTAAATTTGCGACGCACAATGACAGAAAGAGCTATAAATACTGCAACCGAACAGTCCACGTTTACGCGCATAAGGAAGTTCCTTATCCACCTGTCCGATAGCGAACCTGTGGGATGGTGCATCATCACCGCATCCACTTCCCTGATATGGTGGAACTGCTATACCGGATCATTGGCCGCCCCCGCTGTCACATGCCTTGCACTCATGGTCGCCATCGGCTATGGCATCGCAGCAGCCTTCAAGAAAGTACGCATAGTGCCTGAAAGTGCCATTGTCGGTAGCACACGCTATGCGTTTGTACTGTATATGCTCATCGTAAACGCCCGCCATGGCGTTTCTCCGGGATGGGCATGGTTCATAACTGCCGCTTACGCTACAGCAATAGTATTCAGAGCCATCGAATGGCACAGAAAGAGAAAGCACGAAAAAACATGAAACCTGGCTTAGACAAAAGCTGTTAATTACTGAAATATTTCTTTAATTATTCCGATGCCGGAATAAGTTTTTTTGAGAAAAATTAGTACCTTTGTATCGCTTAAAGCGCACCTACCGATTGTTATAAAGGCAGTGAGCGCTAAAGCTGCTGATATTCAGCTAGTTTTAACAGCAACTAACAATTAAACACCAATAATTTATTTTTATTCATTATCCACTATGACTAAAATAGGTATTAACGGCTTCGGTCGTATCGGCCGTTTCGTATTCCGCGCATCAACCAAGCGCGACGACATCGAAGTTGTAGCTATCAACGACCTTCTTCCCGTTGACTACATGGCGTACATGCTCAAGTATGACACCATGCATGGCAAATTCGACGGCACTGTAGATTTCGACCTCGAAAAGAGCCTTCTCATCGTAAACGGCAAGACTATCCGCGTCACCGCTTGCAAGAACCCCGCAGAAATCGCTTGGGGCGAAGTTGGTGCTGAATACGTTGTTGAATCTACCGGTCTTTTCCTCACGAAGGAAAAAGCTCAGGGTCACATCGAAGCCGGCGCAAAATATGTGGTTATGTCAGCTCCCTCCAAGGACGACACCCCCATGTTCGTTTGCGGCGTAAACGACGACACCTACGTAAAGGGCACACAGTTCGTTTCCAACGCTTCCTGCACCACAAACTGCCTCGCACCCATCACCAAGGTGCTCAACGACAAATTCGGCGTTGTTGAAGGCCTCATGACTACCGTACACTCTACCACAGCTACCCAGAAGACCGTAGACGGCCCCTCCATGAAGGACTGGCGCGGTGGCCGTGCTGCTTCCGGCAACATCATCCCCTCTTCCACAGGTGCTGCAAAGGCTGTAGGCAAAGTCATCCCCGAACTCAACGGCAAGCTCACCGGCATGTCAATGCGTGTCCCCACCCTTGACGTATCCGTAGTTGACCTCACTGTAAACCTCGCTAAGCCCGCTACCTACGCAGAGATCTGCGCAGCTATGAAGGAGGCTTCCGAAGGCGAGCTCAAGGGCATCCTCGGCTACACCGAAGACGCAGTCGTTTCAAGCGACTTCCTCGGCGACGCACGCACCTCTATCTTCGACGCAAAGGCCGGTATCCAGCTCACCCCCACCTTCGTTAAGGTAGTAAGCTGGTACGACAATGAGATCGGCTACTCCAACAAGGTTCTCGACCTCATCGCAAAGATGGTCAAGATCAACGGCTAATCCCCGACAGGAATTACCCATATACCGGGGCGATGTGTCAAAATTGGCATATCGCCCCCTTTTTGTCTCCTTATGGCAATCGTGCTGTCAGATATCCCCGGATTGATTATCTTTGCAGAAACCAAACATCCCACATAAATTCATGTACAGAATCCCAACCATCTTCCTGATAATACTCACCCTAACCGCCAAGAACTTTCGCATAGGCGCACGAACAGCACACGACTTCAGGGCTGCAGATCTCACCTGCGAGTATCTAACCGATCCTCTTGGCGTCAGCAATGAGGAACAACCGCGTCTGGGATGGAGGACGGAAGTTGCCGACATGCAAGCCAGACCTAACCTTACACAGACGGCCTACCAGATCATGGCTGCATCATCCGGGGAAAAGCTCGCCAAGGGAGATGCCGATTTATGGAACAGCGGGAAAGTCGCCTCATCGCAATCAGCACAGATACCCTACGGCGGCGTTCTTCCCGATGAAGGATCCCTATGTCACTGGAAAGTACGCCTATGGGACAACCGCGGACGCGTCTCCGACTGGAGCGCACCCGCAATATGGGGCACCGGGATAAACCGGTGGAGGGCGCAATGGATCGGCGGCAAACGAGATGAAGCGATCCACAGATACGCAGAATATGTCCGCCTCCACCATTCCGACAGCGATTTTGACACACGCTACTGGGAAAATCCGCCGGCGCTCCCCTCCCCCTTGCTGCGGAAAGCATTCGTGCTCCCCCCGGATATTACAAGAGCCACACTATATGCATCGGCCATAGGCTATTATGAGATATGGATAAACGGCATGCGCGTCGGCGACCAATTGCAAGCACCTGAATGGACGGACTATTCAGACCACGTGCAGTACCAGACATACGATGTGACCCGACTTGTCCTGCCGGGTGAGAACGCCATAGGCGCGACACTCGCTGACGGATGGGCGCTGGGTCGTCTGGCCGGGGTGAAATGGATGCGCAGTTTTCCTCACCGGGGATTTTATGCGCTTGACCGACGGCTGATCGCAGAACTGCACATCGAAACGAAAGACGGGTCAACGATAGTGATACCCACCGATGACAGTTGGAAAATAAACCCCGACGGCTATATCCGCGAGGCCGACAATTTCGCCGGGCAGACCATAGACGCGACAAGGATCCCCGCCGGATGGCAACTCCCGAGGTTCAAGGAATCAGCCGGATGGGAACACGCACTGGCAGACACCGCCCTGCAAATCCCCCTCACACCCCAACGCAATGAGCCAATAAGGGCACACACCACTCTCAAACCTGTCAGGATATGGAAAGACGGCGAAAGATTCCTGATAGATTTCGGACAGAACATCGCCGGCCACTGCAAGCTCAAGATAAAGGGTGAAAGAGGCGACACCGTGACATTGCGACATGGCGAGTGGCTCAATGACGACGGCACGATATATACCCAAAGCCTCGGATATGCCAAAGCCACAGACAGGTTCATTCTTTCCGGCAAGGAAGACATATTCGAACCGACTTTCACATACCACGGATTCCAATATGCGGAAGCGACAGGGATCAAGGGCGCACTTACCCCTGAAATGATAGAGGCGAAGGCGGTTGCATCACACGCCCGACAGACCGGTCGGTTCAGATGCTCGGACGACAGATTGAACAAACTTTTCAGCAACATCCTCTGGACACAACGCAACAACATGTTCAGCGTGCTCACCGACAATCCTTCCCGCGACGAGCGCACAGGCGCGATGGGCGACATACAGATATTCGCACAAACCGCGATTTTCAACATGGACATGGCACCCTTCCTGACCAAGTATCTGTACGACATGAAAGACGTGGCACCCAACGGCCAATTCATGTCAATGATACCGTCATTGAAAAATCCCGGCTTGTGGGATGGGTGGATCGGTGCCCCGGGATGGTGTGAGGCAGGTCTCATATTACCATTGCGGCTGTATGAGAATTACGGTGACACCCGCGCCTTGAGCGCACTTTACAAGGAAATGAAAGGCCACATAGACGCTACAATCCGCGAAAATCCGGACTTGATATGGAAAGTGCGTCACAATCACAATGGCGACTGGCTGAACGCCAACACCATCACCTCACCACCCGATGCCACATTCAACACCACCCGCGGCGCTACGCCCGACGATCTTTTCGCCACTGCATTCCTCGCATACTCCACGCGGTTGCTTTCTGAGATAGCGGACATATTGGGTCACAATGACGACCGCCGCAAATATTCCGCCTTGGCTTCGGAGATAAGAGACCGCTTTGCAGACGAATTCGTTGATCCCGACGGTAAAGTCGCAGGAGACACACAGGGGGCATACTCCATATCACTGGCTTACGATCTGATTCCTGAAGAATTACGCGACAAGAGCTTTTCACACCTGCTCAGATGCATAGAGGAGTATGACTACCGTCTTTCAACGGGCTTCATATCCACCCCGATGATGATGCAGCTATTGGTGGATTTCGGACGCGCCGACATCGCATACCGACTGCTCATGTCCACACGGTTCCCGTCGTGGCTCTATATCGTCAACAACGGTGCCACCACCGTATGGGAACGATGGGACGCATGGATCCCGGGACGCGGATTTCAGAATCCGGCCATGAACTCGCTCGACCATGTGGCATTCGGCGCGGTAGGCGAATGGATGTACCGCAACATATTGGGAATAAATCCCGATCCGAAATCACCGGGATACAGCCACTTCATACTGCGCCCTATCCCCGGAGGCGGTCTTACCTGGGCGGAAGGAAGTTACGACTCCGTCAAGGGACAAATAAGTTCGGCATGGGAAACTGCCGGAAGATCTACCACCTACCGTTTCACGATTCCCGCCAACACCAGCGCCACGGTGATACTCCCTGATTGCAAGCCGGAAGAGATCAGCAGCCTCATCCCGCAGACCGCCACCAGACCGGCGTTCAAACACACCAACGGCAACTCATCCACGGAACTTGGATCCGGAGAATACACCTTTATTGTAAAGAAAGCCTCCTAAGCGGTAAACGCGGACACAGATCATTTCCCACCGCCTCCTCCACGGCTTCCACTCTGGAGATCGTCATTGCTGATGGATGCGGCAGTCTTCTTCACCTGCGCGTTGAGCGATCCGAACCTGAAATTGAGGCTGACACCCACATACCGTCCAGAGCGGTTTATCGTCTCGGAGTCGGTGGTATATTGCGGATTGTAGGTATGATAATTGGTGTGCATTTCATTAGGCCCGAAAGGTCTGTTGACGTTTAACCTTACCGTAAGCCTGTCTTCCTTAAGGAACTTGCGCACAAGCGATATGGAATATCCGGGTGTTCCGGGATCCTGATATGAATACACGTTGCTCAATCCTCCGCTCCACCAGTAGCCACTGACGGACAACTCGAGTTTCCATGGGAGATCGCGGCTGATACGCGTCCATGGATTCACCGCCCACCGCGCACGCGAGCCGAATACCTGCGCACCCGACGCATCCAGCGCCACAGGCTGCCTAAGGTAGGTATATCCGCCCCAAAGGTTGAGCATCCAACGGGTCTTGCTATCGATGCTCCACTGGAAGTAGACCGACATGTTCAAACTTCGCATCTTGCCTACGTTGTCATAGGTACTTACAACACGTTCCCGCTCGTCTATCCATGACACATTCTGCAACGAATTGTCAACCAGGGTACCACCGATGTTGAAATCAAGGTTGAATTTATTCTTGATCAGGGAATAGTTGAAGGACACATTGTTATATGCCACACTTCCGAGATCGGGATTACCGAAACTTACAGAGGTCGGGGTCTCCGAACGTGCCGGGTCAAGGAACCAGATGCTTGGTCGCCGTATATTGCGGCTATAGCTGAGTTTCACCGAATTGGCATCGTTGATATTCCATGACACGGCGGCATTCGGCACCAGATCATTCAGCGTGGAGGAAAAATTGGAGCGATTCTCGGTCTGTGCCTTGAAGCGGGCACTGAGATAAGAATACTCATATCGCAAACCGGCACGGATATTCCACTTACCCAATGTAAGGCGATAGTCGGCATATGCGGCGGCAATCGTAGTGCGATGGGTGAAATCGTCGTGAGTGCCCATGTCGGCACCTTCATACGTCTGCGTGCTGATGGAATGGTTGTCCCTGAACACCGCCTTGGCTCCTATGTCAAGTTTGTGCTTTTCCCCATAGGGGCGACTCCAGTCGGCCTGCACGGTCTGTTCCATGAAATCCTGCTTCGAATCGAAATACCTCCCCGTGTACTCGAAGTCACAGTTGAACATGTCATAATATTGCGTTTCCGATTCGTTCTTGGAGCTGTTGTTCGAAATACGGTAACTGAGAGTGATGGTTTCACCCTTTCTGCGCGTGGAGTGCTGATAGTTGGCCGAACCGTCAAACGAGAGATTACCGTTGTCCAACGGCCTTTGAAGACTGTTATAGGAGTATAACACCGGACGCGATCCGTCGGCGGCTGCCGCCCCCAGCATTCTCACGGAGCTTGTTATCCTCTGATCAAGCGGCGACCATATCCACCCGTTGGCCTCCACCGTAAACAGATTGAGCGAATCAGGCTCCCAACTTGCTTCCAGCCCCATCCATCCCGAATTCTGCGGATAGGTGGAATATGTCTCAGCCTCGTATCTGTTTCCCGTCTCGTAATAATCCGTATACTGGTTGCTCCACGACTTGGAGTCGTTGCCCTTGGGAGTGCGGTTGTATCCTCCATTGACCGACATGGTCACCTTGTCCACCTGAGTGGACAGCCACAACGACGGATTCGGTATGAATGAGTTGTTGTCGGCATAGAGGTTGGCGGTGCCGACTACTCCATTGAGAGCCGTATCCGAATCGGTGACGATGTTGAGTATCGCACCCACCCCCTCGGCATCTTCACGGGCACCCGGCTCGGTAATCACCTCAATCTTCTTTATGGAAGAGGCCGGTATCGCAGCGAATATATCCTTTGCATTATTCGTAAAGGAATTGTTCGGACGTCCGTTCTTGTAGATCTTGAAGTCCGAGGATCCCTTTACCTTTATATTACCCTCCTCGTCAACCGAAACGAGCGGCACCTTCCGCAGGATTTCACGAAGCGTGGAGGTCTCAGCCTCCGGATCTGCCTTCACGTCATAGCCGAGACGGTCGATCTCGCGCACCACCAACGGACGCTGAGCCACGACCTCCACCTGCCCTAGTTCGGTGACGTTCTCCTCAAGCACGATACGACCGAGATCCACATCCGAGTGTGACGCATCCACAGCAAACGTCCTTTCCACAGGCCGCTTCCCTACGGAAGCCACCGACAGACGGTATCCACCAGCCGACGGCAGCGACTGGCTTATCCTGCCGTTTTCATCGGTAGTGGCAAGAACCACAGGCTTCACACTATCCGAGGTGTTGTAAATTCTGAGGGTAGCATACACTTCAGCCACACCGGCAGAATCCACTACCTCCCCTCTCACCATGTATCCGGTAGACGCGCCATAAAGGGATTGAACCGAAGCCACAGCCACAAAAACAGCAAGGATCAGGCATTTGGCCACCCTTGACACTATCGGTGAATTGTTCTGACAACTGGTATGCATAGGAAAATTGTATTGATTTTTACTGCGCTATTAGGATGCAAAACATCCTTGTTGACACCGCAAAATTAAACTATAAATTTCGTTATAGCAAGTCTCCACTAAAAATTTCGTTGAGGACAGTATCATTTTAACAAAATTAAACATCTAAGACTTTTTCATAGTTTTTAAGCTTATTACAACACTGATTCGCAGTCACGCCACACGCATGAAAAAATTTTCGTCTTACAAATATTTTTGCCGATTGATTAAAAAAGACGACAGAAAACTTGCTTTTGTGAACTTTATACGCTTCCTTTGCGTTTACCATACTGACGGATTGAACATCAATCATCACAAATCTTATTTTAACACCAATTGGAAACAGTCTAATTTTTCAGACAAACCCTTAAAACCGAACAACAGACAGAGCAAAAGACACCTCCCATAATGGATGCGTCATAACGCAGAGAAACGGATTACAAACCAGACAAACCCCGATCGACATGAACACTTCTTACATTTTCCTGGCAGCGGGCTTCGAAGAGATAGAAGCCCTCACGGTATTGGACGTAATGCGCCGCGCAGGCATGGATGTCAAAACCGTTTCGATAACCTCCGAACACAACGTTACCGGGGCGCATGGCATCCCGGTAAAGGCCGACCTGCTTTACCACGAAGTGGACTTCATCACCCCCGAATGGCTGATCATCCCGGGTGGAATGCCCGGAGCAGAGAATCTATCGAAGTTCGGCCCGCTCAATACTCTGCTGATAAACCAGGCACAATCGGGAAAGATTGCCGCCATATGCGCCGCTCCCGCAGTCGTTCTCGCTCCGTTGGGCATACTTGACGGGAAAGAAGCCACATGCTATCCGGGATTCGAAAGCAAGATGACCGGTGCAGTAAGGCGCGACGCTCCCGTGATCGCACTTGACCGCATCATCACCGCCAACGGCCCCTCGTCGGCATTGCGCTTCGCCCTAGCGATAGTGGCAAACTCGATGGGAGAAAGCGTAGCCCAGGAGGTCGGCTCCGGGATGCTCTTCTATCCCAAGAACGTCAACTTCTACTTCTAATCCGACACAAGACATAGCAAACACAACAAATCAGGATGGCAGTGTGCCAAAAATTATTACACGCCTTAAAGCCTGAGACAAGCACAAGCCTTCGAAGAAGGCGTATCAAATTTTAGCCCCGCATCAAGCGCCCACCAAGGGTGCGAGGTGTGGGGTAAACATGTATGCATGAGAGCATTCGAAGGCTTGAGAGGAAATTGGATCAATACCACTTCACGCCATTGGAGTAGGAGGAGCGCTTGTCATATTTGAGATCCGAGAGAAGCGCCGACTTGACGGAGATATGGAAATTATAGGACTTGTAAGGCCCAACCGGGATCACGCTCGCGCGCATGGTGAAGCAATGCAGGTCACGCGATATGTTAAGGTTCATGTAGGCGATCTTCTTCAGGTCGAAGTTATATGAGCAGCTGGCCGAGAACTCCCAGTTCTTTGTAGGACGTATGTTGCCCGACAGACTGAGATTCTGGGTTATCTTCCCGTCATACTCCATCTTCTTCTTGTTGAAAGCCCCGTAACTGTAGCTTACCGAATAGTTGAAACTCAAGCTCCACGGCACTTCCCACGGCACATATCCCTCCGATGTGAGCACCAGATCGTCCTTGTGTCCGTGTCCGTGATCATCCCCCTGGTCGTCCTCCTCGCCCCAATTGTCACCTCCGGAATTGTTCGGAGGGGTGCTGTTGCCGGAGTTGTCCTTGTCGTCCTTGCCTTTCTTCTTCTTGAAAGTCTCGTTGTTGATCGTATAACTGAACGAGGTGCCGGTCGAGGAGAGGCGCCCGATCCCCTTCCCGGCCTTCCAACGCGGAATGTTGACACGCACTGGATTTCCGGCAGAATTGAGCTGGTATGTATACACGTCCCATGTGGCCGACAGGTTCAGGTTGAACCGCTTTGTAAGGCGAAGCAATATGGATGTGTTGATATTGCTCCAATTCAACGAATCGGCGGCGAAATTATAACTCTGAGATACAGAGAAGTTTTCTATGAGCGATATTTTCTTTTCCCCGATGGAGTCGTTGTCGCTTTTCACCTTCATCTCCAGGTTGTTGGCTAGGGAGACGGAGACCGTTCCGCTGCGTCCGGCTCCCGGAACACCGTACAGAGCCGAGGGGAAATAGGAATATTTCTTCTGCTGCACGTTACCTTGCTGGTCGGTATAGCTGTAGGTTCCGTAATATCCGAAAAACGAAGATGAGAAGTCCGGCGCGCCCGAGAAAGACACAGTAGGTGTGAGCACATGGCGTATCATCTTAACTTTCTTCCCAAGGAATCCGAGCGGCTGCCAGAAACCGTAAATTTTCGTATCAAGCGAGATGGACGCATTGAAATCCCACACGTTATAGAAGCTGTAAGTGGTGTCGGCCACCTCGGCGGCAGCTGCGGGATCCCACTGACGGCGCACTTTCTGCGTGTACATACGGTCTGTGAGGCTGATCGAAGGGGTCACGTTGATATAGGTAAGCAGCGGGAAGGTGGCGGATATCGGCACGGTATGCTTCATGCCGTTGCGCCAGTCCTTGATCAACGATTTCTTGAAAAAGACATCCTGTTTTGCCGTAAGCGAGTTCTGGAACTGGCCTGAATACGACATACGTATCTTCTCATACCATTTTTCCGCACCCACGGCACGCTTGCGCTTGAATGGGAAGGTCTGCGACATGGTCACGTTGATGTTCGGGAACGAGACTGACAACGTGGAGTCCTGCGTTCGCTGCGACACGTTCAACGACGTGGAAAGAGACCATTTTGAATTCGGGAAACGGTAGCTGAGGTTTACGGTGGAAGACTTGGTGTTTTCCGTAAACGATGGGGAATAATATGAGTTTACGCTGTTGCGCGAATATCCTGACGTAGTAAAATTCACGGAGGCTGAAAGGTTCATGTTCGGATTGGCCTTCGAATCCTGAGTATGGTTCCATATCACCTGGAAGTTGGTGGAAGTGGAATAATCCGGATCGCTCTTCTCCCCGTATATGCTCTTTAGATAGTTGATGTTGAAATGGCCGTTGAACTTGTAGCGCTTCCGATAGGTGGACTGCGCGGAAAGCCCCCACGAGCCTTTTGTATATATCTCACCGGTCAAAGCAAGGTCTATCATGTCGTTTATGGCGAAATAGTATCCGCCGTCGCTAAGATAGAACCCGCGGTTGTAGTCGTCGCCGAAGGTGGGGACGATCACTCCCGAGGCATACTTGTCAGAAAACGGGAAATAACCGAACGGGACGGCCAGAGGCAATGGAAGTCCGGCGAGCACCATATATGCGGGGCCTGTGACGATGTTCTTCTTCGGTTTCATCTTGGCTCGGGTGAGCTGGAGATAGAAATGGGGATCGTCGTGGTTGTCGCAGGTGGTATACTTGGCATTCTGGATATAATAGTCGTCCTCGTCGGTCTTCTTGGTCTGTCCACCTGTAAGATACCCCTCCCCCTGCTGTGTCACCACATTGGTTATGTAGCCTCGCTTGCTCTTGAAGTTATAGCGCATAGTGCCGGACTCATAGGAGGTGCCACCCTCCTCGAACACAGGCTCACCTACCATGTCGCCTACGCTGTCCTCACGTCCGCAGGCATAGACCTCGCTCTTGTTCAGATCAAGCTCTATTTCAGCCGCATTGAGTTTCAGTTCACCGTAGTCCACTGAAGCCTCACCGTACATGTATGTGGTACGCCCTCCCACGAGCACCATCGAATCCTTTGAGGAAAACACCACCTGAGCATCAAGGTCTACCTTGTCGCGACGTATGCGCGACTTGCGTACAGGAACACTGTCAACAGGCGAAACGACACCGGATGGCGGAGTGGGGACACTGTCTGCCAGAGCCATGCTGTCACCCGGGGCAACTAAAGGGACACTATCGGGGGAGGAAGCAACCGGAACCGGCAAATCACGAGACACGCCTACACCGTCTCTTGACAACAGAGTGCCGGAGACGAAGCAAAGCACGAACAGGATGATTATATATAGCTGAGAGCGTCGCAACTAATCGGTTATATAGCAGTTTAAGCGCATGACCAAGAGCGGTGCCGCTCCTGCCACTGCGCACAGACGCTGACAATCACTGCTGTCATAGCGTCTTTTACGATGCAAAGATAGCATATTCCATACAAATCAGAACCAACAATCACCTTTTTTCACACTTGTTTACCTGCCCGTTCCGCTCAGGGCACAGCAGCCACATAAACACTTCCCTACAACAAAAGCCAATCTCCTAAAATAATTTTGATCCATTGCCCGATTTTAGTATCTTTGCTTCTCATACCATATGCCACTCCAAATGACGGACACTACATCCAAGAACATGCCAGACCGAACTTGTCGCCCCCTGATCTCCATAATTACGGTAACATACAACGCTGCCGACAATCTTGCCCACACACTGCAAAGCGTAGCCGGTCAGACATTCCCGCATTACGAGCATCTGATAATGGACGGCGCCTCGACCGACGACACCCCAAAAGTAGTCGCCGCATGCCACAATCCCAACCTCCGCTTCATATCGGCTCCGGACGAGGGGATTTACGATGCGATGAACAAAGGACTGGCAGAGGCTACGGGAGACTATGTCGTATTCCTCAACGCCGGTGACACGCTCCATTCCGCCGATACCCTCTCGGAAATAGCAGACATCATCATGGCCAACGATTTCCCCGGTGTGGTCTACGGCCAGACAGACCTTGTGGACAAAGACCGCAAACGCGTTGGCTGCCGGCATCTGACCGCCCCGGAGCAGCTCACATACCGGAGCTTTGCCGACGGGATGCTCGTCTGCCACCAGGCATTCGTCGCATTACGGCGTATTACAGGCGAATACGACACGCGCTACCGGTTCTCAGCCGATTACGACTGGTGCATCCGCATACTCCAGCATTCCCGGCACAACGTGCTTTTCCCCGAGGTAATGGTCGATTACCTAAACGAAGGCACCACCACGAAAAACCATCGGAAATCACTCGTAGAGCGCTTCCGAATAATGAGTTACTATTACGGGTGGCTGCCAACGGTCTTACGTCACTTCAAGTTCATATGGAGAGCCGTAGGGCGCCATTACGGGAAATGATATCCCACCTCCATATCCGAAATCGGAGAACAACTTCCACATTACAACAATCCAAACAAGATGAAACTGCTTCTCAACACCACATTCGTCATACATACATCAATCGAGACAGACTTCCTGCAATGGGTACGCACCGTCTATATTCCCTCCGCAAAAGCATCAGGAATATTCGGACAACCGACTATAGCCCGGGTGCTCACACGCCTGGAACCGGACACGGAAAGCATCGCCGTACAGATGCCCGCCACTGACAAGGAAGGCGCCGAGCGATGGCACGACGAAACTGCCGCACTACTTAAGGACGACCTTACAGCCCGATGGCCAAATCTGGCTCTCCATTTCACCACCTACATGGAACTACTTGACCTCTGACATACCGGCAATGCCATACACAACTACGACGACACAGGCAGAGCGCATCATCATCGGCATAGACCCAGGAACAAACGTAATGGGCTACGGGATACTGCGCGTCATGGGCAAACAAGCCTCAATGATTGCCATGGGGGTGATCAAGCTCAACAAATTCGAATCGCACTATCTGCGTCTGCGCCGCATATTCGACGGTGTTCGGAGCCTGATAAACCAATATCTCCCCGACGAGATGGCCATTGAAGCACCATTCTTCGGTAAAAACGTACAGTCCATGCTGAAACTCGGACGCGCACAGGGGGTGGCCATGGCGGCCGCCCTGACCCACGACGTTCCGATCACCGAATACGAGCCGAGGAAAATCAAAATGGCAATAACTGGCAACGGAGCGGCCTCAAAGGAACAGGTACAGGAGATGTTGCGCCGCATACTTGCCATCCCCAAGGAGCAACTGCTACCGGAACTGGATGCCACAGACGCTTTGGCCGCCGCCCTCTGCCACTTCTACGAAACCTCGCGCCCGATCCCCTCCTCCGGCCCCAAATCCTGGAAGGAATTCATTGCCAAAAACCCGGGGAGAATTAGATAATAGAGCAGGAGAAGTAAGAACAGGAGAAGTCAAGCAAGAAATCAAGAAATTAGAAGTTAAGAAATTAAGCAACTGAGAAGTCCAGAAGTTGATTCCTCTGATGCCTCTGATTATAGTCAGGCAATTTTTTTCGTTTTTCTTAACTTCTAATTTCTTGATTTCTTGCTTGACTTCTCATGCTCTTACTTCTTACTTCTATGTCATAAAAAAAGCCCGGCACTGAGCCGGGCTTTTTTTATGACGGGACAGAATTTTACTGCCTATCGCTATAGAACTTCTGGATGCGGTTCTCGATCTTCTTGTTGCCAAGGAGAATCGCAGGAAGGCTGCGCTCAAAGGAGGAGGCACCCTCACGCTGGTTGAACACCATCGCATCGTTCTCGAAATCGAATTTACGACCGGAGTTGTCAACGTTGGTCACGTTGAACACCACTACAGAGCTGTTGAGCGCTATGGGGCCTGTTACCTGCCCGGGCTTTGCAACCGCCACATTTGCGATGAGGTTGGACTCATACATGGGGAAATTGCGCACATAAGCCTGACCGAATGTCACCTGCGTGGTATCGGCTTTCACACCCATTGCAGCTGCATATTCCGCAACTGTCTTCCCTTTGCCCTGGTAATCGGCAATCAGCTTCTCAGCCATCTTGCGATTGCGGATCTTGCGTGTAAGATAAGAGTTGACACGCTCGCTTGAAGCCGGCTCGAAGTCGCCCTCATATACATCCGTAAGTGCCACAACCAACAGACGCGAATCGCGATCGTCGGAATAGATGCCGGAAACAGTGCCTTTCTTTGCGGAAAGCGCCCATTTTGCAGCGCCGCGTGAATCGGAAAGCCCGTTCACAGTAAGGCTTGACGGGGTAACCGTGGCAGGGAGAGGCTGATAACCGGCCTTTGTAGCCTCGGATACGAAAGTGGCTGCGGTATTGTTTGTCGTAATATAGTTGCGGAGATCAGAGTTGAGCTTGTTGATGGTAGCGGAAGAGGGTATCACGTCATAGGTGATCTCTGCCACGTCATAAACCTGCACAGGCTCCTTGCGTGAGCGCACACGCATTGTCAGACCCTTGTTTCCGTTGGCCGGAGTGAAATAACGCCCGGTCTCGGCATTCAGCAGGTTCTCTTTCAGGTTGATATCCATACCGGGAGCGAGCAGCGAAACCCATACACTGTCCTGATGCTGCACTACGGCATTGGCGAGTTCACCGGCCTTTGCACCTGTATTGAGCAAGCCTATGATCGAATCAGCGGCCACATTCTCGTCAATGAAAGCCATGTCAAGAAGCACTGAATCCACCGAAGTGGTAACATCAAGCAGCTTTGCTATGGTATACTGGTTGTCCACGAAAGCCACTACGGCTGCCGAATCCACGGCCATCCCGGTAACAGCCTTGCGGAGAGCGGGAGCGAGGGTAGACGCGGGTGCTGAAACGCGATTCACGTAGAACTTGCTGTTACCGCTTACCGCATCGGTTCCCGGATTGAGACGGAGACCCATCATGGCATCCTCTACTTCCCTCTGGGCTGCTGCCAGATCCTCGGTAGAGGGTGTGATATCCACTGCGATGTAGTTCAGTTGATATTGCGGCTCTGAAATGCGGAAACGGTTCTTTTCCTCATTGTACTGAGCCTTTATCTCTTCTGCGGAAACGGGGAAGTCTTCCTCCTTCAATGAAGTGAAATCCTTGCGGGCATATGAGATGGTAGATGTGGATGCGTTTTCGTCAAACAGAGCCTTTGCATCCAGCTTGTTGGCTGTGAGGGTTCCTTGGAACAAGGTAATGAATTTCTGTGAAAGGAGCATCTGCTCGGTATCTTTCTCCAAGGTATTCCAAACGGCCTGAGCCTGCTGTGCCTGCTGGGGATCGATTCCGTTCTTGGTAGGATTGTATGCCATGTCATAAAGCATCTGGGCAGAAGGAAGTCCCGTACCCTGAACCATCTGGGCTACATAAGGATGGGGAGTGGCTCCCAGCATGGCCTCGGAAAGCTCCTTGTCGGTTACCTGTAGGCCAAGACGCTCAAACTCCTTATGCATCATGGTCTCATTGAGCATCTGCTGAAGCACATATTCCTGCACCTGTGCAGCGTCCACATTGGCATAGCCACGTTGCTGCAGCTGTTCCTGCTGCTGCTCCACGCGCTTCTGGAAGTCCATGTAATCGATTTTCTCACCATCTACTTCAGCCACGGTGTGGTTGTCGGTGAACAGTTCTCCCGGGCGGTCTACCGCCGTAAGGATGAACAGCAGGAGGGCCAGACCGAGAATGGAGATTATCAGAATGGGCCTCTGACGGATTTGTTCAAGTGTTGACATTTAGTTTGATAAACGTTTATTTATTTTTTCTATTTATTTCGCTGATAATGACGGGCAAAAAGGCTCCGATCACATCAGTCCGGCACCACATCGGGGTACACGGCCATATGAACCGGGGCATTTTTAGCGCACAAAGATACATTTTTTTCCTCTGAGTTCAAAACAATTGCGTTTTTTTATCGGCGAATTGTCGCTTAAATACAAAAACAGCAACCAAGCCATCATGTCTGCTTGATTGCTGCCTTTTCTCTATCGGATTACTTTGACGAACGCCGGCTTACAGCCCGAAAGCGTCTTTCACACGATCCACGTAGTCGAGTTTCTCCCATGTGAACAGTTCCACTTCGCGGCTTATCGTCTCACCGTCACGGGATGCGAACGTCTTCACGACCTTGCGAGGTGTACGGCCTATGTGACCATATGTCGCTGTCTCAAGGTATATCGGTGCACGGAGTTTCAGGCGTTTTTCTATCGCATTGGGCCGCATGTCGAAGATCTCGCGCACCTTGCGGGAGATCTCGCCATCGGTCATGGCCACCTTGGCCGTCCCCCGGGTATTCACATAAAGGCTTACAGGCTCCGCCACACCGATGGCATACGCCACCTGCACAAGCGCCTCGCCGGCAACTCCGGCCGCCACGAGGTTCTTGGCGATATGCCGTGCGGCATAGGCTGCCGAACGATCCACCTTAGAGGGATCCTTGCCTGAGAAAGCGCCACCTCCATGGGCACCGCGCCCTCCGTAGGTATCCACGATTATCTTGCGGCCTGTAAGACCGGTATCGCCATGAGGGCCACCTATCACGAACTTTCCGGTGGGATTCACATGCAGGGTGACCTTTTCCGGCCACAGCGCACGTATCTCTTCCGGAAGCGAGGCGCGCACACGGGGGATGAGAACCTCCTCCACGTCGCGGCGGATAATCTCAAGCATTTTCTCGTCGGCCTCCTCCTGCGACATCTCGCCGGAAGGGAGGATGAAATCGTCGTGCTGAGTGGAGACCACCACGGTATCCACCTTGACCGGACGGTTATGTTCGTCATACTCCACCGTCACCTGGCTCTTTGAGTCGGGACGCAAGTACGATTTCCGTACCCCGGCGGGGGTTACATATGTCATGGCGCTTTCGTCACGGCGGATCCTGGACAACTCCTTGAGCACGGCATGGCTCAGGGCTACCGTAAGCGGTATGTACAACGGAGTCTCACTGCAGGCATAACCGAACATCATCCCTTGATCTCCGGCACCCTGCTCCTCCTCCACCAAACGTTCCACACCACGGTTTATGTCTGGGCTTTGCTCATGAATGGCATTGAGCACTCCGCAAGAGTCGCCATCGAACTTGAGCGCCGAATGATTGTATCCTATTGAATTAATCACCCGGCGAGCTGTGGCGGCCACATCCACCTGAGCGGACGATTTCACCTCGCCGGCCACTATCACCTGTCCGGTGGTCACAAGGGTTTCACATGCCACCTTGGAATTGGGGTCACGTGCTATCATCTCATCGACGATGGCGTCTGAGATCTGGTCGGCCACCTTGTCGGGATGGCCTTCGGAAACTGATTCCGATGTAAAAAGATAGTGCATGGGTCTTTTTAGCATTTTTTCTAGTGGTTGCAAGCAATCAAATTTTTCCACATCGCCGCGCGTTCCCCTCACGGGGCTGTCACGGCCTACTATAATGTCGGGAGCCTTCCGGGGACTGCTATATGAGCCGGAAAGGCGGTGCAAAATTACTACATTTTTTTCACTCCGCAAAACGACAATGCGACCGGCATCCCTTTCCTACGGGATTACAGGTCGCATGTGGGTTATTTCGTCAGATCTCTGTCAGACGGATATCAGAAAGTATAGCCGATGGAGAGTTTCAGGTTGCCTGTGTTGATAGCGGGCTTCCAGTCCTTGTCCTCGTCAATGTCAGCAGCCTTGAAAGTGTGGCGGTAAGCCGAGATGAAGTCGGTGCCGTACTGAACGCCAAGGCTCCACTGTGTGTACTGGAAAGTTACACCCACATGCCAGCCCATCTGGAAACGGTTCCATGTCCAGTCCTTGCTGCCCACGCCCTTGTCTTCCTTGTCGCTGAAGAGGTTTGTCCACTGTTTTGCCTCATCTTCTTCGGCCTGGTCGTCCCAATCACCGTCCAGATATGCACGCATCTTGCTTGCAAAATGAAGCTTGAAGTTGAGACCTACGTAGGGAGCGATCGTGAAATCATCAACTACGTCGAAACGCCATACGAAGTTTACGGGAACCTGAAGGTTGATGTTCTGGAACTGGCTCTTATATTTAAATGTCTCCCCCATGAACTTGGATTCATCCGTCTTGGAATAGAAATTGAAGTTGATGTTACCACCTACTTCGAGGAACATCGGAAGATTGCTTGACAAGCCGAAGCCATGGATGTAGTTCAGACCGAAGCCATTGGTGCTGAAACTGGGTTCTTCGTCTTCGTCAAAGTCCAGCTTGTAGTCCTTGTTGTAGCCGTAGTGTGTGTTATCATAAGAGATAGCTACACGGTTGTAATCTTCTGCTGAGGCGGTACCGGCCACTGCCAGAACGCCTGCAAGCGCGAGTGCTTTGTAAATCTTCATAACTGATAGATTATAAATGGATAATTTTTGGTGTGCTTTATATCTTGCACATCTCCCGGAGGAAACCATACAAGACACCGGCAAAATTAACACAATTCACAATAATTACAAAATTTTTACAACTTTATTTTCACATCGCGCATAGGGGGGGAGAATCTATTAAACTTCAGTCACTTCCATACCAAAGCGGATCACGACTGAGTAAAGAAGCGGACGAAACCGATCCCGGGACGGTTGACCAGAGTTGTAGACATGAAAAGGGAATATGCCGACGAGTTGTAAGTGACATGATAACGCTCGGCCCCCAGATTGCCAAGAATGAAAGTGGCTCGCTCCACAGCCTCCCCATCACCTTCTCCAGGTGTAATGCGCTCCTCAATGGAGATGTCGAACCCTATTCGTGTTACGGCCAATGCCACCGTGGCCGTATCGGTAATGCCTGACAGGCCGCTGCGTATCAACACCACATCGCCGTTTTCAAGACACTTGAACTCTATGCGCGGAGTGGTATCGGTCTCCCTGTCAAGCACCATCGCCGTGGCAAAGGAGGTCTCTGCCGCACCTTTCTCCTTAGGCTTCACTATCAACCCTACAAGCAATGCCGCTACGGTGAACATGAGCACATAGAATTCCACGCTGAACAGTTCCATAATCAGCCAAGCATGGACATGAGCCACGAACAGATGAGCATGTAGATGAGCATGCCTATGATGTCATTGGTAATGGAGATGAACGGCCCCGTAGCCAACGCCGGATCTATCTTGAAACGTTCCAGCGTGAGCGGCACGAACGTGCCGAAAACCGACGCGAACAGCACTACGGCCATCAACGACAGGCTCACCGCAAGCGTCGTCGGATTAAGGGGATTGAGCTGAAAGGCATTGTAGATGAACACTATCAGCGAAATGACCAGTCCGTTGACAAATCCAACTCCCACCTCTTTCAGTATCTGACGGCCGGTGTCCTTAAGGTCAAGCGATCCATTGGCAAGACCCTGTACCACTATGGCCGAAGACTGTATGCCGACATTTCCTCCCGTACCGCCAATCATAGGTATGAAAAGCGCCATGGCCGGATTGGTCACGAATCCCTGTTCGAAATTGCCAAGTATCAGCGAATTGCCGATGCCGCCCACTATTCCCATGAGCAGCCATGGCAGACGTGCCTTGGTCTGTTGCCACAACGTGTCGTCCGACTCCACATCCTGGGAAAGACCCGATGCCAACTGATAGTCGCGTTCCGACGATTCACGCACCCGATCCATCACGTCGTCGACCGTGATATGTCCCACCAGTCGCCCGATGGAGTCTATGACCGGCATGGCCACGAGGTCGTATTTCTCGAAATCTATAGCCACGTCGTCAAGAGTCGTATCTGTCTTCACAGCCACCGGATCGGTCTCCATCACATTCTTGATCTTGGATACCGAGGGGTGGGTGATAAGTTCCTTCAGTGGGAGCGTGCCGCGCAGCCTGTCATCGTTGTCTACGACATAGACATAATATATCTCGTCCATGTCCTCGGCCTGCATCCTGAGTTGCTTGATACACTCGGGCATGCTCCAGTTCTCGTTTACGACGAGCATTTCGGTGCCCATGAGGCCACCGGCGGTATCCTCGTCGTATTTAAGGAGGTCTATGATGTCGCCGGCCTGCTCCACATCGTCAATATGCGAAAGCACCTCGTCACGATCCTCCTCGTCAAGTTCCTGAATAAGGTCTACCGCCTCGTCGGTGTCAAGGTGATCCACGAACTTGCGGGCGATATCCTCCGGCTCCATGTCGCTGAGGAGCTTGCGGCGATCCTCCTCGTCAAGCTCCATGAGCACGTCGGCAGCCTTGTCGCCGTCAAGCAGCTTGTTGAGGAACTCAGCCTCCTCCAGGTCAAGTTCCTTGAAAAGTTCCGCGATATCAGCCGGATGCATCTCTTCCAGCACCTGCTTTGCAGCTGCCTCGTCGCGCGTGTCGGCGATATGCCTTACTTTCTCGATATACTCCTCGTTAAATTCCTTCACCCTTCCGGCAATTAGAAATTAGAAATCAGCAATTATCTATTGTCTATTGAATTGGTAAGTTCCACGAACTGCTGCACCGTGAGCTGCTCAGGACGCAATGCCATCAAAGGACTGTCCGGCAACGATGCCCCCGGGGCAAGCAACGACTTGATGGAATTCCTTATGGTCTTCCGTCGTTGACCGAAAGTGGCCTTGACAACGGCCTTGAAACGACGCTCGTCGCATCCAAGGTCGGTCACATCGTTGCGCGTAAGCCTTACGACCCCCGATTTCACCTTTGGAGGCGGATTGAACACATGCTCGTCCACAGTGAAGAGGTATTCCACATCGTACCATGCCTGCAACAAGACGCTCAGTATGCCTCGAGCCTTTGTACCGGGAGGAGCTGCAAGACGTTCCGCCACCTCCTTCTGTAACATACCGGAGCAGCATGCCACCTGATCCTTCCACTCAAGGACATGGAAGAATATCTGCGACGAAATGTTGTAGGGATAGTTCCCGATCACACAGAATTTCCTGCCGGGGAAAAGAGCACCGAGGTCAAGCCGGAGAAAGTCCTCCTCCATGATACGCCCCTCGAGCGAAGGCACGTTCATGCGAAGATAATCCACGCTCTCCGTGTCTATCTCCACCACCGTAAGGTCATGCCCCTTTTCAAGAAGGAAACGCGTAAGCACACCCATGCCTGGACCCACCTCCACCACCGGAAGTTCCCGGAAGCCGTCAAGCGTATCCGCTATCCTGCTTGCCACTCCGAGGTCGGTAAGGAAATGCTGCCCAAGCGCCTTTTTTGGTTTTACCTGCATAATCAAGAGTATTGGTATCTGTGCAAAAATAGTCAAAATTACCCGAAACGACACAACAATTAGGAATCAGTAATTGCCGAGGCGGAAAAAATGGGGTCAGATTTTTTTCAGTATGGCATGGATTATCGGCTCCATGATGGTATATCCGAACCGGTTGGGGTGCACTCCGTCGTCGCTGAATGTGACTGGAAGCGCCCGGTCGCCGGGATGCACCAACGGCGAATAGTAGTCGGCATACGGAATGCGGTTGGCCAAGGCATATGCCTTTATGCGCTTGTTAAGGCTTTCGATCTTGTCGGGCACGTTGGTAGCGTTCTGATTCCAGTAATATCCTTCCGCAGGGAGCAACGATGTCAGCACCATCTTCACCCCGTGCATCTTGGCCAGCTCGCACATGGTCACGATATTGGCAAATGTCCGGTCTTCGTCATAATCGCTGTCACCGGCGGCAATGTCAGGCTCTCCCGCACCGAGCACGATGCATGTCGGATTCAGATCAAGGGCATCGCTGCGGAAACGCAGCAGCAACGCATAAGTCGACTGTCCGCTTATGCCTCTGCCAAGGTACCCGTTGTCCTCAAAGAATTCGGGATGCTCGGCCATCCACCCCTCCGTAATGGAACTTCCAAGGAATACCACACGCTTCTCCCCCTTCTTCAACGGGGCAAGGGAGGCATTCGCCTCAGCGTACTTCTCGAAATTTATGGCACGTATAGGCGACACCGAGGCGGCTCCGCTTACCGGGGAGACACCATGCATCAGAAAAGAAGATGCTAACAGGGCAACTGACAAAAGCGACAATCTTGTTTTCATAAGAATCAAACTATCCGTTTATATGCAGAGGCACCAGAGTTACCTTGACCGGGGATAGCTCTGATGCCTCTGAGAAGTTTTGTGGAAGCGGGGATCAACGACGACCCTTGCCGTTGTTGTTGCGCTTCTGCTGCTCACGAAGCATGGCCTGTTGCTGACGCTGCGCCTCCTCCAGACGAGCCATGAAGCCCGACTTCTTCCTGGGCATTGCGGCATTGGCCATGAGGCGTGCACGAACCTTCTCATCGTTAGTGCACAGGCGGAACACGTAAGTCTGCACGATTGTGATCAGCAGCGACAGGAAATAATAGTAGCTCAACCCGGCCGCATAGTCGTTGAATATGAACAGGAACATCACCGGCATCAGGTACATCATCCACTTCATGCCGGGCATGGAGGCGGATGAAGGCTGATTCTGCATGTTTACGCGCGTATATATCACGTTGGTGGCGGTCATGAGCAAGCAGAAGAGGCTCACATGGTTGCCATAGAACGGGATCGTGAACGGCAACGTGAGGATCACGTCGGGAGCCGCCAGATCCTGTGCCCACAGGAACGATTGTCCGCGCAATTCGATGCAGGAAGGGAAGAACCAGAACATGGCGATGAGGATAGGCATCTGGAGCATCATAGGAAGACACCCGGCAAACGGGCTTGCCCCCACACGCGAATAAAGCTCCATCGTCTTCTGGTTACGTGTCATTGCATTCTCCTGACCGGGATATTTCTCGTTGATGGCCTTGATGTCAGGCGCGAGTGCGCGCATGTTGGCCTGCGACTTGAAGCTCTTGTAGGTCAACGGGAAGAGTACGATCTTGATAAACAGTGTAAGCAACAATATGATTATGCCATAACTCTTTATGAAGCCGCTGAGGAAAGTGAACACCGGTATTATGACCAGAGTGTTGATCCAGCGGAATATCGGCCACCCGAGCGGGATCAGGTTCTGGAGCTGGAGATCCTCGCCGGCCTCGTCACCCTCCTGCACGGCAATCCTCTTGTCAAGGCGCTTAAGCAGGGGATAAAGGTTGGGGCCGTAGAAGATGTCTATGCTGACCGGATTCTCGGCCATGGAGGAATAGTTCATGGTAGCCTTCGCAGTAAGATCCTTCACAAACATTGGATCCCCCTTGAGGTCGGTGGAGGCCACCTCAGCACCCACGAAGTTGCCGCGAGGTATCATAACCGACGAGAAGAACTGATTTTTGAAGGCGATCCACCTCAACTGCTGGTTGAGGCTCTCGCTCTGGTTGCCCGTGTTCCCAAGCTCGTCAGGAGAGTCGCCGGCATATTTGTAATAGATGCCGGAGTTGCGCTCCTCGAATACACGTCCGCGCTCGTTACGACCCATTTTCTGATGCCAGAGCATTTCCATGGTAGCCACCGAGGGGGGGATCACCTTGTCCATGTTCTGCTGCACGATGTCCATGCGCACTACATATGAGTTTGCCGGCAAAGTATAGCGCAACGCCCAGAATGCCCCGTTGCCGAGATCAAGCTTCATCATGACCGTCGAATCGTTCACCGTCTCAGGTGCGAAGTAGAAGGTCGAGGTGTCAAAGCGGCGAGTGGCGGAAGTGAGGATGAAGTTGTATCCCGAATGCTCGGGACGCCACACCTCCACGAGAGCCGTATCTATTTTTCCGGTCTTCGCATCCGTATTTACATAGGTGTCGTATTTCTGGAGGGTCGCACCGGCTATGTTGCCGCCATGATTGCTTATGGATAGGGACAACACATCGTTTTTCAGTTCCACCATCTGCTCCTCGCCGTTGAGATGACGTGCGAATCCACGATAACGGTCAGCATCAGCAAGTGACGTGCGAAGATTCTCTATGGCCGCTATGCGGTTCTGCAACGACAGATCCGAGCCGAATCTGGATGCTATCAGGTCTGCATAGGGTACCACAGTATCGTTGGCCTTTACGGTACCGGTCACCTGTTCACCGTTGACCATGAGGTCGACAGTCTTGGTGCGGTAACGCATCGTCTGGCGGGAAGTGGAGTCGGAACCTTCCACCGGCGTACCTGCCTGACGCAATACGGCAGCGATACCTGCCAGCTCCTCCGGGCGGATGGAATCCACCGTAAGCGACTTGCGTGCGGCGGCAGCCTCCTGTTGCTGCTGTTTTTCCGCCTGCTCCTGAAGCTGTTGCTGCACCTTCTGCTGATCCTTGTTGTTGATGTACATGAACCCGAATATCACCAGGCCCATCATCAGCAAACCGTATAACGTGTTTTTGTCCATTAATTTGGTATTTCTTATTGTTCCTTACTTTCGTTTCTTTCTTCTTTGTATCTTATGGCGGCATCTATGAAGCCGATGAAGAGAGGATTGGGACTGAGCACCGTAGAGGAATATTCCGGATGGTACTGTGTGCCCAGATACCAACGTTTGCCGGGCACCTCCACCACTTCCACGAGGTGCGTGGCAGGGTTCTCGCCCACGCATTGCATCCCCGCAGCCTCGAAACGGGAGCGATACTCCTCGTTGAACTCGAAGCGATGACGGTGGCGCTCGCTGACAAGCGTCCTGCCATACATGGCGGCAGCAAGCGAACCGGGGCGCAAAGCGCAATCAAATGCGCCAAGCCGCATGGTTCCGCCCATGTCGGAGATACTCTTCTGCTCCTCCATGAGGTCGATCACATTGTAGGGCGTCTTGGTATCCATCTCTGTGGAATTCGCCCCTTCAAGCCCCAGGACATTGCGTGCATACTCTATGACCATGCACTGCATGCCCAGGCATATGCCGAATGTCGGCACGTCATGTTCACGGCACCATCTTAGCGCCACGAACTTCCCCTCTATCCCACGATGGCCGAACCCCGGGGCTATTATAACCCCGTCCATACCGCTCAACGTCTCATCCACATTGCCCTCATCCAGTTTTTCGGAATGGATGAAACGCAAGTCCAGCCTGCGCCCCTCGTATGTGACGGCCTGGAAAAGCGACTCGTTGATGGACTTGTAGGCATCCTGCAGTTCCACATATTTCCCCACCAGACCGATGGTAACGCTCTCGGTGGCACTGCGCATCTTCTCAAGGAAGCCAAGCCATGGAGCCATATGCGGTTCCCCGTCGGAAGGCAGCCCGGTAAGCCGGAGCACAGTGCCGTCAAGCCTCTGCTCGTGCATCTTCACCGGCACCTCGTATATGGAAGGTACATCGGCGCTCTCCACCACCGCATCGGGTGCCACGTTGCAGAAAAGCGCAATCTTGCGCCGCACCTCCTCAGTCACAGGATGCTCGGTACGGAGCACAAGCACGTCGGGCTGTATACCGAGTTGCTGCAGCTGCTTCACCGAATGCTGCGTGGGCTTGGTCTTCAATTCCTTCGCCGCCGCAATATAGGGCACATATGTGAGATGCACGCAGACACTGTCGCGTCCCAACTCCCACCGCAACTGGCGCACTGCTTCCAGAAACGGGAGCGACTCTATGTCGCCCACCACGCCACCGATCTCGGTGATCACAAAGTCAAACTGCCCGGTGTTGCCAAGCTGCTTTACTTTGCGCTTTATCTCGTCTGTGATATGCGGCACTATCTGGACGGTCTTCCCGAGATAGTCTCCGCGACGTTCCTTGTCGATCACGCTCTGGTAGATGCGTCCTGTGGTCACATTGTTCGCACGAGTGGTCCGGATATTGGTGAATCTTTCGTAATGCCCCAGATCCAGATCCGCTTCATGGCCGTCGACCGTCACATAGCATTCGCCGTGCTCGTATGGATTGAGCGTGCCGGGATCTATGTTTATGTATGGGTCGAACTTCTGTATTGTCACACGAAATCCGCGGGCTATCAGAAGGTTGGCCAACGACGATGAAATGATACCCTTGCCAAGCGATGACACCACACCGCCCGTAACGAAAATGTACTTGGTTTCCACTGTAGAAAAGTTTATGATACAAACCACGTCTACTACGGACGAAACGCCCGCGCTGGGGTGTACGGACGCACATGCACCCCGTAGTGCGTTTCAAACACTACGGGGTGCAAAGTTAACTATTTTTCGTTATAATTCCTCAACCTTGCGTTTGAAATCCACCATTTTGATGGCGGCCTCGGCAGCCTCGGCACCCTTGTTGCCAAGCACGCCTCCCGCACGGTCAAGCGCATCCTGCTCAGTATCCACCGTCAGCACACCGAAGATGACCGGGATGTCGCAGTCGGCATTAAGCCCGGTAATGCCCTGGGTGACACTCTGGCACACATAGTCGAAGTGCGGCGTACCACCACGGATCACGCATCCGAACACGATCACGGCATCGAAAAGGCTCGCCTCTATGAGCTGGGAGGCTGCGAAAGTAAGCTCCACGGCACCGGGCACGTGGAACACACTCACATCCTCCTTCATGTCAAAGCCTGCTCTTTCAAAAACGCCCAGCGCTCCTTCTGTCAGACGCGACGTAACGTGCCCGTTCCACTCTGCGGCGACTATCGCCACCCTCATATTCTCAACCTTGGGAAGCTGCCCCTCGGGTGCTCCCCCCTTCAATCCTGTACTCAACTCAATTAGTAATTAGTAATTAGCAATTAGTAATTAGTAATTGGCAATTGCCTCCTACCTCACTATTTTATTCTATCTTGTTAGCTATTTTCTCTCTTATTCTTTTTCTTATTTATTGTATAGCGTTTTGGTTATTGATTGGAGCATCTTAAGCAATTCACGACAATCGCTCAACATGCTTTGAGCCTCTACTTCATTCAGATAATCCGTTGCTGCAAGAAGCTCTATCCAATATTCCGTTTCAGCTGCTTCCTTTTGAGCTATGCTCAATTTCGCGGCAAAATCCAGACGGCTCTGTGCGAAAATTCCCTCAGCCACATTGGCACCAATGCTTGTCCCGCTCCTCAACAACTGCTTGGAAAGCACGAATTCTCTCTTTTCGTCACATAGAAATTTATAGAGCCTCACACATCTTATCGCGAACTGCTTGCTCTTTTCTCTCAAGGGATTTTCAGCTTTCACGGCACAATCACCAATTACTAATTGCTAATTCCTAATTGCTAATTGTCCGAGGTACCCGCCGTGGTGGCGCATTGCATAGTCGTTGCGGGTAAAGCCGGTTTGTTTCATCACGTTTACAACAAGTATGTCGCCTATGACGGTCATCATTGTGGTTGAGGTCGTAGGGGTAAGCCCCAGAGGGCATACCTCGGGAGCACCACCTGTGAGCAGCGTGGCATCCGCCAGGCGGGCAAGCTCGCTCTCGCCGTTGCCCGTGATCACGATGATCGGGACGGAATTTATCAGCCTGCGTGCGAGGCTCACAAGCTCCAATATCTCACGCGTCTTTCCCGAATTAGAGATCAGCAGCATCACATCGTCAGGCTGCAGCACTCCCAGGTCTCCATGCTGTGCCTCGGAGGGATGAAGATTGACCGCCGGGATGCCGGTGGAACTGAATGTAGTGGCAATGTTCATGGCTATCTGCCCGGCCTTACCCATACCGGAAGTCACAAGTTTCCCACCACGACGGTGCACATGATCCACGATAAGAGCCACAGCCTTGTCGTAGTCTTCGGAATATGGAATATTTCTGATTGCGTCACTCTCCGCAAGGAGAATATCACGCATGGTCTGTTCTATCTGCATGTCAATATACGGTTATATGCTCGCAGGAGTCTTCATGGCTACCTTTCCGACAAAATTAGGAAAATTCCATATATTTTCAAACACCGCTTTCAAAACGGCTCAGGTCGGACACCCATGCGGCATCCAGTTCCACACCGCAGCCGGTCTTAGGATCAAAGCCTGCCATCACCACCGTTGCCACGCACTTGACGTCACCTGTCATGGGGTTCACGGCACGCTGCTCAAGCACGAAACTGCGCTGCGAGATCTTCACACACGCCGTAAGCACCGACACCGGCTCCCCGAAATAAGTTGGGGAAAAAAAGCTGACGTTTATGTTGACTATCACAGTGGCAATACCCTTCATGTCCAGAGGCTTGCCGGTAACGGCCTCGAAATAGCGCACCTTGGCGAGATCCATGAATTGCAGGTATGCCGAATTATTGAGATGTCCCAACATGTCGAAATCATTGAAACGGGTCTGGATCTCCACACTGTGGTAAAACGGGTGTTGTGCCTCAGGCACCTTTTCATTCTTGCACTCGGGCAATATTATCGGTTCTCTCATCTGTTTTCAAATTGTCGTTAATGAATCCGCAATTCCGTCAGGGCATCGGTTCCGGCCAGGGAATTAAGGGCGGATATTATTGAGGTCTTCTGAAATTCCAGTTCGGTTTTGAGCGGTGCGGACTCCACATACACATGCAGTACTCCACGGCTCACGTAGCGTCTCTGCGTGAGGCGGTTTATTCCGGCACCCACCACTTCCGGCCAATATGACATGGCACGCTGCTCCATGTACTCGTTCTTGCGCGATGAGCTGTCAAGCACCTTGTCGATTATCTGACGTATGCTCATTGGGTCTGTACGCTTCATGATTCCGGTTTTTCTGTTACATCCGCATCCTGAAGATCCGTGCCTGAGGAGGACATCAGCGTGAACTCCCCATCGCGCACAAGCCACGAGCGATGGTCGTTGGCCGACCGGCTCATTATATGGTCAAGATGGTCGCGATTTGTATCGGTAATGAATATCTGCCCGAATATGTCCTCGGACACGATCTCCACGAGACGTTCCACGCGGGTAGCGTCAAGTTTGTCGAATATGTCGTCCAGCAGCAACAGCGGCTTCATCCGCGCCGCGTCACGCATGAAATCATATTGCGCCAGACGCAACGCTATGGTATATGTCTTGCACTGTCCCTGCGATGCGGCACGCCGCACTGGCATGCCGTTGAGCGACAGTTCTATGTCGTCGCGATGCGGCCCCACGGACGTATGGCCTACGATCTCGTCATGTCGACGTGTCTGGTCAAGAAGCGTCATAAGGCCAGCGGGATCGGAAGACAGGTGGCTTTTCAGTCCTATCGAAGGTGTTTCCCCGTCGGCTGCTATGCGGCTGTAGTACCGGTCGAAAATCGCAGTCAAACGTTCCACCCACTGTTGACGCACTCTGGTTATATAGTCCGCTGAACGCTCCATGGCCATCTCAATGGCCAGATAAAGGGACGGATCCACGGCATGGTCACGCAACAGTTTGTTGCGTTGCTGCAAGGCGCGTCCGTAACGGATGAGATGGTCAAGATACAGGGCATCAGTCTGCGAGATCACCTGATCCATGAAGCGACGACGTTCCTCGCCGGTGCCACTTATGAGTTCCTGATCCGCCGGTGCCACAAGCACAAGCGGGAAGGCTCCGATATGGGCACTCAATCGGTCATACTCCTTTCCACCCCTCTTGAAGCTCTTGCGCTTGCCCGGCAGCAGCCCCACCTGCAATTCCTCGTCCACCCCCTTGCGGTCGTACTCGCCGCGCATGGTCAGGAAATCCTCACCCCTCTTCACCAATGCGACATCAGCCATCCCACTGAAGCTCTTGCAAAAGCTCAGGTAATGCACGGCATCAAGCAGGTTGCTCTTGCCCATGCCGTTGTTGCCGAGAAAGCAGTTGATCTTTGGACTGAACTGTAATCTGGCATCAGCGATGTTCTTGAAATTCGTTATGGCAAGTCGTTTGAGATGCAAGGTGAGTTGGATTAGAAGTTAGAAGTTAGAGCAGGAGAAGAAAAGCAAGAAATGGAGAAATTTAGAAGTTAAGAAATTTAGAAATTTAGAAGCTCAGAGATTGATTTCTATGATTCCTCTGATATCTCTGATTCCTCTGATCTCCAATTACTAATTACTAATTACTAATTACTACTTGCTTGGCCGCTGCCAGCAGGATCATCGCAAGGCTCAGCAGCAACATCAACAGCGCTGTGCGTGCCAGCAGAGCGGTGAGCGTGCGCCCCTCAAGGGTGAGAAGCTGCCGCCAGAGCGTTATGGAGGAGAGGAGCTGAAACGCCGAAATTCCACTGCCGACCCATGACAGGCGCATCCATATGACGGTCAGCATACACCATGCCGCGATACCGTTGACAAGGTAAAGTCTACCGGCGAATCTGCGTCCAAACCTCACTGCAATGGTCAGCTTGCCGACTGCCCGGTCATCCTCCATGTCCCGATAATTGTTTACAATCAGTACATTGGCGCCGAGCAGACCCATGGCAACAGCTGCAAGCCATACGTCGGCAGTACAGTTGCCCGTCTGCACGTAATATGTAAGCGTCACCGGGGCTATCCCGAAAAAGAACACCACGGCGACCTCCCCCCATCCATGACGGGACAATGGATAAGGGCCGGTGGAGTAGGCCAACGCCCCGAGCACTATCAGCACTCCGGCTGCCACGAGCCACCATCCACCCCAATATATAAGGCTCAGACCGAGCAGCGCAGCCACCCCGAGGGTGCCTATGGCAGCCCAAAGCATGGACTGCGGAGAGATATCCCCCTCGGTCACACCACGTCGCGGCCCCACACGCCCCTTGCGGTCAAGGCCGTCACGGTAATCGAAATATTCATTGGCAAAGTTGGATGCTATCTGGGCAAGCACCGCGAAAATCAGACATATCACAGCCGGCAGCCAGTTGAAGCCACCGTCAAGCAAAGCCAGACCTACAGCTGTGAACACACCCGCCACCGATACAGGCAGCGTGCGCAACCTCATGGCTTCGATCCAGCATTTCAATTTACCTGATTCTGACATATTCGTTTTTCAATCAAGACGCAACGTTATCAAACCCGTGGAATCAAAGCGCGGCAAAGCCCTAAGCTGCACGGGAGCCATGCGGGCATACGGTGTCTCCGAGCCGTCACCCACCTGCGTGACTCCGCTTTGGACAAGTGCCAGCTCCACGCATTTCAACGCCACCTCCGGGAGGTTGTTGTCCTTGCTGAGATGGCAGAGGAATATCTGCCTCAACTGCGGCGTGTAGATCTGTGCGAGATATGCCGCCGTCACCTCGTTGTCAAGGTGACCGCTTGCAGAGCGTATGCGAGCCTTGAGATACTCCGGATACGGCCCTGCCTCAAGCATGGCATTGTCATAATTGGCCTCTATCATAAGATAGTTGGCCTGACGCATATAATAGTCGGCTCGATCGCTCACACACCCCAGATCGGTAGCAACAACCATGCGGTGGGCACCCCGGGTGATGAAGAATCCGGCATTGTCCGTGCCGTCATGCAAGACCTCGAACGCCAACGCTTCGAAATGTCCGATCTTGAACGGATGTTCCTTGTATATCGGACGATGATAGTCCTTTATGCGGTTGGAGATACTGTGACGGCGCAAAATGCCGTTGAGCGTCCTGGGTGTACAATATACCCCTATATGACGATATTTCCGGACAAAGGAGTATACATACCTCACATGATCGGAATGATCATGCGTCAGCAGTATCCCCTTCACACGGCTCATGGGGATGCCGTTTCGTTGCAGTTCCAGTACAACGATGTTGATATCCACACCCGCGTCTATAAGGAAACCGGTCTCGGAATCACCTATGTAGGCGCAATTGCCCGAACTGCCGCTCCCGAACGATATGAAGCTGAGTTTGTCAATGCCGGGAAGCACGTCAAGGGGAGCAAAAGCGTCATCGTCGCCACCAAAAATGTCGGTGCGCCGTCGACGTTCCATCTCTTCAAGATGCTTTTTGGCGGCTTGCTCTATCTGGGGGAGCACAGGCATCGGAGCCACCTCGGGAAACAGATTGTCCCCGAGATTGTCAAACAGGCCGGTCATCCCGTCGTTCCAGTTACCTTTCTTCTTGAATCGCGCCATCGGTTATTCTCAGTTAAACAACAGGAAAATAGTGGGAACTTTCCCATAGTCATAATTAGCCTTGGCCCACTGCGACAGCGGCCTGGTGACGATTCTCTCCCCTTTCCCTGTTATGTCGGATGCCACGCACAGGCGCAACTGACCGGGCAACGAGCGACTCAGCTCGGCTATAAGCTTGTTGTTGCGGTATGGTGTCTCTATGAAGATCTGGGTCTGACGCTCGCGGCGTATGCGGTTTTCCATCTCACGCAGTTTTGCCGCACGCTTGGGAGCCTCTATCGGCAGATAGCCGTTGAAAGCGAAGCTCTGTCCGTTGAAACCCGAACCCATCAGCGCCATCAGTATGCTTGAAGGCCCCACCAGAGGCACCACTTTCAGGCCGCGACGCTGCGCGACTGCCACTGCATCGGCTCCCGGATCGGCTACTGCGGGACAGCCCGCCTCCGAGATAACCCCCATCGGTTCACCATTCTGCAGCGGTTCAAGCATGCTCTCCACCTCTTCCGGACGGGTATGTTCGTCAAGAACCGTGAAGGTCATCAGGTTCACATCGATCGAAGGATCTACCCGCTTTATGAAGCGACGAGCCGAGCGCACATTCTCCACAAGGAAATGCCTTATGCCTCTCAGCAGCTCCGCATTGGCAGGGGGCAATACATCGCCGATCTTGGAGCTGTCACTCAGAGGCACAGGAAACAGATACAGCGCAGCCGGGACAGCCGTGCCACCTTCCCCTGTCATCTCTCCTGAAATACGCGGTTTCTCTTCAATCATAACCACAAAATTACACAATTCCCCACAACCTGCCAAAAACATTTTCCCTACACCCTGCCAACAGGATCACCACCGGCGGGAGTATATGCAAGCTCGCGCCGTGCCACGGCAAAAGCCATGGCACGGCGCGATAAACCAATCAGGCATTGAACTCTATGCCCTACCTTACAACGGTCTTCTTTCCGTTGACGATGTAAAGACCCGGCGCGGGAACACCGGTTACGCGACGTCCCTGAAGGTCGTATGTGCCGGTCATACGTGCGCCCAACGCGGTATCATCTGCCATTACGTCATCTATACCGCTACCGTTGCCGAGGCGGTCGATGAGCACTTTCGCCCATACGCTACCGAGGGCTACGGAACCTTTGCTTCCGGAAGCCCCACCCTTAAGACAATTGTATTGGTTGCCGACAGGAGACACCACAAGATCGTTGGACAGGTATTTCACGATAGGGTCAAAATAATACCCGAAGTCATCGGCAATGGAGGCTGTAAGCATCGTGGCGCTCACCTTTGCAGTAGAGGTGGAGCGGCTGTCAAGCTGCAAACCGTATTCCGCCATCGGCTGTGTGGCGTAATATGCCAGCTCCGTAGCCGCCACGTCGGGGAATATGTCCAGATCGAAAGCCTTGTCGTAATAGAGCGGATATTTCTGCCCCCATTCCACCGTAGACCCGTGGCGGTAATGGTCGCCGGCATTATAGGTGGTGCGGAAAATCTCCTCCCAGCGCCCGGCCATCTCCTGATAGAAGGCTGCATCGGCGGCATTGCCGCGAGCTTCTGCTATATAGGCCACAAGAGCCATGGCCAGTACGCTTTTCAGACGCAGGTTGGCACTGTTGTTTATGGCACCGTCGGCAGAACCCTCATTGGGGAAATTGCCCACGTACTGCGGCAGTGTGAAAAGGTCAAGGTAACGGCACAACGATGTAAGATACTCATAGCTGTAGTCGCTTATGGCCAACGGATCCATGCCGCATTTCACGGCAGCTCCGGCAAGTATGCAGAGGTCTGTGGTGGAGTCGACACCCATGTCAAGATGAGCGCCGGCCATTATCGGCCATGCACCGAGATGGTGCGGGGCATTTCCATAGGGACTGGAAAAACCGGGATACATCTCTATGTAATTGGGAACACCCTCGAAAAGGTCATATGCCAGCTGAGGGTTGTAGGCGAGGAACAGCGGAGCTGCTGCAAGCAACTGGTCAGCCTGGGAGATCTGCCATGTGCTTCCGGCATCTATGTTGTACAGAAGTATGTCGCCGGTATCGGACAGCGCCCGCTTGCAGCCGGCTATCACCTGACGGTAGACCGACATGCAGAGGTCTGCATAATCCTCTCCACCGCTTGCAAGAGCGTCATTGTAGATCTTTGCGTCAAACTCACGACAAGCTTTCAGACGCTCGTTAACACCTTCGGCATAATCCATCATCAATTTGTTGAACGAACCGTAGCGGAGTGTCCACGGAGCCGGGAAACGGGCATATCCGAACCCGATTGCCATGTTGTTCTCGTCACGGCCTACAAGTGTGTAATCGGCTGCCGAAGATGTGGATCCCATATCGTCGGTAAATATCAGGTTCTTCGTGGTCTTGGCCATCTTCTGTCCGCGGTCTGCATCAGCCATCACAAGAAGATAGCCCCAGTTGCCACGACTTCCCTCGGTCATGGACTGGACTGAACGACCGACCTTGCCGAAAGTAACACCGGCTGTATCATCGGTGCCAAGCTTGACACCGTCGCCGGTGCTGCGTCGTATGAGATCAGCAGACAGAGCCAAATGGAATTTCACTTCATGCGGTTTCCCGTCAAGCGAAGTGACCTTGTATGATATGTAATTGACGGCTGCATCCAACGAGGCTGCATCCGTTACCAGCAGCGGAGATGTAAACACCACAGAAAGCGCCACATTGCCGGCGGTGAAGTCGCAGAATGTCTGAGTGGCCGTAAGGGTGCATGCCGTCTGCACGGCAGGTGTCGTAGCCACGGCCGAACCCTTGATCCCCTTTACCACTTCAGCACTCTCCTTGCCAAGGAAACGGTACAACTCACCGTCAACCTCAACGTATCCTTCCAACGCATTGTCGGCACCGGTCAGATGCTTGGTCGTTCCTTCATTGAGGACGCTTTCATGCGACCACACGGAAAGGAACGGATCGGCAACGATCACCGGGATCGCCGGAGAAAGGCGCTTGCCGGCATGCACGGGCGAAAACGCATCGCCGAATGCAAGTTCGGGAAGCACGGGAGTCGTGTAACCTTCCAGGGTTGCGGTAAGGTCTGTCACCTTCTTCGGTTTCAGGATCACACTGAGAGCCGGGAAGACAACAGTATTGTCACTATGGGTATACACCTTCCCGTTGGATGCTAAAGCATAATTATACTCGCGCCCCACATGCGCCACGACTGAAGAATATATGCCCTTCATCACACATTCGTCTCCCACTATTACGGGATTTGTAGGCTCAAGGTCGACGTTCTCAACTATGAACGGCTCCAACATATCGTTCGCCGGCATGACCAGGTAAGGCATGTTGGCCTCGATGCTCTCCACACACTTAAGCACTACATTGCCGTCGGCAAACGAAGCATAGGTCTGCACTACCGTACTCTCTCCGAAGAGTTCCTGGATACGTCTCGCTGACAGTGCGAACGGGAGACAGAGCGAGTTCCATTCACCGGCGTGCATGGCTTTGTTCACCATGACATCCACGCCGGCCTTGGCTTCCGGCACATTCACATCGCTGTCTTCCGAGATATAGGTCATACCGTTCATCTCGCAAAGCATCTCCATCAGCTGTTCCTTTATGGCAAGCATACCCGGAGTGTCGGGATGCTCTTCGATCTTGGTTATGTCATGCAGTTTCAGAACCGGCACTCCGTAGTGGTCGCACACCGTCTGCACGCTCTCGTTTATGTCTGCCCGCAGATCGCTGTTGAGCATGAAGACGATCTGGGAGTCCGGATATTTTTTCTGGAGGAAATCTATCACATACGCCGTACCGCCGCGGAAAGTACGCTTGTCGGCATCCGTAAAACCGCTCCATACATAATTGCCAAGGGTAGAACCTGCATTGTTGTCATTAGTGGCTCCTTCCACTATTATCAGACCGGCCTTGCGAAGATTGTCAACGCGTCCGACAAAGGAATTTACGAGATCTGTCGTGTTGTTCCAGCTGTGGGTGCATATGGTGCTTCCCGAAAACGAGTTGTTCTGCTCGAGCTTTACACCGCTTTCGCGTTCGAACATCTTCCACCATGTCTGTTCCACGCTCGCCATGGCGTTTCCGGCATGAGGATACCACTGCGCATTGGGAAGCGGATCGGTAAACCCCATGAAGGTTGAATATGAATCTCCTATGACAGAGAAGCTGCCATATTTTTCCTGAAGCGTCCCGGCAGCACCCGCCGAGAGAAAAAGCGACAAAAGAAAAGTTAGGATTGCAAGTTTTTTCATTGGTATATACTCGTGATGAATTTTCAACAAAAATAGCACTTCCCGGCGACATGGCAAAACGCCACCCGGAAATGGCAAGGACAGGGAGAAGCGTTTTCAGGATTCTCCCCGTCCATGGTTAAGCTCGGCATGCGATTACCATACCCTCGAGAGGTCACGCACCTTGGCCTCCACCTTCTGGCCGTTTATTGTCAGGCGGTCATAGATGGTCGTAGGATACACGAGTGTAGACATCATGAGCGATCCATCCTCTGTGCAGAGTTCCACAGAAGACTGATCCACATAGAACTGCAGCACTATGTCATTCTTTTCAGTATTCAGGTTGCCTACCACATTGGTGAGCGGGAATTCACGTGCGGAATATGCACCGGTGCGTCCGCCTCGGTCGATGATCACACGGCGGTTTGCTGCGTCAACTTTCACCTCGTATTCCTCCCCGGAGGCATTGCTCAGGGTTATCACACAATAGCCACCGGCAAGGCTCACAGGCACATTGAGCTGATAAGCATCGGTGATGCCGAGCGAGGGGGCTGCCGTGCGCCATTCACCTGCGATCCCCTCGATCTCCTTGGCAATGGTTGTCATGATGATGGGCGTACCGTTGTATTCCCCGAGCACTATGTCGCGCGGGAGGGTCATGCTGCTTCTCCAAGGCTTGCAGGGATAATTGCCGGAATAGAGCTGATTGTTCATCCAGCCGATTGACACTTTGCGGTCGCCGGTATTAGACCATGTCACACTGGCGTAGTTGTCAAGCCCCTGTTCAGCCCAAAGGGGATAGTCGTATGCGTCGGGGGTGAATTTCTTGCCATCAAACGAGCCCACGAAATACATCGTGCCCGATCCGCCACCATTGGGGAAACCACCGCTGATATTGACTGTTATCACATATTTCTTCTCACCCTTGTAATCCATCGTGAACATGTCGGTGCATTCCCATACGCCATTGTTGCAGCCGTGGTAACGGTTTGCGGAGAATGTGGAGCAGATAGTCCATTTCTTGAGGTCGTCAGATTTCCAGATCTGCGCGGTATGTTCGCCGCCAAGAGCGAAAATCATGTACCAGCAGCCATAGTCGTCGCTCCAGAACACTTTCGGATCGCGGTAATCGCCGTGCGTGCTGTTCTTGATAACGGGGTTCCCTTCGTATTTCGTGAAGGTCATGCCTCCGTCGGTGCTATAGGCGATTGACTGCTGCTCATGCGCGCCATGCGAAGTGTAGATGGCCACGATGGCATTCGCACCGAATCCCGCCGTATTGTTCTTGTCGACCACGGCACTTCCGGAGTAGATGTATCCCAATTCGTCGGGCATGAGCGCAACAGGTTGTTCCTTCCAGTGGAAAAGGTCGGTAGAGGTGGCATGTCCCCACGACATGTTGCCCCAGTCCTGACCGCAGGGATTGTACTGGTAGTAGAGATGCCATACGCCGTCGGCATACACCATGCCGTTGGGGTCATTGATCCAGTTCTGGCGAGGGGTGAAATGTATCTGCGGACGCCACTGTTCGCGATAGTCGGTGGAAATGTCAGGCGTAGGCTGTATCTGCAGTTCGGCCTGCGATCCTTTCTCCGGTTCCTTTACTACCTCCATTATGGTGTCTGCCTCTTTAGTGCAGGATGAAAGCATGATGGCAACCGCTCCCAGACTGTATATGATCGGTTTCATATGTGTATTCTAAATCTTATTAATGGTTATGTATCGTTTTATCTTGTCTTGAGGTATTCGATGGCATTATGGGCTATCTTCAGGATATTGCCATGATAGGGGTTGTTCATGGGATATGCGCTCACGTCGGGGGTTGCGTCATCGTTTTTGTAGGAGAATTCCAGACCGCCGTTGCCCATGCAGAGCACTGTGCCCTTGAAATCGGTGTTTCCCTGGCGTGCTTCCCACACGTTGAGCATCGAAACGAAGTTCATCTGCTCGTTGTCCCACGTGGCCAGAGGATAGATGCCGTATGTCTCTGTCAGCACCTTGTATGTGTCGGCGCTCTGGTTGTGCATGCCGGTGAGGGCGGACGGGATATTGAAGAAGCAGCAGTTGTGATCCTCAGTCCAGCAGCGACCCTTTACGGTGATTGTCTTGTTGGAGTTTACGGCCACACCGTTGTAGATCGGGTGCGTGGAATAGTCTATGTAGTATCGCCCGGCCAGATTGGCGCACACGGCCATATACCAGCGGTCGTTGCTGAAAAATCCCTTGCCGGTGGTGATACGGCGGTCGTTGTTCATAAGCAGAGCCTTGTCAACGCGGCCAAGATCACCTACGTATGTGCATGCATGCTGCCACAACAGAAGGTTGCCGCCGTTGCGGTACCATTCAATGATGAACGGAGTGGCATCCTGAACCACTGCGGGCTGCTCCCATACGTCGTTCTCACTTCCGTAATCAAGGTCGCGGATATAGAACAATACACGCAGATCCTTGAGGTCGTCGGCAGACTTTATGTCGCCGAAATACAGATACCGGCTGTTGGGATATTCGCTGTGGAACCATAGCCATGCCGAAGCCTCGTCGTCGTCGCCGTTCTGCACAAGTTCCTCCGGTGTCGCATAATAGCTCACGAAAGCCACTGCGGTCTTCCCGATCTTGAGGGATGTAGTCACGGGCAAAGATTCCCCAAGTTCATTTCTGGCGATAATGGAGAAACCGATCTCGTCACCATCGGCGACACCGCCGTATACATATGACACGGCATCTCCGGCGATCGTTACGGTCTCGGTTTCAGTAGCCTTTGTAATCTCTATCTGCACTTCGTCGGCATCGGCTATGGGTGCCCATGACACAACGGCCTCATACCCTTGCGCTCCCTCGCGTTGCATTACGCCTACCTCAGTAGGAGCCGTGGCACCGGGACGGGTATAGGTCTTTATTATGCCGTCGGAATAAGCCGTTCCGTCGGTCACGCGGAACACATATGCGAAACGCACGTTGCTGTCAAGGGCTTTCTGAATGAAACCTGTAACGTCGCGCCCGTAGGTCTCACGCGACACCATTGTGCCATCCTTGACCACATCCACCACCATGCTCAACCCCTCGGGTAGCATCGGCCATGAAAAACTCACGTCGTTGCCTTCGGCCACCATCTCTATGAGATCGGAGCGCACATCGTCGATATTCAGCGTCGGGGGATCCACCTCCTGATAGATCGTATCACCATCCTGCGTACAGCCCGCAAGCATGAGTACCGCTGCGGCTGCGATAAAATAGCATTTTTTCATCGGTATTTATGGTATTAATTTTGTATGTTGGTTATGTTGTTTTCCGGTCATGAGGGATGGCAATACGCACACCGCACGATTAACGGCGCCAAAGTAACGCATTATCATCGCGACACGCTTAAAAAAATCGCGCATCTTATACCACAAATGTTGCATTGCAGTCCGCAATGCCCTAAATGACCGACTTTTCACCATATCTGACACGCATGTGACATTCCCCTCGCCATCCGCACACAAAAAGGCGATATGCCGATTTCCGACATACCGCCATAACAACTTTTCTAACGAAACAGGCGATTACTTCACCGTAAACTTGCGCGTGTTTCCGTTGGCACGCAGGATGTAGCCCCCCGGCAGCAGATGATCCGTCGCATAGACAAACCTCGTGTCAGCCACATGGCCATTGAAAACCGTCGCCCCGGCGGCGCTGACTACGGTAACATCGCCGATCTCCTTTCCGGAAACGATCTCCAGACCGCCATCAGAGACCGTGATGGTCGTTTCCGTAAAGTCAGGCGCATCCAACGACGCACCCGGGCGGGCACTGTCAAGCGAATAGATTACGTTGCCATCCCCGTCGGCGATCTCATACAGCAACGGCAGATACCCGCAATCGCCCGAACATCCGGGACCCATAAATTGGAACAGGTCACCATACACCGGATAATAATCCTGTGTATCGCTCGCGGCTATTACACCCAACCCCTCCACTAACATATGCTGATCCTCATCGGAACGGAGAGCCTTGTGCACTCCATCCAATGCCTCATAATCACACTCCGATACCGTGTGCGGACTCAGATAAAACAGCTGCTTTGACTGCTCACCCGCTTTCAAGTCATTGAAATTCCACAGGCACATTTCAAATCGGGCATTGGGCTTGTCGAAGTTCGCAAGCCACATTATCCGCCGATTCTCGGCATCCTCCCACAGGTATTCATCCCAACAAGAGTAGCCGGGTTCCTCCCCTCCATCCCAGAAAGACTGCAAATGGAACAGCTCCTTCCCTTCGAACTCAATCTTGTCTACCACTCTCAGCACACTTGACCTGTCGGGTCGCTGCGGCCTATAAATCACATAGTCGCGTTGCGTATACCGCCACTCCTTCCCCACCTCAAACATCGGTGTGTACTGCAAGGTTTGATCAGGCATATCATTGGCATTTCCGGAAGCGGAAGCCCCGGATTTGGCTTGCAATCCCAACGATGCGAAAGCCATAGCGAGCAAGATGGCGATTGTGGAGCGAGTCATTTCAGTGATTGAATTAAATGTTTGAAACAGGTTTATTACATCACCCCAAATATACAATTAAACCTTTTCATTTCCAAACAATCGCAAACAAATCTTAAAAAATCAACACCTCTATTGATACGGTACCAGGGAAACACAGGACGGCACCATGCCGGGAAGCTATGCTCGGACATGGTGCCGTAAAATTCTATAATGTTTTGGGGGATTACCAGCGGAACTGCACGCGGTGGCCGTCGGGATGGTTCTCGAACTTCAGGAGATACGTGCGGCTGGCGGCATCCCAAGCCGACGGGGAGAAGGTCTCCACGCCGTCAACGAGGACGCTTGTGGGCGCGGAAGGAAGAAGCACGCGGGCAACGCCGTCGGTATCTATCGGGCTTTTGGCCACAAAGGAATAATCGTGCTTGCCGGCCACCTCATCCGATTCGCGGAAGGATGCCGCAAGTACTTGCGGTTGCTTGGGCTTTTCCACCTGTCCCAGATCCAGCAGCAACGCCTGAGCACCCGGTTTCACCACAATCTCGTCGCGCACCGGCAATGCGGGATCGAACATGTCTATGTACTTCCCTTTTAGAACGAGCGGATCAGGGCTTACACCTTCGTCAACCACCGCCGCTATGGTATAGGGGCCGCGCTGCAGCAGGAAATCGTTCTTGAACTCGGGGCGCTTCCCCTTGTTCTTCATGGCATACAGACGGCTGACCTCCTCCATGAATTTCGCATCACCATCCTTTTTCAGAATATGCGTCTTGGGATCGTCACGCAACACGACAAGAGTGCCTTTCCCCACCTTGTATTCCCCGGCAGCTGCATCGGCAGGCACATCTATCAACGAGAAGAGATGCTGCGACGGAGCGGCATAGGAGTTTTCACCGGTATTCCACCATTCCTGCACCATCTGGAACGGATCGGCATCGCTTCCGCAATACACGAGCATCCCCCCTTTCCTTACCCAATCGGCAAGATGGCGATGAGCCTCTGGATCAAGCGGTTTCATGTTGGAATATGTCATGATGAGCACTTTCGTATCGGCAAGCGTGGCGGGGAATCCGAGATTTTCGATGTGTACCGTCTTCACCGGCACGCCGCGCTTTACCAACGGAAGCGCCAAGCCGTAGAAATTGGCCAACTGCGGATCGTTGTAACCATCATGGAGGGGAAAGCGCTGGAACATCAGCGAGTTCGACATGAGCACACCGATGCCGTCGGTACCGGAAACCTTGTTGCTGCTCTCCGGCATCTTGTTCAGGGCGTTGACCATCACCTGCATCTGCGCGGAATAGAAGCGCGGTATGCGGGTCTTCTCGTCGCTGTCGGCGCTCGTGCGGTACAGCCCCTCGTATATGCGTTCCGGCCACGGCATTATCTCATAATCCGCCACTCCGGGATAAAGCAATTGCGCAACGAAAGTCGCCTGGTAGTTGCGCTTGTAGTCGTCCCAGTCCTTGGCGCGATCCTCTATCGGGTCGGTAAGGAAAAACATCTTGCGTCCGGTGGGGGCGGTCATGGACTCCATGGATCCATACTCCAGATAGGCCGTCTCGAACACACGCTCCTTCTCCACGCCGTTGAAGAAGTTCGGTTCGCGGGAGGTGCCTGTCCATACCTGCGCTATGTAGCCGTCCACACATGGCAGCGACGCGAGGCTCGCCTCGGGACTTACGATCTGCCACTGGGAATAGTTGACCAGCGAATGGGTGGGCACGTAGCACTTGATGTCACGCCCGAGGCTGCGGCCATATTCCTTGGCATAGGTGAACACCTCGTTGAGCGCACGGTAATACAGGTGGTATTTCAGCTTGTTTGCAAGGTAGGTGGCCTCAGGAGACTCATGCTGCGGCCGCCAGTCCGTGCCGTAATACTCCTTCCATTCCCTCTTGAAGGCATCGCTGTATCCGGCACGTGCCCAGAATTCCGGTTCCTCCATGAAAATGGCATCCACCCCGGCATCTATGACGCGCTTTACATGGCGCTCCTTCATGTATTTGAGGAAGTTCTCGGAGGGTACGATATAGGGAACCATGTGGCCGTGCCAGATGGTGTCGCCACGCTGTGTCACCTGTCCCTCGTCCAGATGCCGTCTGCCGTCCCATTTTCCTGTGAAATAGTCCTGGTATTCTCCCCATGCGATACCGGTCATGAAGTGTACGGTATACCCACGGTCTTTCCAGCTCTTAACGCGCTCCTCAAAAGTCTGCTTGCCCCTCTTGCGATCGCTCGGATTGCCCCCGACACCATAGACCATCACAGCGTCGGCACGGTTGTCTATCGTCGGACGCCACTCCCTTGATGTCTGGAAAGTGGTCTTCACCCCGTCGTCATATGCTTTTGACGTTTTTTTCGCGGACGCGCCGATCGGCATCATCCACAAGGCACAGGCAAGAGCCCCTGTGCCTAAATACTTGAATTCTTCTCTTAATGTCATGGTATGAATGGTTTTACCCTTCTTCGGGTATCATTATAATACATGCAGGTACGGCGCCAGATGTCGCCGTACCTGCAAAGTTAAGGATTTATTTCACAAATTGAAAGTCACATGAGCATCGGAGCTATCCTGTGAAGCGCGGCGATGAAAGCCTCCGCCTCGGCATGCGTATTGTAAAGACCGAACGAGGCACGCACGGTACCCTCTATGCCGAGCGCCTCCATCAACGGCTGGGCACAATGATGGCCGGTGCGCACTGCTATGCCGAGCTTGTCAAGGAGCATTCCCGTGTCGTAATGGTGCGCATCGCCCAGGAGGAACGATATGACCGCGCATTTTCCCGGTGCGGTGCCGAAGATCCTCATGCCTGGTATCTTCATCATCTCGGCCGTCGTCCACTCCATAAGCTCATGCTCATGTGCGGCGACAGCATCAAGCCCCACTGAACCGATATAGTCCAAACAAGTCGAAAGGGCTGCTATATCCACGAAATCAGGGGTACCCGCCTCAAATTTGAACGGCAGTTCGGCATATGTCGTCTTCTTGAAACTTACATGGGAGATCATCTCCCCGCCACCCTGATAGGGAGGCATCTTATCCAGCCATCGCTCTTTGCCGTAAAGCACTCCCACTCCGGCGGGGCCATACATCTTGTGGCTTGAAAAGGCATAAAAGTCGGCATCAAGCGACCGAACGTCGATCTTCATGTGCGGTGCCGCCTGAGCGCCGTCCACAAGCACCGGCACACCCATGGAATGGGCATACTCCACCATCTCCCGGATCGGGTTGACAGTACCAAGCACATTGGACACATGACACACCGCTACCAGGCGCGTGCGCTCGCTGAACAGGTTGCGGTACCGGGCAAGATCAAGGCTCCCGTCGGGGTGCATGGGCACCACCCTCAGCGCTATGCGCTTGCGAGTGCCAAGGAGCTGCCACGGCACTATGTTGGCATGATGCTCCATGACGGTGAGGATTATCTCGTCGCCGTTCTCCATGAAGCTCCCGAAACTAGACGCCACAAGATTTATGGCCTCAGTCGTGCCACGGGTGAAGATCACTTCCGACGTGGAAGCGGCATTGATATACGCCCTCACCTTTTCACGTGTGGCCTCCATCATCCCGGTAGCCTCCTGAGATATGGAAAAAACTCCACGGTGCACGTTGGCCTTGTGGTTGAAATACATGTCGTTGATCGCCTCCACTACGCAGCGGGGAGTCTGGGAGGTGGCTGTATTGTCAAGATACACCAACGGTTTGCCATAGACCGTGCGGTCAAGTATCGGGAAATCGCGTCTCAACGCTTCTACATCATATTTCATATCCATACTACTCCAGATTTAATCTGAACAAGCGGAACCGCACTCCGCGCAACCGGCCTTGCCCCCGGAGAAACGGCGATCCACCATGTGACGCAACCTGTCGCGCAACGGCTCCATGCTGATCGTATCGATCACATCCACCATGAACGCCTGCATGAGCATGCGCCGTGCTTCCTCCTCGGGAATCCCCCTGGTGCGCATATAAAAGAGCGCATTGTTGTCAAGCTGCCCGGTAGTGGCTCCATGGGAGCACTTCACATCGTCGTTGTAGATCAGCAACTGCGGCTTGGTGTGCATGCGGGCACCTGGAGATGCCAGGATATTGCGGTTGCTCTGGTAAGCCTCAACGAACCGGGAACCATGGCACACCTCAATGCTCCCTTCGAAAGCGCCGGTGGCATTGTCGTCAAGCACATATTTCAGCAACTGATTGCTGCGACCGCGATCCGCCGCATGGCGTATGACCGATGAATTGTCTATATGCTGACGATCAGACCCGATGGCCATGGCCGACAAGCGCGTGGATGCATTCTCTCCTGTCACATCTATATGGAAATCGTTGCGGGTGGTGCCGTTGGTAAGGGTGGCACCGAATATATGCAGTTCCGAGCCTTCATCCTGACGTGCGAAAAGCTGGCCACGCCGGGAAGTGGACGCATTGGATTCCTCTATGTCGTACCACTCTACCCGCGCACCTCGGGCGGCAAAGATCTCTACCACCTCAGAGCTGAGGCATGTGGCATCCTCACCCTGTGTATGGTCGCATTTCAATATGGAAATGTGGCTGTCCTCCTCGGCCACCACAAGCACACGACGCGGGGCAAGAAGCGGCGTGGCACTATGGAATATGTCCACGATCTGTACGGTCTTCTCCAACCGCGTGCCGCGTGCCACATGGATGAACACTCCATCCTGCACAAGCATTGTGTTCAAGGCCACCGATGCGTCTGACATATCGGCGGCTTTGCCGTAGTATTTCTCCACAAGCGAGGGCATCTCGCGTGCGGCATCTGCGAGGGAACACACGGTGAGACCGGCGGGTAGATTCTTGAGCAATGTGGAGGTAGGCACGAAACGGTCGTTCACCACCACGGCAAGCAGGGTCGAAAGATTGGGAACACCGCACCGGAAGGATGCCCCCACGTCCACAGGCATGTTCACGCGGTTTATGTTCACGCCGAAGTCCGGCGCGAACATATCGTTGAGCGAAGTCTTCTCGTATCCCTCTTCCCCATGTTCCGGCAAACGCCAGGCGTGCTCAAGCGCATCGGCCGCCAGGACACGCATGGCATTCAGCGCCCCTGCCGAATGAGCGTCAATAGCTTCCCGATGGTCGTGATACAGGTCAAGGTACTGGTCAATGGCGTTGCTCATCGGTTTTCCTCCTTTATCCAGTCATACCCCTTCTCCTCCAGTTCAAGAGCCAGTTCAGGCCCACCCGTGCGCACTATGCGACCCTTGTAGAGCACATGAACGAAATCGGGCTTGATGTAATCCAGAAGTCTTTGGTAGTGGGTTATTACAATTGTAGCGTTCTGCGAGGTCTTGAGTTGGTTGACCCCTCCCGCCACTATTCGGAGCGCATCTATGTCAAGACCGGAGTCCGTCTCGTCAAGGATGCTCAGGCGCGGCTCGAGCACAGCCATCTGGAATATTTCGTTGCGCTTCTTCTCGCCTCCCGAAAAGCCCTCGTTCACAGAGCGTGAAGCCAGTTTGTTGTCAAGTTCGACTATGGCACGTTTCTGACGCATGAGTTTCAGGAAGTCACCTGCGCTCAGCGGCTCTTCATTGAAATATTTGCGCTTGGCATTGACGGCGGCACGCATGAAATTGACCATGGAGACACCGGGTATCTCCACCGGATACTGGAATGAAAGGAAAAGCCCCTCATGGCTGCGATCCTCAGGCGAAAGCGACAGCAAGTCCAACCCGTGGAACGTTGCGCTGCCACCCGTCACGGTAAATGCGGGATTGCCCGCAAGCACACTCGAAAGGGTGGATTTGCCGGAACCGTTCGGCCCCATTATGGCATGCACCTCACCGGGACGGATCTCAAGATTCACACCCCGCAGTATTTCCTTCTCTTCAACTTTGGCGTGAAGGTCGGTGACCTTCAGAAGTATATCGTTCATAAGCGATTGCTACTCTACAATTAACAACATTACATTAAGATCCGTTACCCTACCGATCCCTCAAGGCTTATCTGAAGCAGTTTCTGAGCCTCCACGGCGAACTCCATAGGCAGCTTGTTCATCACCTCCTTGGCATAGCCGTTGACTATAAGCCCGACGGCTTCCTCGGTGGGGATGCCGCGTTGGTTGCAATAGAAGATCTGATCCTCGGAAATCTTCGACGTGGTGGCCTCATGCTCCACTATGGCGGTAGGGTTCATCACGTCTATGTAGGGGAAAGTGTGCGCACCGCAGTCAGAACCGAGCAGGAGCGAATCGCACTGGGTATAGTTCCTGGCTCCCTCGGCAGCGGGGGTCACCTTTACGAGACCTCTGTAGGAGTTCTCGCTGAACCCTGCGGAGATGCCTTTCGAGACGATTGTGGAACGGGTATTGCGCCCGAGGTGTATCATCTTGGTACCGGTATCGGCCTGTTGGTGATTGCGTGTCAAGGCCACGGAATAGAATTCGCCGACCGAACCTTCGCCCATAAGGACACAGGAGGGATATTTCCATGTGATGGCCGATCCGGTCTCCACCTGCGTCCAGCTCAACTTGGAGTAGTCGCCACGGCAAAGGCCGCGCTTGGTGACAAGGTTGTAGATGCCACCTCGGCCATCCTTGTCGCCGGCATACCAGTTCTGCACGGTGGAATACTTGACCTCAGCACGGTCCTCCACGATGATCTCCACGATTGCGGCATGGAGCTGGTTCTCGTCGCGCATCGGAGCCGTACATCCTTCGAGGTAGCTCACATAGGCATCGTCATCGGCCACGATGAGAGTGCGCTCGAACTGACCTGTGCCTGATGCGTTTATTCGGAAATATGTGGACAGCTCCATCGGACAGCGCACCCCTTTGGGGATATAGACGAAAGACCCGTCGGAAAAGACAGCGGAATTGAGAGACGCGTAGAAATTGTCCTTATATGACACCACCGAACCGAGGTATTTCCTTATCAGGTCCGGATAGTCCCTTATCGCCTCCGATATGGAACAGAAAATTATCCCTTTCTCTGCCAGCGCCTCCTTGTGGGTAGTCTTCACGGAAACGGAATCCATGACTGCGTCCACCGCCATGCCGCTCAGTTGCTTCTGCTCCTGAAGGGGGATACCGAGCCGGTCGAACGTCTTGAGCAATTCCGGATCCACTTCGTCAAGGCTCTTGGGGCCTTCCTTCTTCACCGGGGCGGCATAGTAGCTGATGGCCTGGAAGTCAATGTCGGGCATACGCAGATGTCCCCATTTCGGCGGGGTCATTGTCAGCCAATGGCGATAGGCCTTCAAACGGAAATCAAGCATCCATTCCGGCTCACCTTTCTTTGCCGAGATGAGTCGTACCACCTCTTCGCTAAGTCCCGTAGGGATTATCTCAGTATCGATGTCGCTTACGAACCCATACTTGTAATCCCCCTCGGCCACATCTTTAAGCAGCGAGGCATCGCGGTCGTCTGCAGCAGGGCACGACGCACCGGCAGACGAATTACCGCCGCTGTTCCTGTTCTTATTGTCCAAGTATTCCTTATTCATATCCGGAAAATCGCATGTTCCGGCCTCATACCGCACATGCGCATCTTAAATATCATGTATGTCTTAAAATCAACAATCCCCGCACCCCGTTAGTTCCCCGACGGCATCCGTGAGACCGCCGACACCGGTTTCCACAACCCATCCCAGCACCTGGGGCGCAAGCCCGGCTACAGCCTCTATTGCATGTCCGTTGCACATGGTGCTTAGCTTGTGCAAGTCCGTTGCCGGCTTTACGATAAGCCACAGGTTCAACGCCAGGCTAAGAATCACCATCCACTCGAACAGACAGAACACCGCACCCGCCACACGGTCAAGAAAACCGATCTGCAAGGCATGCGTTACGCCTCTCAGGAAACGTGCCACCATCTTGACCAATGCATAACCTGCAATGAAAAGTATCACGCGAGCCAGCACCGTATAAAAATATCCCTTGCCGGTTTCCGGTTCAGTTACTGTGCCATCAGGTGACGTTCCCCCATTTTCGAGGAATGCCGTAAGCCAGTCGCCCCCCAGTCGACAAGCGAGTATTCCTACTACGATGGCAGCCAAGGCACCGAGCTGAAGCACTATCCCTTTGCGCCACCCCATGAAGGCACTCCCAAGCGCCACCACCAATATTATAATGTCAAATACTGTCATAAACAACAAAGGATGGCACCCGTATGAGGCAAGCGCCAATTTATCATGCCACAAAATTACTCAATTCCCACCATATGGCAAACAAAAACGACATGCACAGCATCCCCACGCAGTGTGGCCGATATCAGACCGGAATGACGAAAAACAGGCCCAGTTACGATTTAACTTTAATTAACAAATGGGGGGGGGTAATTTTACCATTTTTACTTACCTTTGCCACGCAAACACCTAACAAACTCTATAAACCTTTATTTACTATATATATCTTCACCAAAAACTTCCAACTGACATGCCGCTGAGGCCGCCGTATGAATTCCGTCATATGGCGCGCACCTCACAAGGTACCGGACAAACCGACCTTTTTTGAACACTCACAAAAAAATCACCGAATACGCTACGTAATCCAAAAATAATTCTTACCTTTGTGCGCTCCAAAACGATTCGCCCCTCTGCCGGGACGAAGCCGGCATCCTTAAAAGAGGATGTGCAGAAGGAGACTTCGGGGTGTAGCACAGTTGGCAGCGCGCCACGTTCGGGACGTGGAGGTCGGAAGTTCGAGTCTTCTCACCCCGACTCAACAAGAACCAAGTTCCTGTAATTCAATGAATTACAGGAACTTTTCATTTATCCGTAACATGGCATAAAACCGTCGCATCTGCCCGGAATGCAAAAATCAAGCAACATCCATTTGATTTTTAATGTTTTATTGATATATTTGTACGCAATAAACTGAACATAAACGGTACAGCATATGAAACTCATAAAATTGCACATTGAAAAGATCATCGAACTTTGCAAGAAATTCCACGTTCGCAAGCTATGGGTTTTCGGTTCGATTTTAACAAATCGTTTTAATAATGACAGCGATGTTGATTTATGCGTTGATTTTGATAAAAGTAAAATTGACATATTCGACTATGCCGATAATTTCTTTGATTTTCAATATGCCCTTGAAGAAATTTTAGGACGTAAAGTAGACATAACTGAAGACACCGCCGTACAGAACCCTTATTTCCGACAAGAACTCAGCGAAACACGCCAATTGATATATGGCTGATTACTGAAAATAGCCCCTGAAATCCCGATCACAAAAGCCAGAAAGATTGTAAACACCCGAAATTACGTAATTCATGGCTACGATAGCGTCAGTCATGACATGATTTGGTCAATCGTTATCAACCATCTTCCATTGTTAAAATCCGAGATCGTTGAACTGATAGCAAAATTTCAGGCAGACTCGGAGCAAACCAAGTAAAACACGTGCAAAAGTCCTGAATACAAGCTCCATGACACGAAAGGTGCCTCATCTTATCACCTGACCATTAGAGGGGAGATGTAAATCTTGCGATTTAGGGCGCTTTTTTTACGTATCTTGATTTTTTATAGTACTTTTGTACATTGAATTTTATAGCCTGCTTGATTTCAGGCGATATCCTATCTCTGAATACTTACCTTAAACCAATGAACCGATTAAACATCGCATTTTGCACATTGAGCCTGCTGGCTGCGTCTGCCGCATTTATATCTTGCAAGAACAACGCGACCACGGCCGACACCACCCAACAATCCGAAATCAGCAACCCATTGCCATTGAAATTTGGAGACCCATTCCTGCTGCATGCCGCAGACGGTCGCTATTACATGTACGGGACATCACTTTCCGACGGTTTCGAGGCTTTTGTCTCCGATGACCTCGCTTCATGGGAGAGCGTCGGACAAGTATACAAAGGGGGCACACCGGAGCAATGGAACACCGACTGCTTCTGGGCACCGGAAGTATATGAGCGCGACGGGAAATACTATATGTTCTACAGCGCCAACGACCGCAACAACCCCAATGCCGAGGAAGAGAACTTCAAAATCGGAGTGGCGGTTGCCGACAGCCCGACAGGGCCATTCACCGACCTCTACAACCGGCCGCTCTTCGAGCCTGAATACCCCGTAATCGATGCAAATGTGCTCTTTGACGACCAGTCCGGCAAAAACTACCTGTACTTCTCACGTTGCTGCTACAAGCACCCCGTAGAAAGCGAGATCGCCGACAGCGTGCGCAAAGCCGGCCTTTACGACAAAGTGGAGGAGAGCTGGGTCTACGGCGTGGAACTTAAACCTGACTTCTCAGGCATCATCGGCGAACCGGTACGCCTGTTGGCTCCCCCCAGCCTCCTTTCCGACCGCCAGGCCGAATGGGAAAGCCGCTCGGTAACTTGCGGTGAAGCGCCTCGCAGATGGACTGAAGGATCATACATTTTCCGTCACGGCGACAAATATTACATGATGTACAGTGCCAACGCTTTCTTCGGGGGCAATTACGCCGTGGGATACGCTACGTCTGACAATCCCCTCGGGCCGTTCGAAAAATCCGCATCCAATCCAGTGCTGAGCGAAAACGCCAGCAAGGGGGGCGAAGTGGTAGGTACCGGCCACAACATGGTGCTGACACTTCCCTCCGGCAAGATGTACACCGTATACCACGGCCGCATAGCGTCATCCCCCAAAGACCGCGTGGTGTTTATTGACCCTGTAGAGATCGACTCCGCCGGAGTGCTGACTGTGGACGGCCCCACCACCGGCACACGCTCAATAGAACTATAAGAGCATGTGCTTTCCGGAGAATCAAGCAAACTTGAAAATTGCGAATCATTGAACATGAACAAATTTTTATCCTCCATGATGGTCATGGCAATTGCCATAGCCCCACGACTCTGTGCACAGACCATCATAAACCTTGATTTCAAACAGAATCCTATATTCGAGGTCTCGACCAACAACGTGGACACCGCCCTGCCGGACGACGGGACACCGCTCACACTCGGAGCGGATCTGACCGTGGCAGGAGGGAGCGGAGTGTATACCTATAGCTGGACGAACGCACAAGGAACACAGCTCGGACAGGAATCCGCTCTCACGATAGATGCCCCCGGCTCCTACATACTGACCGTAAGCGACCAGTGCAATTGCTCTCAGGAAGTGCGTTTCAACGTTGAATCCGCAGGGATAGACGCTGCTACCATTTCGGGGATCTCCCTGACAGTCCATGGCTCAGACATCATAATCGAAGGAACGGAAGCCATACAGGCATCCTTGTTCACCCCGGCCGGAACAATGACAGCGCTCCACACCCCGGCCATGCCCACAAACACTGTGTCATTCAGCAATACGGCATCCGGAGTATACCTGCTGCAGGTTGTGACCGTAGACGGCACCATCATAACACAAAAAGTCAGACTGGATTGACCATCAGGAAAACTCAACAGACCCCATTGCAATGAAAAGACTCAATACATACCTCCTATCACTTGCACTGTGCGCGGCATCCATTGCACCCGATGCATATGCCGAACGCACCGTGTCATATGCACTCTACGGCCTATATACGACCCTTGACCTGAACTGGACGGCCGACAACTACGGCACCATACAATGGCAGCAGTCCACCGACGACGGAGCCACCTGGACAGACATCCCATCCCAGACCGCTCCGACATACACGTTCCGGGCGATGGAACCAACCCTCTGCCGCGCCGTGGTGAACGGAGACCCCTCCTGCCCCGAGGCACAAGTGGAGCGACAGATAAACACCGTAAACTTCAAGGCAAAGATTGTAGAGATAGGCTCCAATTACGCAAACGTGGAGCTGACCGGCGTAGACTTCGGCGATGCGGAGGTCGTTGAATACGGCTTTGCCGCCAATCTCGCGTCCCTGGGACGTTCGTCTACAAGGATGAACCGAGTGAAAATAGGCGACCGCCTTCCTGCTGCCGAAAAATTCACGATGGCATGCACCGGCCTCCAGCCCGACAGCGAATACAACTTGCGCCCATGGTTCCGCACTGCCGACGGTTCGCTGATCATCGGGGCTGCAGTATCCAAATTCAAGACAAAGGCAGGCATCGCCTGGAACACCGAAGACTGGATCATAGAGACCGACCGCATACGTCCATCCGTAGTGTTTCATGGAAGCGAAGCGCCGGACAACATCAAGTTCCTTTTCGGCACGAATCGCGACAACCTCAAGGAGAGCACGGTCAGGAAACTCGCCAACAACATATACAACGGCACCGTCTCCACAAACCTGACTCCCGGCACGGAATACCTCGTCATAGCACGCGCCACAGTCGGCGACAAGGAACTGGAGATAGAGAAAACCGTGCGGACATGGTCGGACTATTCGACATTCGAGGTAGACGCCACATCCACCGGTGTCCACCACAACATCAAATGGGACGCAAGCAAGACACTTGTCCCACTCAGCGACCCGGACATACCCAATGTGGAATATCCACGCATGTGTCGCGTAGACGACCAGACCATACTCCTCTCCTATCATGGCGGCAACAAGGATCACTGGACTAACAGCTATCTTTGCAAAAGTTCCGACAACGGGCGCACATGGAGCAAGCCTTTCAAGATATACGATTGCGAGGGTTCCACATTCGGAAACGACTATTGGCGCATATGCAATCCGGAAATGACACGTCTGGCCAACGGATGGATAATCCTCACGGTCATAGCCAACGGAAAACCGGAGACCAACCGCAACTGCAAGGTACTGGCGACACTGTCCAAGGATGACGGTGAGACATGGAGCGATCCTATAATAGTGGGACGCGGACGCACCTGGGAGCCACAGGTAGTCCAGCTCCCAAACGGCGAACTCGAACTGCTTGTCAGCAGCGAAGCCGACTGGTGGGAGCCACGCGCCGACAATGTATACCAGCAGATCGTCAGCGCCCGCTCGACCGACAACGGGCAGACATGGACGACCTTCAAACGCGCGTCCTACAAACCGAACGCACGCGACGGCATGCCGGTGGCCGTAGTCATGCAAGGCAATCAGGGAGTGCTCTTCATCGAGGAAAGCGTGAACGGAGGCGTGCCTCCCACATTGCAGCACCGCGCACTTGACCAGGAATGGGACACCGCCGACTGGGACGGCAAGAACGACGACCGCCGGTGGCGTACTTCTCTTGCAAGCGGTGCCGGTGCACCATATTGCATCCAGCTCCCGACCGGCGAATTCGTAATCACCGCCCATACAGACCAGACAGGTTCTACCTGGCAGACAAGCCGCCCGCAAGTGGTGATGGCAGACAACACCGGCCACACGTTCAAATATTCATCAAAACCGCTTGCAGGAAGCAATCCCCTCCCATACGGCACAGGAGCCTACTACAATTCCCTGTTCCTGAAGGACGCAGACACGGTATGGCTGCTCATCACCCGCGCCCGTTTCGACGGGAACACCCGAAAGGAAAGCTCCATAGTAATGCTTGAAGGAAAAGTCGTAGAGACACGCTGACCCTTGACGCAAAGCCACAACAAATACCTTCCCGGCATCCTGCCGCATGCGGCAGGATGCCGGGATTTTTCAAATAACCCACCATGAAAAAACTGCTTTACGCCGCTATCCTTGCGGCAACGCTTCTCCCGCTTCATGCACAGGAGAAGCAACAGGCCGCTCCCACCAAATTTTGGGGAAACCAGAACGCCTACCTCCACCGTCAGGCATCGGTAATGTTCGACATGATCGACCAGACCCTTGACAAGAACAGACCGGAAAAAGGAGTTCCTGAAGCAAGAAAACTTGCCTTGGCCAACCTTGACCTATTGCTCCACGACACTATCAACGACAATTCCGCACCGCTGTTGAACTTTCTCAACAAGCGTGTAGGAAAAATGGAAGAGGACATGAGCCGTCCCGTAAAATCCGGTTACAAGCTCTACAAGATCTATAACGACGGCTTTGTGGCACGCACGCCATCGGTTTCAATCGCCTTCGACATCGTCAGGGGGCTATGCCACGACAAGACATTGATCACAGACTCGCTGATACACGCCATCGCGGACAATTGCGACATACTTTTCATAACACACAACCACTCCGACCACGGCGATCCGGAAGTCGTCAAGTATTTCCTCTCCTCAGGCAAGCCGGTGATAGCAGTCCCTGAATTCATGCCTGAAGAGAAACGCATACGCCATCTGCGTCCTGCCGACGGCTCCTCATACAACGGCACTGTAGACCTTCCGGGAGGGAAGATCTCACTAAAGATCTATCCCGGGCATCAGGATCACCTCATGAACAACCTCTACGTGGTCACCACCCCGGAAGGACGCACTTTCGCACATGTCGGCGACCAGTACCAGTCAAAATCCGAAGACATGGAATGGATCCCCGGCATAACACCGGAACTGCCTCCGGTGGACGCGCTAATATTCAACTGTTGGAATACACGCCTTCCGGAAATCATATCCACGTTCCGTCCGACCTTGGCCGTTCCCGGACATGAAAACGAAATGGGACATACCATCGACCACCGTGAAGCATTCTGGCTTACCTTCCAGAAAATGGAGAAATCTCCGAGCGATTACGTGGTGATGGGATGGGGAGAATGCCTCGAACAACCCTGAAATACATATGATTCAAGCAATTTACATATAATATTCGCATGATCATTTCTCCAAATATTGATTATGGCGAAAAAAAGATGTAACTTTGTAGAGAATACCAAAAATCCAAGCCCGCAACACACGACGTTGCCAAGGGCATATTTATAAACTACACAACTTCATTATCACCATGAAATTAAGGCTCATCCCGGCAGCCCTTTTCCTCGCCGTAACGGCAATGGCTTCGGCCTGGACTCCCGCAGGCGACCGTATCCGCACCACATGGGCGGAAAGTGTTACTCCAGAAAACGTATGGCAGGAATATCCCCGCCCTATCATGGAGCGTACACAGTGGAAGAACCTCAACGGCCTCTGGCAATATGCCATCGTACCTGAAAAATCGCTCACACCCGGAGCATGGCAGGGAGACATTCTGGTGCCTTTTGCCGTAGAATCGTCCCTTTCCGGAGTTGGCAAGACCGTAGGACGCGACCAGGCACTCTGGTATACCCGCACTTTCACCGTGCCTTCCGACTGGAAAGGACAGGACATCATGCTCAACTTCGGAGCTGTTGACTGGAAGTGCGACGTTTGGGTAAACGACATCAAGGTAGGCGGCCATACAGGCGGCTACACCCCGTTCAGCCTCAACATCACATCAGCCCTCAAGGCCAAGGGAGAAAACACCGTCACAGTGCGTGTTTTCGACCCCTCTGACCGTGGCTATCAGCCACGTGGCAAGCAGGTAGAACGCCCCGACGGCATCTGGTACACTCCGGTGACCGGCATCTGGCAGACCGTGTGGCTCGAACCGGTAGCCAAGCGCCATATCGCATCCCTGCGCACGCTTCCCGACATCGACCGCGGCACCGTGACAGTAAAAGTAGAGACCGCATCACCCGAGGGAACCGTAAACGAGGTGAAGGTATTTGACGGTGACAAAGTCGTTGCTACAGGCAAGAGCGTTGCGGGAGAACCCGTGCAGATCGTAATGCCTGAGGGATTCAAGCTCTGGAGCCCCGATGCCCCCAATATTTACGACATGGAAGTAACACTCTATGCTCCCGACGGAAAGGTCGCAGACAAAGTGAAGAGCTACACCGCAATGCGCAAGTTCTCCAGCCGTCGCGACAAGAACGGCATCAAACGCATCCAGCTCAACAACCAGGATCTCTTCCAATACGGCCCGCTTGACCAGGGCTGGTGGCCTGACGGTCTCTACACCGCTCCCACTCCCGAAGCAATGGTTTACGACGTGGCAAAGACCAAGGACTGGGGCTTCAACATGATCCGCAAGCACGTGAAGGTAGAACCCGCTACATGGTATACCTACTGCGACCGCAACGGCATCATCGTATGGCAGGACATGCCCAACGGAGACCAGGGACCCGGTTGGAACAACCGCACATACTATGACGGCCCCGAATCACGCCGTTCTGCAGAAAGCGAAGCCAACTACCGTCGCGAATGGAAAGAGATCATTGACGCTCTCTACAACTACCCCTCGATCGCCGTATGGGTGCCCTTCAACGAATCATGGGGTCAGTTCAAGACCCCCGAGATCGTGGCTTGGACAAAGGACTACGATCCCTCACGCCTTGTCAACCCTGCTTCCGGTGGCAACTTCTACGCATGCGGCGACATACTTGACCTACACAACTATCCCGGCCCCGACATGTATCTCTACGACGCACAGCGCGTGAACGCACTCGGCGAATTCGGCGGCATCGGCTATCCCGTGGAAGGCCATCTCTGGCAGCCAGACCGCAACTGGGGCTACATCCAGTTCAACAGCCCGAAAGCAGTGACCGACGAATATGTGAAATATGCCAAGGAGCTTCGCAAGTTTGCAGACAGAGGATTCTCGGCAGCTGTATATACCCAGACCACCGACGTGGAAGGTGAGGTAAACGGCCTCATGACCTATGACCGCAAGGTGATAAAGATCGAGGAGCCGCGCGTTCGCGAAGCCAACCGCGCACTCACCACATCACTCTCCGGCAAGTAATAGCTCGCCGACATAATACGAGACACATTCATGCGACCTGCCAGCACATCCGGTGCCGGCAGGTCGTTTTGCGACACGACCTGCCGAAACGCCATCCTCCAATGATAATTTCCGGCAAAAGGGAACAACAGAGCCTATATATCTGGACAAAAAGACATCTAAAGAGCAAGAATAGGTTGCAACTGTCAAACATTATATCTACATTTGCATCTGTAAGATCTGACTCATCATTAATTCTCACAATCCATTATTATATCTAACCATCACAATCATTTATGAGACATCGATTTCTCGCATTGAGCCTGGCGGCAGCCGTTACCGTGGCTCAATCGGCAGCCGTGGAGATATACGGCTATCAGACATGGGAGCCCATGACCGACACCCCATTTCGCGGCCCAATCCACTTTGACTCCGCGAATCCATCAGATGCCGTGCACATAGCAGACTGCTCCGACATGGGAGTGGTTTACGGAGGTTTCTATCACAACTACCACTGGTATGGACAGGCAATAGTAAAAGGCACCTCATCCTCTGTGGACGGCCTGTATGAGATAGACATGAACACCGGGGAGCGTACCCTCATTGCAAAGGGAGGTGCGAAGATGATAGACCTCACCTACGACTATTCCACGGACAAAGTCTTCGGCATACGTTCAGGCAACTCATGGCTCGCGGAATTCAATCCCCAGACCGGAGGAAGCGAACTCATAGGAAAATTCACAGATGCCGGCGAGGATGTTTACATGCTTGCCATAGCGGCTTCCATCGACGGAACCCTCTATGGCGTGTCCTCCTCCGACAAACTTTACAGGATCAACCCTGAGAATGGAGCCTTAACACTCGTGGGAGCGCTTGGCGTAGATGCCGCATTCGACCAGACAATGGCGTTCGACTACTCCAGCGGCATCCTCTATTGGGCAAACAACGGCGACTACACGCTGTACACCATTGACGTGGAGACCGGAAAAGCCACCGAGATAGCACCCATTGGCAAGAATGAGCTTTCGAGCATGGGATCGCTCTTCATCCCATACATAAACGTCCCTGTCGGCGCTCCCGACCGTGTAACAGACGTGAAAGGCACCGGTGCGCTCACTTCGGCTTCCATCTCCTGGACATACCCCGTGGCAACCGCCCAGGGCGAACCGTTGCAGACGCTTGACGGTGTGATCATACGACGCGACGGAGAAGAGATTGCCGATATAAAGGCATCCGCCGAGCTTATGGGGAAGGAAGGCACATTCGTAGACGAGAACCTTGTCCCCGACAAGGAGTACAGCTATGAAATAATCCCATACAACAGTGCCGGGCGTGGCGGATGCGACTCCAGAAAACTGACCCTCCGCATAGGTCAGGATCTGCCGGGAGCCGTCAAGGGCTTCCGGGTAGAATCGGGCGACGGCAAAGCGATCCTCTCATGGCTCGCCCCGGAGGCCGGAGCCACAGGCGGGGTATTTGACCCATCCGGCATCATTGGATACGAGATAAGCCGAAATGGCCAGATCGTAGCAGACATCCCAGCCACGCAACTGTCATATGAGGACGAAGTGCCGTTCGGGCGCTATTCCTACACCGTCACCCCCAAGGCTTCCGCTGGTTTGGGAACCCCTGCCACCGTTGAAAACGTCCTTGTGAAACCGTCGGCCTGGGTAATAATGGAGGACGGAGAAGCGGCACTCCAACCCGGAATAGAATACAAGTTCTACGACGAGGGCGGCCCCGATGCCAATTACTACAACTCCCGTAAATATACCCTTGTGGTAGCCCCAGCCGTTGAAAACGCCTTTATTTCCGTAGACTTCACCAAGTTCAACGTGGAGACCTATGGAGACTATCTCAGCATATATGACGGACGGGGAACGGACGATGAACGCCTGATCGGCAAATTCGCCTCCACCACCCTTCCTGCAGGGCTTGCCCACATAGAATCATCCACGGAAGACGGATGCCTCACCTTCCTGTTCTACTCAGACCTCATTGAAAGCGCACCCGGTTGGGAAGCCGACATCAAGGCTACCGCACGCCTTGAGCATGACCTTGAGGTGACATCATTCAACGCGCCTTCGGTAGCAGTAGCCGGCACCTCCTGCCGGTATGAAGTGACCGTGAGGAACAAGGGCACACATTCAGCCTCAGGATACAGCATCTCCCTCGTTGCGGGAGGCAACACACTGGCCACGATTGACGGCACGGAGATACCCTCCGCAGCATCTGCAAGTTTCACGATAGAATACACCCCTGCGTCAGACGGGGATCTGGAGATATGCGCCAAAGTCAACTACGAGGCAGACAACGATCCGGCAAACAACGTATCGTCCGTGCAGACGCAGAAGGTTCTGGCCGCCGGCTCCAAGTTCATAGACCTTTTCGCATCAGATGAACAGGCCACCAACCTCTATGTGCTCCCCGCATCTTTCTTCGGATTTGAATCCATATCCCAGATCGTAATACCTGCCGAGGAGGTCGGTGACGGCAAGAACCTGCAGCTCTCAGCCATTTCATTCCCGCTCAACCTGTGCACGAACAGTTACATGCAAGTACCCTTCAAAGTATGGGTAGGAGAGACAGATCTTGCCGACTTGACGGGAGGTGCCATCCCGGCATCACAGCTTACTGAAGTCTTCAACGGCTCTTCCGACATCCTCGCCGGAAGCGAGAGCCTTGATTTCACATTCCAGTCACCTTACACCTACACCGGTCGCAATCTGGTTGTCATGGTTCACAAACAGAAATCCACGACGAACAACAGCGGGATCGCATTCCGGGGCAGCTACGGATACGACGAGAGCCACAACGATTGTTCCATCTTCGACTCACATTCCTACGAGGAAGATCCTGCATTTGATCCTGATGCGTCCTTCGGTTACAGTTCTCAGGATATGCGACCCGACATGCGCCTCATGTTCAGTCCCGAAAAGGCCGGGATAGAGGAGGTTTCTGCCGAGGGAAGCAATCCTATAACCATTGTAGGCGACCGGATAAGCGCAACTGTGCCATTCAGCATCTATACCCCTGCGGGGATCCTTGTCTCGGAATGCGCCGCCGGAGAAAGCCATGTCCTTGCACCCGGTATCTACATAATCAAGACAGTTTCTCATTCTGCAAAAGCGACCATAAGGTAAGGGCTTACCTTATCATTACACCAGACAAGCGGTGTGCCGGAATCCACAAAAAATCCGGCACGCCGCTTGTGGCATATGCCCGCACATGCAGGTAAAAATGTCTTAGAGGGTGTTTAATAACAAGTGTTAACGCCACTACATAAAAAAAGCCTCCA
>CAJTYH010000008.1 GCA_910583675.1 uncultured Muribaculaceae bacterium
CGATCGTCCTGCGGGGGCTGTGGCTTATGGGGGAAGAGGGGGAGAAGTAAGAAGTTAGAGCAGGAGAAGTCAAGCAAGAATACAAGAATTTTAGCCGGCTATTCAGTTGATAGCTCTGATCTCTTTGATGTCTCTGATGCCTCTGATTCCCTCAATCACTTCTTGTTTTCTCAATTTCTTTTTTTCTTAATTTCTAAATTTCTTGATTTCTTGCTTTACTTCTACTGCTCTAACTTCTTACTTCTAATTTTTGTATATTTGCCGGAGGATTGTTACCTTTGTATAGGTAATGCTGTGCCCGTTTGGGAGGACGAACGTATAAAATGAATCAAAAATGAGAAAGTTATATATGGCTGTAGCCGGTGGGGTGATGTTGCTGTTGGGTTCCTGTGGCGGCATGACCGATCAGGAAAAGGCCATGATAGGCAAATATTACATTTCTGCCGTAAGCGACACACATCCTTTGCTTGAGCTTGAGGAGGGCAATACGGCTGTCGTCCGGGCGATACGTCCGGGTGAGTTGTCCTTCAGTGTGGAGGGAGTGTGGCATGTGCGCAACGATTCCCTCGTGATAGACAACGATGTATCAAGCATTGCGATTGAGGAGGGGGATCCGGCGCTTGTCGGCAATGTGTCCGAGCACGTGTCATGGCCTATAAGACATTATGATGAAACCACGTTGCGTCTTGAGCGCGGAGGCATCATCTACGACTATCACCGTAGGATGGATTGAGGATTGGTATGAACATACATTGTACTATGAGATATAATAAAAACGATATGCACCCCTTATTGAAAGCGTTTGGTGCCTTGGTGTCATTTGTCTTCCTGCTTATGGCCGTGTCATGCGGCGTGGATAAGGGAACCGTGGACGAGCGTCTGGCAGACGCATCCGAGGCCATGGCCTTGAAGGATTACGGTTATGCACAGACTGTCTGCGACAATCTCGCCGCATATATTTCTGCGGAAGACACCGTGGCTATGGATGAGCGTCAGGCGGGTGCACTTGCCTTGCTGTTCATGGAGTTGTCAGACCATCGCAACGAGGATGAGAATGTGGCTGTGGCGGCTCAATGCCTGCAATATGCCTATAAGGTTTCAGCAGATTCCCTAAGGAGCTTTTCTGCCGCACTTCCGCTGGAGGAACAGCGCCATTTCGAGCTGTTGCGGCGCATCACCGTGAGCATAGACAATCCCGTGGATCTTTCCGAGGAGGATTTCTTCGAGGAGGGTGATCTCCCCATGGAGCTGCATTGATCCCTTGATATTATAAACCCTAAGTCGGTTAACAAAATTAATTCATTGCCATGGCAAATGACTGGATGAAATCGCTTGAGTCGTTGCGAGAGACACTTCCCGGAGGTGACGAAGCTCCTGTTGAGGAAGCATCCCTGCCGCAAGATGAGCCCGGTACTCAGCCGCGACTTGACATAATACTTGACAAGAAGAACCGCAGGGGGAAAGCCGCTACCATTGTGGCGGGATTCACTTTCGGCGATGACGAGGTGGCCGCTGTTGCCGCGCGTCTGAAGCAGAAACTCGGCACGGGAGGATCGTCTCGCGGAGGTGAGATACTCATTCAGGGTGACAAGCGCCAGCAGGTGCTCGAGGCTCTTTCTGCAATGGGCTTCAAGGCAAGGATAATTTGAGCAAACACGATAAACGAGGCCATGAAAACTTACAGGATGTATGAGTCGAGCATCAACGACCGCTATGTAGATGAGATTGTGCAGCTGTTGCGCGACGGTGGAGTGGTGATCTATCCCACTGATTCCTATTATGCCATAGGGTGCGACGCGCTGAACAACCGTGCGGTGGAGCGTGTGTGCAAGATAAAGGATATAAATCCGGCGCGTCAGAGACTCAGCATGGTCTGTTCCGGCATATCGCAGGCGAGTGAGTATGCCCGCATTGACAACGATGCCTTCCGCATACTGCGTGCTAATTTGCCGGGGCCTTTCACTTTCGTGTTGCCGGCTTCCCCGCGTCTGGCCAAGGCCTTCAAGGGGAGAAAGGAGGCCGGTGTGCGCGTGCCCGACAGTGCCGTCGCCCGTCGGCTTGCCGAGGAGCTTGGAAATCCGTTGCTTAGCACCTCCGCCATATGGGACGATGCTCTTCCCGACGAGCTTGAGCATCCCGATGAGGTGATAATGCATTTTGAGCATCAGGTGGATGCCTTCGTGGATGCTGGTGACGCACAGGCACGTCCCACGGCCATAATCGACCTCTCCGACTCCTCATCCCCGGAAATCCTCCGCGAAGGCTATCAGGCAATTAAAGACAATTAGCAATTAGAAATTTTTTTGAGATCAGAGGAATCAGAGATATCAGAGGAATCAACCGGATTTCTTAATTTCTTTTTTCTTAATTTCTCAATTTCCTGTATTCTTGCTTGACTTCTCCTGCTCTAACTTCTTACTTCTAACTCCGTGCTCCAGATCCATAAGGCATCTGCCGGTTCCGGCAAGACATATACCCTCACGAGGCAATACCTGAAATTGCTGCTCGGCGAGAAAGTCGCCGCAGGGGAGGGGAAGGGACGCTACAGGTTGCGCCCCATGTCGGCTTATGGCTATGGTAAGCCTAAAGCTCACGGGCAGATCCTTGCCGTGACATTCACGAACAAGGCCACGGAGGAGATGACAAACCGTATCATCAACGAGCTTGCTACTCTTGCCGGCAATTTCCCCGGTGTCACAAGTCCTTATGAGGCAGAGTTCATCCGGGAGTTTGATACTGACAGGGATACGTTGGCCTTGCATGCACGCAAAGCGTTGCAGGATCTGCTCTTCAACTTCTCCTGGTTCAATGTCAGCACCATAGACAGCTTTTTCCAGCGCGTCCTCAATACCTTTACGCGTGAGCTTGACCTTTCCCCCACACACGGGTTGGAACTGGATGACCGTTATCCGCTTGAGGTGGCTGTCGGGCAGATGCTCGGATCGATAAAGATAGATTTTGCCGAACGCGGCGACGAGGAGCGTGAGCGCCATCGCCGTTCCCTTATGATGTGGCTGCGGCGTTATCTCGCCAATCTCGCACAGTCGGGGAGCAATTTCAATCTGTTTTCCAAGGGATCAGGTCTTTTTGGCGACCTTGTGGACAGCATGAGGCTCTTCTTCTCGGAAAAATACCGCATGAATAGTGCACGGATCAACGAGTATCTGGAAGATCCTCAGCGCATCGTGGATTTCTCCCGTTGCCTTTCGCCTGACAGCGCGGAGCTTTCCGCCCTACGTGAGGGTGCGGTGGACGGTGCGCGTGCTCTTATTGCCACCGAGGATCCGTTGATCAAGGCCAATGTGCTGACTGCCATCGGGAATGCGGCGGCAGGGGAGTTCGGAAAGCTGACAAAGACTTTTAGGGAAAATCTCTCGGATCCGATGTACGCGTTCAAGAAGCCCTCGAAGAAATCGCCTCTTCTTGATGCGACTGTGGTCGCTGCGGAGCGTGCCTTTGATGCCATCGCCCGTTATCTGGAGCGTAACGACCTGTATGAGGCGTTGCTGAAATGGGTGTATTATCTCGGGCTGTTCGGTCATGTGCAGCGTTTCTTGGAGGAATACAGGAAGGACAACGACACATTGCTGCTGTCAGACACCAACGATCTTCTCCATCGCATCATAGCGGAGGATGAGACACCGTTCATTTATGAACGGATGGGTACGGCCATACATCATTATCTCATAGATGAGTTCCAGGACACGTCGTTGATGCAGTGGGAGAACCTCAAACCGCTTGTGCTCGAGAGCCTGAGCCATGGGAGCGACAATCTTATCATCGGCGACGAGAAGCAGTGCATCTACCGTTTCCGCAATTCCGATCCGCAGCTTCTTGGGGAGAAGGTGGAAAAAATCGTCCACGCACGCTTTGACGATGCCGTGGAACTGAGGGGCATGCGCATAGAGGAGAACTGCAACTGGCGCAGTGCTCCTGCCGTGGTGATGTTCAACAATTCGGTATTCGCATCCATGGCGCATCTCCTTGACGCAGGGTTGGGAGGAGATGCGGTAAGTCGCACGTATGGTGGGTTGGTGCAGATGTTCCCGGCATCCCACGCCTCCATGCAGGGTTACGTAAAGGCATTTTTCCTGTCTGGCAAGAATGCCGGACAGGAGGCACCGGATCAGTGTGCCGCTGCGGTGGAAGAGGGATTCGACTCCCGTTATCCCCGCCATTTCCGTCTGTTGAAGGAAGAGATAAGTCGTCAGTTGGATGCGGGTTACCGTCCCAAGGACATTGCTGTGTTGGTAAGGTGGGTGAAAGCCGGGCAGGAGATCATCCATTACCTGATGGATGTCATGGACAACGACCCCTGGTGGCACCACGGACGTTTGCAGATCATGTCGGCTGACTCCATGTCGGTGGGGATGTCTCCTGCAGTGAAGCTGATAGTGAACGTGCTACGCATCGTCAGCGAGCCGGAACTCGGCACCGGGATGGAGAGTGATGCCGGAGCCAATGCGGCATATCGTCGTTACAGGCTCATCCATCGTTTTGAGTTGTCGCGCCATGAAATGGTGCCTGACGGGGAGGGGGGCATGCGTCCCGTTACCGACAGCGAGGCGCTTGAGGCAGCGGTGGCTGCCACGTCGCCGGAATTTGCTACCGGAATGGATGACCTGCAGAAGCGCATAGACCGCGACATATCTTATCTCGCGGCCATGGACAGTCCCACATTGTTGGCCATGACCGACCGTATAATCGACCGTTTCCTCTCTCCTGAGACACGATGCAGGGAAAACGCCTTCATAACGGCTTTTCAGGACATAGTGCTTGATTTCAGTGAGGACGGGGAGAATACGGTGAGCACTTTCCTTGAATGGTGGGATCGCGTGGGGGTACGCACCAACGTGCAGTCTCCCGAGGGGTTGGATGCAATAAGCGTGATGACGATCCACAAGGCAAAGGGGCTGGAGTTCAACTGCGTGCATGTTCCCGGTTTCTCCTTTGACATGGTCAGCTACCATCGCCCTCCGCATAGGAAGAGCATTTCATGGCTTTCCCTTGGCGCCAATCATCTCCCGGGTATAGATCCACGGTTGATCCCACCGATGCTGCCGTTGCCCAACCTTAAGTCTCTTCTTGAGCTTCCGGCATTTGCGACGGAAGGTAGGGGGTGGCTCGTCGAGCAGAAGACCGATGCGCTGAATGTGGCTTATGTGGCTCTTACCCGTGCCGTGCGCGAGCTGTGCATCTATGTGGACGATTACTCCGGCAAGCCGTTTCTTGATGATGATTCTGTCGGGAATTGTCTGTTTGACAGTATCTCTTCGCTTGACGAGGAAGGTGTGCACAGGTTGATCGTGCCGGAAGGCGGGGAACGGTATCTGCTTTCTCTCGCCCCGATGCTGCGTGAGGAGGACGGGATAGGGATGGTCTTCGAGTATGGCGCACCCACCTCCTTGGAAAAAGCGGCGGAATGCTCGGATGATGAATCACCAAAGGCGGATAAAGCCGATGGCAACTGCGATGGCGGATTGTCGGCCGACGACATGTATGCCGGTGCACTTGACCGATATTTCATAAACGAGCGTTCGGAAATATGCGCCTCCACCGATTACGAGGATCTTGTGGAGTTTGACATGGCCAATGAGCGGCACAAGGGTATATTCCTTCATGAAGTGCTGAGCCGCGTGGCTCATACCGGCGATCTTGACCGCGCGCTTTCGCGGGCGGCCTATCGTTATCGCATTTCTACCGTGGAGCGTGAGGATTGCCGCCTGATCCTTGAGAAGGCTCTTGCCGACGAGCGTGTGCGTCCGTGGTTTGAGGATTACGCAAGGATGGTGACCGAGCGCAGCGTGACCGACGCACAGGGAGTGCGCCGTCCCGACCGGGTGGTATGGCTTCCCGACGGATCGGTACATGTGATAGATTACAAGTTCGGTGAGCGGCATGAAAACCGTTACCGCCGGCAGGTGAGCCGCTATGTGGATCTTTTGCGGCGTGCCGGTCATGACGATGTTACCGGATACCTGTGGTATCCCATTGATGGTGAAATCATAGAAATAAGATAGTGTCATGGGTAGCAGCAGGGCGGTCAACCGGGGTATAATGAAAGTAGCGGGTCTGGTGGGAAGCCTCCAGACGGTCAACATCCTTTGCAGCGTGTTGCGTGCAAAGTTGGTGGCGCTCTGGATAGGCCCTGTGGGTATAGCCCTGTTCGGCATCTTCAACAGCGCCCTTGAGATGATAAGCCTTGTGGTGCAGCTGGGGTTGCGTCCGAGCGCTGTGCGTGAGTTGGGTCGTGCAGACCATGCCTCGGTGCCACGGATCGTGAGGGCGGTACGTGTCACGGCGTTCTGCCTCGGCATCGGGGGAGCGGTGCTCACACTCTGCTTCGCGCCTTTGCTCAGCCGCGTATCCTTTGGCGACGGTGGTTGGTGGTGGGCGTTCGCGTGGCTTGCCATGGCGGTGTTCCTCCTCTCGCTCAATAATGCCGAAACAGCGGTGTTCCAAGGGTTGAGGCGCTTCCGCAAGCTGGCTCGCTGCTCCATGATCGGGAGCTTGGGCGGTTTTCTGGTCTCCATCCCCATGTTCTACTTCTGGAGGCTTGACAGCATAGTACCATCCATTATCGCCTATGCCGTCTGTTCGTGGATCGCGCTGGGGCTTTACAGGGAGAAGGTGGCCGTTCCTGAGATCGAGGACATGCGCCTGAGGCGCAACCTGGAGATGGGCAAGAAGCTCGTGACTTTCGGCATGTACCTTACCGTGATGGGGGTGGTGAACTACGGCGTGACGTATCTGTTTCTCGCTTATCTTAACATGGTCGCCGACGAGACGGTAGTGGGATATTATCAGGCAGGTGTTACACTGGTCAACCGTTACGGCTCGCTGGTCTTTGCGGCGCTTTCCATGGAGTATCTGCCGAGGTTGTCGGCTCATTCCCACTCCCTGCGCCGCACGGAGCTTATGGTTTCCAACCAGTTGTTCATCATAACCATCTGCCTTGCCGGCGTGTTGAGCCTTTTTGTGGCGCTTTCCCCGATGCTTGTCAGGCTGTTCTATTCCGGCGATTTCCTTCCTGTGCTCCCGTTTGTCGTCCTGGCCGGGGGTGGCACCCTCCTCAAAGGGGTGTCATGGTGTCTGGGGATGGTGATCCTGGCGCGTGGAGACGGGCGCACGTTCCTGGTCACGGAAATTTCGTCGGGTCTTGTCAACCTCCTGCTTAGCATGCTCCTTTACCGTTATTTGGGCTTTGTCGGCTTGGGGTGCGCATACGTCCTGTGGTATCTTATATATACCGGCATGGTATGGTATGTCTACCGCCATCGCTACGGTCTTGTCCTGCGTGGCTCCGTGGTTGCACTCCTTTCCTTGGCGTTTCTTTTCGTGGTTCCCACGGTCGTATTAGCTCTTGCGGGTCACCCCTATTGGGCGCTTCCGCTCGCCGTTGTCGCCGCCATGTGGAGTTTCGTGATGCTGCGCCGCAAATTCCTCGGCTCCTGACCCTGTCGCAAAATACAAGGGCGTATTTCGCATTTGGTTGGGTAGGTTTCGGCAAGGGGTATGGGTGTGGCGTTAACCTTTTATGGGGGAAATGTGTTATATTGTTAAAAATAAAATTAGTATCTTTGCACAGTTTTCCCAGACAACAGATGATTGAGAGAATCGTTATAATAGACAGCGCCGATCCGGTAAGTTTCTATGGTGTCAACAATGCCAACATGCACCTGATACGCAATCTTTTCCCAAAGCTGCGTATGGGAGCGCGGGGGTCAGTAATAAAGGTCATAGGGGACGACGCGGAAACCTCGGAGTTTGAGAAGAAGATCAAGGAGCTGGAGGCGTATTGCGCCAAATATAACAAGCTCACCGAGGATGTGATCCTGGACATCATCAAAGGGAACAAGCCTGCGGCAGGGGGAAGCTCCGAAGGGAGCGTCATAATATACGGGGTAAACGGCAAGCCGATTTCCGCCCGTACTCCCAACCAGTTCAAGCTCGTGGAGGCGTTCAGGCAGAACGACCTTACTTTCGCTCTGGGGCCTGCCGGCACGGGCAAGACCTATGTGGCCATCGCCCTCGCGGTGAAAGCCCTGAAGAACCGGGAGGTCAAGAAGATCATACTTTCCCGCCCGGCAGTGGAGGCCGGTGAGAAGCTCGGTTTCCTCCCCGGCGACATGAAGGACAAGATAGATCCTTATCTCCAACCGCTCTATGATGCCCTGGAGGATATGATTCCGGCGGTGAAGCTGAAGGAATACATGGAGACAAAGGTGATCCAGATCGCGCCCCTTGCCTTCATGCGCGGTCGCACCCTCAATGACGCTGTCATAGTGCTCGACGAGGCACAGAACACCACTACCCATCAGATCAAGATGTTCCTTACCCGTCTGGGTGTCAATGCCAAGATGATCATCACCGGCGATGCCACACAGATAGACCTTCCCCGATCAGTGAACTCGGGGCTTATCCAGGCGTTGCGCATACTGAAGGGCATTCCCGGTATCGGCAAGGTGGAGTTCGGCAAGAAGGACATCGTGCGCCATCAGCTTGTGCAACGCATCGTGGAGGCATATCAGGCTTTCGACGAGCAGCAGAAACTTTTGGAGGAATCCATCCCCAAGGAGGAGGACGGGCAACCCCAACAGATGCAATAAACCAATACATACCCATATCACTAATTATTCTTCAATGGCAACCTTACTGAAGACCGACTACAATTTTCCGGGTCAGACCGCAGTGTATCATGGCAAAGTGCGAGACGTGTATTCCATAGGTGACGACCTCCTTGTGATGGTGGCCACAGACCGCATCTCGGCTTTCGACGTAATTCTTCCCAAGGGGATACCTTACAAAGGGCAGGTTCTGAATCAGATCGCCTCGGAGTTTCTGGAGGCCACCGCTGACATCGTGCCCAACTGGCGCCTTGCCACTCCTGATCCCATGGTCACCGTGGGATACCGTTGCGAGGGCTTCCCGGTGGAAATGATCATACGCGGATACCTCACCGGCAGCGCATGGCGCGAATATGCCGCCGGAAACCGCGAGCTGTGCGGGGTAAGGCTTCCCGACGGCATGCGTGAGAACGAACGGTTCCCGGAACCGATCATCACCCCGACCACAAAGGCCGCCGAGGGACATGACGAGAACATCTCGCGTGAGGAGATCATCGCCCAGGGACTCGTCAGCGAAGAGGACTACAAACAGATGGAGGCTTATACCCGTGCGCTTTTCGCACGTGGCACCGCCATGGCCGCTGAAAAGGGGCTGATCCTTGTGGACACGAAATATGAGTTCGGCAAGCGCGACGGCAAGGTGATTCTCATTGACGAGATCCACACCCCGGACTCGAGCCGTTACTTCTATGCCGACGGCTACGAGGAGCGTTTTGAGAAGGGTGAGGCGCAACGTCAGCTTTCCAAGGAATTCGTGCGCCAGTGGCTTATAGACCATGGTTTCATGGGCAAGGAGGGACAGCAGGTGCCCGAGATGACCGAGGAATTCTGCCGAGAGGTCTCGGAGCGCTATATCGAACTTTACGAGCATATCACAGGCCGCAAGTTCGTGAAGGCTCCCGAGGAAAACCTTGAGGAACGCATCGCCGCCAACGTCCTCGAACAGCTTAAATAGAAGTAAGAAGTTAGAGCAGGAGAAGTCAAGCAAGAATACAAGGGTTTTAGGAATGAGAAGTTAAGAAATTAAGAATTAAGAAAGGCGCTTGTGGTGATAACTCTGATTCCTCTGATCCCTCTAATGTCTCTAATGTCTCTAATGTCTCTAATGTCTCTAATGTCTCTAATGTCTCTGATATCTCTGATTCCTCTGATCCCCTAATTACTAATTCCTAATTATTCTTGCTAGCTCCTGAAGACATAAAGCCATATGATGCCGCCCGCTCCAAGACGGAGCAGGTGGAGGAGATGTTTGACTCCATCGCGCCGGCCTACGATTTCATGAACCGTGCTATGACCTTCGGCATAGACAAGCTATGGCGTGCCAGGGCTGTCAGGATGGTCGGAAAGACGTTGCCGAAGACGCTGCTTGACGTTGCTACCGGTACCGGGGATCTTGCCATAAAGATCGCACGCGAGATTCCGGGCGTGCATGTGACGGGCATTGACCTCTCCGAGCAGATGCTTGGCATAGGTCGGGCAAAGGTGTCCAAGTCCGGTCTCTCCTCCCGCATTGACATGCGCAAGGCCGACTGTCTGAGTCTTCCTTTCGGGGATGCCACCTTCGATTGTGTCACTGTGGCCTATGGTGTCCGCAATTTCGAGAATCTGGCAAAAGGCTACCGGGAGATGGCGCGTGTGCTCCGTCCAGATGGGATGCTTTGCGTAATAGAGCTGTCAGTACCGAAAGGGCGTCTGGTCAATCCTCTCTACAGGTTCTATTCCGGAGTGGTGATTCCGGCTGTGGGCAGGTTGATAAGCAGTGACACTTCGGCCTACTCATATCTCCCGGCCTCCATTGCGGCAATGCCGCAGGGCAAACGAATGCTTGAAATCATGGAGGAAGCGGGTCTTGGAAAAACCTCGCTCCTGCCATTGACTTTTGGCACATGCACGATCTATACTGCCTATAAGGGGTGAGACCGTCGTTGGTTTGTTGTATAGACAATGCAGCATTGTGGTAAAACAACAAATTCAAGGAGTATATCGGCTGGATTTAACATTTCATTCTGTCAGTTTTTCCAAATTTTGGATAAAACGGCCGGATTTATAGTGAAAAGATGTTAATAGGATGGCAGAATGCTTGTGTATGTCGGGAGAAATGACTTCCTTTGCATGTGTGTTTTTCATAGTATTAGATTAAGATAAAGGTTTAAAGGAAAAAGGTCGTCGCGATGACGCCCTTTTTTTATTTGCGTATATGCCCGAAATTACGTTGTACAACGCGAAAAACAACACCAAAAACAACCGGAAATCCATTTCATTGTAATATGGCGTTCCTCTCATCTTGTTCATGCATTCCATGTGCTTTGGTGCCGTGTCGTGTGGTATGCTTGCAGGTTGTCTCACGAATGCGTAGGGGCATTGCGCACAAGGTTTCGCGCGTTTCGGGTTATAAGTTAATTACGGCAAAGATTACTAAAAAAGTGAACGGGGAATGCGCTTTAACTCGAAAAAAATGAGTAACTTCGCGCATTAGAAAGGATTGTGTCGGAATGCAGTTCCGATACGGTCGGGTTGGTTTACGTTATGTTAAACTATAACAACACATAATACATGTAATTACAGTTATGAGTAAAGAAAAAAAATTCCTGACGTGTGACGGTAATCAGGCTGCTGCCCATATCTCGTATATGTTCAGCGAAGTAGCCGCAATTTACCCCATCACTCCGTCATCCACGATGGCGGAATACGTTGACGAATGGGCTGCTGCCGGCCGAAAGAACATCTTCGGTGAGACAGTGCTCGTGCAGGAGATGCAGTCTGAAGGCGGTGCCGCAGGTGCCGTTCACGGCTCGCTTCAGGCAGGTGCCCTCACCACTACCTATACAGCTTCGCAGGGTCTGCTTCTGATGATCCCCAATATGTACAAGATCGCCGGTGAACAGCTTCCCTGCGTGTTCCACGTTTCGGCACGTACACTCGCTTCCCATGCGCTTAGCATCTTCGGTGACCATCAGGACGTTATGTCGGTGCGTCAGACCGGTTTCGCAATGCTTTGCGAAGGTTCGGTGCAGGAGGTGATGGATCTCGCCGGAGTGGCTCACCTCGCTACCATAAAGTCTTCGATACCTTTCGTCAACTTCTTCGACGGATTCCGCACCTCGCATGAGATCCAGAAGATAGAGACCATGGAACAGGAGGATATCGCTCCTCTGCTTGACCGTGAGGCGCTTGCGCGTTTCCGTCAGCGCGGTCTAACTCCGCAGGCTCCCGTTTCGCGCGGCATGGCTGAGAACGGCGACGTTTTCTTCCAGCACCGCGAGGCTTGCAACACCGCCTACGATCGCGTGCCTGAGGTAGTGGAGGAATACATGAACAAGATTTCGGAAATAACCGGTCGCAAATACGGCTTGTTCAACTACTACGGCGCCGAGGATGCTGATCGCGTGATCATCGCCATGGGTTCGGTTACACAGGCCGCTCAGGAAGCCATCGACTCGCTCATAGCCAAGGGTGAGAAGGTCGGTCTGGTGTCGGTACACCTCTACCGTCCCTTCTCGGCAAAGCACTTCCTCGCAGCGGTTCCCGCCACCGCCAAGCGCATCGCCGTGCTTGACCGCACGAAGGAGCCGGGAGCAAACGGCGAACCTCTCTACCTTGACGTCAAGGAATGCTTCTATGGCAAGGAGAACGCCCCGCTTATCGTTGGCGGTCGCTACGGTCTCGCTTCAAAGGACACCACACCCGCACAGATCATCGGCGTGTTCGAGAACCTCGCTCTCCCCATGCCCAAGGATCACTTCACAGTGGGCATCGTGGACGACGTTACATTCACCTCGCTTCCCCTTCCCGAAGAGATCGCCCTTGGCGACAAGAGCACATACGAGGCCAAGTTCTACGGCCTCGGTGCCGACGGTACGGTTGGTGCCAACAAGAACTCCATCAAGATCATCGGCGACAACACCAGCAAGTATTGCCAGGCCTACTTCGCATACGACTCGAAGAAATCGGGAGGCTTCACCTGCTCCCACCTCCGTTTCGGCGACGCGCCCATCCGTTCCACATATCTGGTAAACACCCCCAACTTCGTGGCTTGCCACGTACAGGCATACCTGCATATGTATGACGTGACCCGCGGTCTGCGCGACAACGGCACATTCCTTCTCAATACCATCTGGGAAGGTGAGGAACTTGCCAAGAACCTCCCCGCAAAGGTCAAGAAATACTTCGCAGACCATAACATCACCGTATATTATATCAACGCCACCAAGATCGCACAGGAGATTGGGCTGGGCAACCGCACCAACACCATCCTCCAGAGCGCGTTCTTCCGCATCACCGAGGTGATCCCCGTGGATCTCGCCGTAGAGCAGATGAAGAAGTTCATCGTCAAGAGCTATGGCAAGAAGGGTCAGGACATCGTAGACAAGAACTATGCTGCCGTAGACCGTGGCGGCGAGTACAAGAAACTCGACATTGATCCCGCTTGGTCGCAGCTCGCAGTAGAGGCTCCAGCTCCCAACGACGATCCCGAGTTCATCAACAAGATCGTGCGACCCATCAACGCACAGGACGGCGACCTCCTCAAGGTCAGCGATTTCGCCGACCGTCCCGACGGCACATGGGACAACGGTACCGCCGCTTACGAGAAGCGCGGCGTGGCAGCTTTCGTTCCCGAATGGATCGAAGAGAACTGTATCCAGTGCAACAAGTGCGCATATGTATGTCCTCACGCTTCCATCCGTCCGTTCCTTATTGACGAGAAGGAGATGCAGGCGGCTCCCTTCGGCGAGAACGACACCATCCCTGCCATCGGCAAGCAGTTCACCGGCATGCGCTTCATGCAGGCTGTGGACGTGCTCGACTGCCTCGGCTGCGGCAACTGCGTTGACGTATGCCCCGGCAAGAAGGGCGTGAAGGCTCTCGCGATGAAGCCCCTCGAGACACAGCTTGAGGTGCAGAAGGATTGGGACTACTGCGTGAAGTCCGTGGCATCCAAGCAGGATCTCGTGGACATCACCGCCAATGTGAAGAACAGCCAGTTCGCCACACCGCTCTTTGAATTCTCCGGCGCTTGCTCCGGTTGCGGCGAGACACCTTACGTGAAACTCATCAGCCAGCTCTTCGGTGATCATGAGATGGTTGCCAACGCCACCGGTTGCTCCTCCATCTACTCCGGTTCCGTTCCCTCTACACCATACACCACCAATTTCCGTGGGCACGGCCCCGCATGGGCTAACTCCCTGTTCGAGGACTTCGCAGAGTTCGGTCTCGGTATGACGATCGCCAACGAGAAGATGCAGCTCCGTCTTGCCGACCTCATGCAGCGCGCCACCGAATGCGCTTCCTGCTCCGACGCGATAAAGGAACAGGCTCGCAAGTGGCTTGACAACCGCGACGACGCAAAGGCAACACGCGAAGTGTTCGAGACCCTTGTGCCCCTTTGCGAGGCTTGCGGTTGCGAGATCTGCAACGGCATCGTGGCTCTCAAGAACTTCATCGTGAAGCGTTCGCAGTGGATTATCGCCGGCGACGGCGCCGCATACGACATCGGTTTCGGCGGTCTTGACCATGTACTCGCTTCCGGCAAGAACATCAACGTTCTCGTGCTTGACACCGAGGTTTATTCCAACACCGGCGGCCAGGCATCGAAGGCAACCCCGATCGGCGCTATAGCCAAGTTCGCCGCTGCCGGCAAGCGCGTGCGCAAGAAAGATCTCGGCCTTATCGCCACCACCTACGGTTACGTTTACGCTGCACAGGTGGCCATGGGAGCCGACAACGCGCAGACCCTCAAGGCTATCCGCGAGGCAGAGGCATACGATGGCCCATCCATCATCATAGCCTATTCACCTTGTATCAACCACGGCCTCAAAGTGGGTATGGGTCACTCGCAGGATGAGGAAGCACGTGCAGTCGCTTGCGGATACTGGCAGCTCTGGCGTTACAATCCCGCTCTCGAAAACGAAGGCAAGAACCCATTCTCGCTTGACAGCAAGGAACCCAACTGGGACGAGTTCGAAAACTTCCTCAAGGGCGAGGTGCGCTACGCTTCCGTAATGAAGCAGTATCCCGCCGAGGCAGCCGAGTTGTTCGCTGCAGCCAAGGCCAATGCCCGCTGGCGCTACAACAACTACCTCCGTCTGGCTCAGTCCCAGTGGGGCGTAGAACCCGGCGTTCCCGAAGTGAAGGAATAATCCCCGATACATATTAAGCAAAAAGGCGGTGTGTCAAAATTGACATATCGCCTTTTTTGTTTGTTATATTTGGTGAGGGTTTACTTTTTCGGGGTGGTGACGGTGTAGGTGACTTCGGTTATCTGGTCTTTGAGGATGGTGAAGTCCTTTGTGCCGTAGGAGACCAGATCGCTGCCGTCGGTCAGGGTATCATACATAACCTCCATGGTGAATTCTCCCACCGGAAGCCTCAGCGGGGTCGTGTTCATGCGGTCGTAGTCCATGCTGTAGAAAATCTTCGGGTCGGATTTTTCCCAGCATATGATCACGAAGTTGTTTATGTCAAGGCCGGAGGTCTCGTATTCCGACGGCCTCATGCCCCCGGTATTGCCTGACGAAAGTTTCAGTTTCACCATCAGTCCGCCATGGTCTGTTACTATAGGTGCCGGGTCATCCTCTTTGCAGCCGGTAAAGGCCAACAAGCATGCCAACGCCATGAAGGCGGTAATTATCTGTCTCATCTTGTGTGTCGTTGATTTCGTTTCGTGTGCGGCAAATGTAGGTAAAAGATCGGAGTTGTGCAACATGCCGTATGCACGGGAAGGCCGGGACTGGTGGAGGGTTGTTTCGCATTTTTCGCGTTTTTTCTTAGCGATTTGGAGAATCGGGGAGCCATCAGGGATAAAAATGCGGGGAAAGTGTTATATTTGTATCATGCAAAGAATACGATTACTGACATTGACCCTGTTGTCTCTGCTGGCGTTTCTCTGTTTTTCGTCGGCGGCGCAGGTTGCCGACGCGCTTCTTGGTGCCCGCAAGCCCACGCGTGCCGAGTTGCGGCTGCATCGCAACATAGAGAACCGCATGAGTTTCGCCGTGGTTCGACAGGATTCGGTAGCGGAAGATACCATTGTCAACACCCCCTATAGTCGCTGTGGCAATCTGTCTGCGGCGCGTCAAGTGCTTTTCCCGGAACTGTATTTCGTAAATGCGGGCTTGTTGCGCAACGGTGACATATGGCTTAGTCGCAACAACATGGAGCTGATGGGACGGCTTGTGCAGAGGTATGGTTTTACCCCGGCGTATTATCCTGCCGACACCGTTGTCCCTGCCTATTTGCCGATGTTGTCGCATATGGTGCGCGACTGGTATGCGGCATCCGGGGATCGCGAATGCCTACGTGCGATGCTGCCATTGGTGGAAAAGGAATACGATTACCTTATGCGTAATTTTTCGTCGCAGGACGGCCTTAATTTGCGTATGGCAGAAGGCGGATCCCCCTCCTCGGTGGCACCGGTGGACTATAATTCCGTAATGTATGGATTGGAACGGAATATGGCTTTTTTCATGCGTGAGCTTGCCGCGCAGGGAGACAAGCTCTGGGATCGCCGTGCTGCGGATCGCCAGAGGCGCATGCGTGCGCTGATGGTGGATCCCGTAACGAAGCGATACCACGACTACGATTATGCGTCGGCCGGTAGGGGAAGCGCTCCTGCCGGTGAAGCCGGCTGGGTAGCCCTTTGGAGCGAGTTGGCGGACAAAGGGGAGAGCGCCGCTCAGGCGATACAACCATTGGATTCGCTGTCGACAATGCATCTGTTCTTTGCGTTGCGCGGGTTGGAGAAGGGGCGGTTCAAGTCGCGTGCCGACTCGTTGGCATCCGAGATAGTCTGGGAGGTCGCTGGTTTTGAGATTCCATATAATGCAAGTCCGGTAGGAATGGAGGGAGCTTTGTTTCAGACGGCATACCGGCAGTTGTACGGGGCAGATGCGGCAGTTGCTACACCGCGTATAGTGAATCTCGTACAGGTCATCCGCGCTTCCGCCCCTGCTGAAGAGGCGTCGGTCAATGCATCTCTTCCATCTGACAGCGCCCTCAGATACTGTGCCGTGCGTCAGATGGATCTTATGAAGCAATATGGGTTGAAGGGCACTGTGTTGGTGAGGTTCGATGCGCTTGTGGATACAGCATATCAAAGAATGCTCAAGGAACAGCTTCCCGAAGGAAACGAGATTGGGGCGTGGTGGGAAATAACCAAGCCTCATGCGGAGGCAGCCGGTTTGAAATGGCATAGCAAATCGCCTACGGATCCGCGTGCTTGTCTGATACTTTCGGCCGGTTACAAACCTAAGGAACGTGAAAGGCTTGTGGACGAGTATATGAAACGGTTCCGTGATATTTTCGGGGCATATCCCCGTGTAGTGGGTGCTCCTCTGGTCGATGCCCATACGTTGGAATATATGCGCAAGAAATATCGTGTGGAGGCAGTGGCCGTGAGCCGCGACCGCGATGCCGGAGAAGAGGCACCGGCTTCGTTTTCCGGCGGGTATTATCAGGGGGCATGGTATCCTTCGCGGAACAATGCATTCATGCCGGCGCAAACTTCCGGTAACGCCCTGGATGTGGTCTCCTTCCGTTTTCCGTCGGTCGATCCGCTTGCTTTCGGGCGTAACACGGCAGACGGCACATCCTCTCCCACCGTGACGTTCGAACCCACTTCTCCCGACGGTGGAGCGGATATCTCATGGTGGCGGCGCACGCTTCAGACTATGCTTTACAGTCCTGCATTGGGTGAGGTGAGGATGCTTCTGGGGCAGGAAAGCGCGTGCTCATGGGAAGATATGGCACGTGCCTTTGAGCGTCAGCTTCCCACGATCGCCCGGCTCGCATATAAGGGGGACATACGTGTGGAGACGCTTCCGGAAAGCGCCCGCATATTCAGGATGCAGAATTCCGTCACGCCGTCATCCGCCCTCGCCGCCGTGGAGAAACGTTCGACTGCCGACGGCCCCGGTGCCGGAATAATGTGGTTCACTTCCCGTTGCTATCGCATGGCGTTGAGATGGGGAGAAGGAAAACTATACATGCAGGATCTCCGGCTGTTTGACGAGGCGGTGGAAGAACCATGGCTTCGTGAGCCGTGCACGTCGCGCAGCGCTGCATATGCCACCCTGCCTGTGATGGACGGGGAGAACTGGAACGACATCGGCATCCGTGCCGGCATCCGGTTCTGTGTAGACGATCCGGTAGGAGGTACACGACCAATGCGATTCGGCAGCCCCAGGATGGCGGCGGCTCAGGGAAGCTTGACCATGATAGTCCCGGTAGAGGAGGAGAGTGCCGGCTATTCCTTTACCTCGCCTTCTTCCGGTGGGAGCCGTCGCCTCAAGCTGAAAGGATCCAAAGCCGAGGTGTGCAGCCTTGACGACATACCTGTGGAGCGGGGTACTGATTTCGAGCCTGAAAGCAATTCACTTGAAATGGTCATAACGTTTACAGACGCCACGGTCGACTTCACGCTCAGGCCGGTACCCGGTGCAATGGCCGAAGTTCCCCGCTGGCATGCCACTTTGGAGCATGCCCCGGGCGCTTCGGTACCATTCTCAGGTCTGGCTTCAACTTACGATCCATCCATGCCCCCTTCGTTTGCCATGGTGGATGCCGTGAAGGACGGCAATTCCTACCGTCTCACCGTGGAGAACGGATCGGTATATGACACGTCCACCTCACCCCGCACAGCATCAGGCGCTATCCGTGCCCTCACTTTCGTTCCTGATGTCACCTCCCTTACATTCCGCCTCGGCAAATAGCCTCCCCTCCCTTGCCACGCGTGGCATGCTCATGCGTGCCATGTCTCAAATCTTCCTTTTTCGGCTCACAGGGCTTTTTTGTTTTGCAAATACGGAAAAAAGCTGTAACTTTGCATTCGGGTAAGTCCTACACGGCATGCTCCCCCTGAACTCCGCCAGGTCTTGATCGAAGCAACGGTAGGGGGTCGTAGCGGCGCGATGTAGTCAGCTTACCCTTTTTTTATGTACGTCCGTCATGTGTTTTTCATGGATATATAACGTGTAAGTCCCACGGGAATTGCATGTGCTACATTTTATTGATGAAAGAGAAAAAGAAGAATTGCGCACATGCAATAATTAAAGTTCTTTAACGTTAATATATTGCAGCCTCCGGAGCATCCCACGATGCAGGGCTTCCGTAGTCCCAGTCCGCCAACTGAAACGCAATTGCTATACCTTATGCAGAAAGTCATTAAGCGTATATTTGATGTGATCTTCGCACTGCTGGTCTTAGCGGTGTTGGCGCCCGTGTGGATTGTCCTGGCTATCTGGATCGCGGTTACGTCACCCGGAGGGGTATTTTTCAGGCAGAAACGCACCGGTTACAAAGGGCGTGAATTCGACATGCTTAAATTCCGCTCCATGTATATAAACCAGGAGGCGGATACGCTCCAGGCCACCGGCAACGATCCGAGGATAACCCGAATAGGGCGTTTCCTGAGGCGGTCGTCCCTTGACGAGCTGCCGCAGCTATGGAATGTGGTGATAGGCGACATGTCCGTCATAGGGCCGAGACCACACATGCTGTCTCATACCGACTATTACGCGCCTCGCATAGACGGATATATGCGCCGTCACGACATGCGCCCCGGTCTTACCGGCTATGCGCAGGTGAAAGGCTTCAGGGGAGCCACGCCCACGATTAAGGACATGGAAAACCGGGTGCGGGCCGACCTGGAGTATGTTGATCGTTTCTCCCTGTGGTTGGATGTGAAGATCCTCTTCCTTACGGTATGGAAGATGCTTACCCTGAAGCTCTGAGATATGCGTCATTGCAGCCTGATCGTCGGCTGTTTATTGTTTTTGTTTATCGCTCAAGACAGATATAATGGATATTAGTATTTTCGGACTTGGTTACGTCGGCTGTGTGGGAGCCGCCTGTTTCGCACATATGGGGCACAATGTGGTAGGTTGCGACGTCTCTGCCGATAAGGTGGCGCTCATAAATGCCGGTCGCCCTACGATCATAGAGCGTGACATAGAAGAGCTATGCCGCAAGGGACATGAGGCGGGGCTGTTGCATGCCACCACCGATGCTGCCGAAGCCGTGTCGGGTACTGATATCTCGTTCATTGCCGTGGGCACCCCCTCCACGCCACACGGCCATCTCAACCTTGACTACATACATGAGGTGGCACGCCAGATAGGTCTGGCATTGCGTCACAAGGAGAGTTTCCATATCATTGCCATACGCTCCACGGTTCTTCCGGGCACCAACGAGCGCGTTGGGGAGATCATAGAGGAAACATCCGGCAAGAAACGTAATGTGGACTTCGCGCTCGTGTCCAATCCTGAGTTCCTTCGAGAAGGCACCTCGGTTCATGACTTCCTGAACCCTCCACTCACGCTTATCGGCACAGATTCGCCACGTGCCGCAGAGGTATTCGCTGAACTTTACAAGCCGTTGCCCGGCGAATTCATTGCCACTGAGGTACGTGTGGCAGAGATAATGAAATATGTCAACAACACCTTCCATGCACTCAAGATAGTGTTCGGCAATGAAGTGGGTGTCATATGCAAGGCTCTCGGCATTGATTCGCACAAGGTCATGGACATCTTCTGCCGTGACAGGCAACTCAACATATCTCCCTATTATTTCAAGCCGGGTTTTGCCTATGGAGGTTCATGCCTTCCCAAGGATTCCAAGGCCTTCCGCACATTGGCGCGGGACAACTATGTGGATACTCCGGTGATAAGTCACATTGCCGAGAGCAACGAGATTCAGAAGCATCGTGCCTCCGAGCTTATAATGAGCATAGGTAAACGCAAGGTAGCCATACTGGGACTTAGCTTCAAGGCCGGCACTGACGATCTACGCTGTTCCCCGATAGTGGAAGTGGTGGAGACGCTTCTCGGCAAAGGTTATGAGATCTCCATTTATGACAAGAACGTGAAAGTAAGCCAGCTCACAGGCACCAACCGTCAGTTTATCCTTGACAAGATACCCCATCTTCACCATCTTGTAAGTGACGACCTTGACGCTGTGGCTTCGGCGGCGGATGTGCTGGTAGTGACAAACAAGGAACCGGAGTTCGCCGATATTCCGGCGCGGTACCCCGGCAAGGTTATAGTGGATCTGGTGCGTGCCTGGGACACGATTGACTATGACGGCCATTACGAAGGGCTTTCGTGGGCGGCTGTCAATGTGAATCCCGCACAGCAGTTGCCCCTCTCGTCGGACTTCGCGCAGACCGACTTCTAAACCAATTAGTAATTAGCGATTTGGAGGATCGGAGCCATCAGAGATATCAGAGGAATCAGAGCCATCACCACAAGCGCCTTTCTTAACTTCTCAATTTCTCAATTTCTCATTCCTAAAACCCTTGTATTCTTGCTTTGCTTCTCCTGCTCTTACTTCTTGCTTCTATCTTTGTAGAACCTCGCGAGTTCCTCGTCAGGTTCGATTCCTGAAAACTGCGGGCACTCCTGCCTGATTGCATGCAGGGCTATGGCACGTGTCATCAATATGTCGTCGTGGTGACCCTTGCGTGCGCCGTAACTGCCATTGGGATGCAATTCGTAGACAGACAGTTCGTGGCATGCCTCCATGTCCTGTTCCTCATATGTGCCGTCGCGCACGGCTCCTATCAGTTCGGTTATTATCATCTGTTTTGTCGCGCGGTTGGTGTGGAAGCCCGGGCGTGGCATACCGGTATTTTCGGCATTCATCCTGTAATAGAGGTTGGAATAATGCTCGCATAGTTCATTTAGTATGTATTGCCCTTGATCCGGGGCTTCGCTTTCGAGTGTGTTGCTCTCGAATACGAGCATACCACGGTTGTAATATGTCGCTATGGCCGCAGCCTTCCATGTAAGGAGGTCGTGGTCGGTGTGTCCGCGCCATTGTGCCACCACCTTGGGGCGTGCACACTGTTCGAGTACCGCTATCACGCTCCAGTCGGATGCAAGGCTTCGGCCGCCTACATCCACCGCTACCATATATTTTCTGTCGGCTTTGGGAGGTTCCCACACGCACAGTCGCCCGTTGCTGTCGGGACTGAACCGCACCTGGGACAGGGCACGCGAGCCGATTACGGCTCCTCCTGCCGCCGTGATCTCCCCCTTGGCCACAGGTTCGCGGCAACGGCGGCTCATACGCTCCACGGCCTCGGTGGAGAAGACGTTGCTTCCCGTGTTGGCGAACGCCTCGTGGGGATTTGACGGGTATTCTGCCATCATGGCCTGGTGGTCTGCATACTCGCGTCTCTTCCGGTGATACCAGCACAGGCTTTCAAGTGTGGCTCCATTCTCCCATAGGGCACGCTCATAGGCATCGAGGCTCTGCCATAGTCGTGCAGCGTCCTTTACCGGAGCGGAATATATGTCTATCTCGTGCCAAGGCACGAAGACGGCCATCTTGTCGCTCTTCCCGTTTTCGCTGCGCACCCATTCGGAATGGAAGAAATTGCCCATCCCGTTTGCCGTGGATTCATATACTATCAGCGTGTCCGGTTCAGTGGCTATGGCACCGCAGATGGCTCTAACGAAGTCTGCCGGCGTGCTCTTCGGAGTATCCTTCCAGAATGCCACTTCCGACAGGTGTGCCATGGCATAGTCTGCCCCGCGGATGGAGTCTTGCCGCTCTGATGATCCGATTGTGACACGGCATCCCCTTCCGGCGATCTCCCTGATCATGTCCTGACCTTCGAAACGCGTCAACTTCGGTTCGCAATCCCCTTCCCATAGTTCGGCAGGGTAGTTGGAAAGCATCGTGGAGTACATTCCGCGTATGTTTGCGCTTGCCCTGGCCACATGGGCGCATATCAGCGAGTGCCAGTGGCGTGCGCGGGTGCATTGGATCCAGGCCATGTACATCTGCACCAGAGTGCTCCCTCCCCATTGGCGTGCCTTAAGCATTATGATCCTTATCGGTTCCCCGTCAAGGCGTTTCTCCTCCATCATGGCCAACACGCGCCTTTGCGGACGGTTGAGCCTGAAGGGTATCAGTTTCGAGGAGCGTTTGTCCTTGATCTTCACGCATTTCCAAGCCCAATATTCAAAGTCGTAGCGGCATCTGAGCCTCACCCATCCGATGCGGCTGTCAAGCTGCTTGTATTCCGCAGACCTGTGCATCTCTGCCGGGATGTACTCGTATCTGTTGAGCGTGAGTGTCTTGTCCCTTATCCGTTTCCGGCGGTAGCGGTTCTCTCGATGGTTATGCCCGAAAGCCCCGGTTCCCGTCTCCGGGTCATATTCCTCCTCCTTTCTCCTTATGGCTTCCACCCGCCGGCGGTTCTCCTTGATGATCTTTCGTATGTTGCCGTCTCTTTCCAGTGTGTTCCCCATATCGCTTTTTTATCGCAAAATTACCCGCAATGGCAGCTCTTATCCGCCCTTGCTTTACAAAAAAAGACGTGACATGTCCAATTTTGGCATATCACGTCTTCTTATAGGATATTGACAGGTGTTGTCAGAACTCAATGCGGTGGCTGCCACCCTCAGGTGTGTAGCGTTGCGGTTCCCTGTCTGGGGTCGGAGCCGGTGCTTCTGCAGAGGCACTGCCGCCACTTGATTGAGGTGCAGCCGGTTGATGGGGTGCCGGTGCCGCCTTGGGAGTATTGTTGCGCACTTCGTCGGCCACACGCTTGTCGCGGTTGTAGGCGGGGGAGTGCTCGAATGTCTCTATTACGGCATTGTCGTCGAACTGATCCGGACGGAGCACTATGTAGCGCTGTGAGGCGCGGGTCTGCTCCATTTTCTTCACCTTGGTGTCGCCGTAGATCTTGCTTATGATCTTGCTCTCCTCCTCTGCTTGCTGGGCTTGGTCAAGCGGGGTGGGCTTGCGCACCCTTTCAAAGCCTCCCATTCCACCGGCGGCAGGTATGTCGCCACCCTTTATGGAGAGCGGGAATCCGGCTGCGAGGATCGTCATCTTCACCTTGTTGCCAAGGGTGTCGTCGAAGCAGATGCCGTAGATCACGTCCACATCTTTGTCTATGTTGGAGATGAAGGCTGTCAGCTCCTTGGCCTCTCCCATTACGAAGCGGTCTTCCGCCTGACGGGAGAAATAGAGGTTGAACAGCAGGCGCTTGGAGCGGGATATGTCCTTGTTCTTAAGCAGCGGGGAATTCAGGGCATCGTCTATTGCCTTGCTTACGCGGTTCTCCCCCTCGCCGTATCCTGTGGATATGATGGCCGCACCCCCCTCGCGCAGTGTGGTGTTCACGTCGTTGAAGTCGAGGTTCATGTAGCCGTCGCAGGTTATAAGCTCAGAGATGGAGCGTGCCGCGTTGGTAAGCGTGTCGTCAGCCTTGCCGAAAGCGTTTATCAGGTCAAGGTCATGGTAGATCTCGGTAAGTTGCTCGTTGTTCACCACCAGGAGGGCATCCACATACTTGCTCATCTCCTCTGCTCCGTCCAGAGCCTTGAGGATCTTTTTCTGGCCCTCAAAGAAGAAAGGGATGGTGACGATGCCGATGGTGAGAAGTCCGCGTTCCTGGGCTATGCGTGCCACCACGGGTGCCGCTCCGGTGCCCGTGCCTCCACCCATGCCGGCGGTTATGAACACCATCTTTGTCTCGTCGTCAAACAACCGGGCAATGTCTTCGGCACTCTCTTCCGCAGCCTCGCGGGCAAGTTCCGGCTTGTTGCCGGCTCCGAGACCTTTGGTTGTCTGCGGGCCTATGAGCAGTTTGTTGGGCACTACGGAGTTCTTCAAGGCCTGACGGTCGGTGTTGCACACCACGAACGAAACCTTCTCCACACCTTGCTCAAACATGTGGTTGACAGCGTTGTCGCCACCGCCGCCCACGCCTATTATCTTGATAATCACATCGCCGGTCTGATCCTCGACAAACGATGAAGTCTGGTCTATATCTTCTATGCTCATTGATTCAATGTTGTTTGGGGGCGGTTATTCCTCGTTTTCGAGATCTTCCTGTTCTTTCATTATCATGGAGAGGCGTTCCTGCAGGCGGTCAAGCCATGATTTTCCGGTCTTCATAGGTTTCTCTTTCGGCTGGCGTTTCTTCTCCTTCTCTTCATCTTCGTCTTCATAAAGACGGCCGATCCGCACGGTGTCTTCCCCCTTTGAGGTGTTTCCAGATGAATATATCTTTTCATAGCCGTTGCGTTCCTCTTCGGCCTTTTCTTCCTCAGCTTCCGCCGGTATTTCCGTGCACTCCTCGTAGGGATCTCTGGAGGCATCAAGGAGGATGGAGATTACATCCACCGCGTCCGTGCCATGGATGGAGCCGTCTGAGATGCGCACCGATGCGTTGGGCGCGCCTTGACGTACCTTGAGGTTGCTTTCCTGGGCAAGGAGGTCGTTGAATCCGCGCAGACGTGCGCCACCGCCTACCACCACGATACCGCCAGGCAGTTCAGAGTCGTTCACGCCGGCATATTCGAGCTGAGCCATTATGTTGGCTATGATCTCGTCTGTGCGGGCATGCACATAGTTGTTTATCTCGGTATAGTCTATCCCGTCTGCACCCTGCATCTTGCGTCGCGTGCTATCCTGTGACAGGGCATTGCCGCTGACCCGCTTTATCTCCTCGGCTCGTTCCTCGGTGTAGTTGAGGGTCGTAAGGTCGAGTGTGATATTGCGTGAACCCATCGGAAGGGTCGCCTGATATATGGCGGCACCGTTCTTGAATATCGCCACGGAAGTGGTTTCCGCGCCGAAATCCACGAGCATGCAACCGAGGCGGCGTTCGTCGTCGGTAAGCACCATGTCGGCCTCTGCAAGCGTGCGGTTCACATAGTCGATGATGTTGAAGCCGGCTCGTTCCCCGACCACGCGCCTAAGCATGCGCTTGATTTTCGGGTCGCAGCTTATCACTGTCATGCGTGCGGCAAGGCGGTTGCCGTAGGTGCCCACGGGATTGGCCTGGGTCTTGTCGTCCACGGTGAACCGCACCGGCACCACTTCCACCACATCCCGCGTAGGATCTACTGTAGCCGATGCCTTCTGCATAAGTTCGGTGATTATGGGGCGCGTTATTTCGGTTTCGGTCGGGAGAGTGAGATCCACGTCCACCGTTCTGCTGAGCAAGGATCTTCCTCCCAGAGCCACGTAGGCTCCGGTGATGATGCGGGGTGCCACGCGTGGATAGGCTTCCAGGCGTTCTGCCACACGTTGCAAGGCATCGCTCACTTCCGTGTTCTCTATGCATCCGTAGCGCACCTTGTCAATTAGCCGCTCCTCCTCGGTGGCAACGACATCCACCACACCTGAGCGGTCTACGATACCAACGGCGCCCCTTATCTTGGAGCTGCCTATCTCAAATGCCACTATATAGCGGTCGTGCTCTTTTTCTCCCATACCTGTATCAATTAGTGGTCGGCTATCGTCCGTTGGATATTGCCAACCACTGCTCTTGATTATGTTATATGTTACTAAATTCCAATTAAATAAAATAAAGCGGCAATTACTAATTACTAATTACTAATTACTAATTACTAATTGCTAATTGCTAATTGTCCTCACGCTGTCTGCGTCAACCGAGGTGAGCATGGAGTTCACGTCCTCCTCGTATATCTCGTCGTCTGCGGTGTCAAACCTTATCAGTGGTTCGGGCAACGATTTAACTCTCCGTGTCGCCACTACCTGTCCTCTCCATTTCACCGAGATCGTGTCGTAGTAGTTCCACCCCTTTATGGGCATTACCTTGTGATACATGAGCATCACACGCTCCAGTTTGTCGTCTATGTTGTCCGGTTCGCCCAGGTTTATGACATGTCCACGGATCATGGGCACCAGCAGAACGTCGCGGCTTCCACGCTCCACCGCCACGTGCGATACGATCGCATTCCATGCCGAATCAGAGGAGATGCGGTTGATGAGCGGCAGTAGGGACACCGGTGTACGCACCGAGTCGAAGGATCCTGTGATCACCGGCACGTCCAGACGGAAACGGGCGTTGGCAGTAAGGCGTTTCCCCTGTCGGTTGATGTAATATGACGCACCGTGGTCGTCGAATATCCTCGCCACGGGTTGCATAGGTGTTACGGTCAGTCTCAGGCGCTTGTCTGCCAGACGTTCTACGTTGGCATGCTCTATGTTGTCTATCCCCTCCAGGCTTTCTTCGATCCTTTGGGTGTCAATGGTGCGCAGCGGCATGTCCGTGCGGTCGAGTTTCCACTCCTTCAGGAGCGATCCGATCTCTGTCGGGGTCACGAAATTGCGCGATGTAGGACTTTGGAGCACCTGTACGTCTATGCCGGTGCAAATTTCCCCGGCAGCTATGCTGTCGGCCCATATGAGCGCAAACACCATGTAGCCGATAAGGATCAGCGACAACACACAGCGTATGACGGCGTTCTTTGACATCGGTGGTTAGTAAAGACGTTGTTTGTGACAATGAGACAAATTGCTGATCAATCGCAGTTTATTGCTTTTCAGGCACTAATTGATCAACAAGTTCGGCTATATCTCCCGCGCCGGCGGTCAAAAGTATCTCAAAGTTACTGTTTTTTACAGTATCTATCAAGTCCTCACGCTTTTTCAACAGTTTTTTTTCGGTGGTGACGAGATCATGGATTATTTCCGACGTAACTCCGGGTATCGCTTCTTCGCGTGCGGGATAGATGGGGAGGAGTATCACATTGTCGGCAAGCGACAATGCCTCGGCAAATTCGCGGTGGAAGTCGCGGGTACGTGTGAAGAGGTGAGGCTGGAAAGCCACCGTGAGTTTGCGGTGCGGATAAAGCGCCTTTACTGACATGATTGATGCCCTCAGCTCGTCGGGGTGATGGGCATAGTCGTCAATGATCGCCCTACCGTCGGCACCCGATTCCTTAAGATGGAATTCAAAGCGTCGTTTCGGCCCCATGAAGGTGCCGATGGCTTTACGTGCCCTTTCCGGATCCATGTCGCCTGTAAGCTGGCATGCAGCAAGGGCGGCCACGGCATTCTCGACGTTGATTTCTACCGGCACCCCAAGGTTTATGTCATTGATCCGTCCACCGGGGTATACGAAATCGAAATGTATCTCCCCGTTGCCGTGGCGGATGTTTTCGGCATGGAAATCGCCTTTCTCCTTGGAGTAGGTGTATGTCTTCACCCCCTTTACCGGACGGGGGGTGAGTTTCAGGCCGGTATGCAGTATCAGGAAGCCGTCAGGACGTATCAGTTCCGTGAATCGGGCGAATCCCTCAAGGTATCCCTCCTCGTCTCCGTATATGTCCAGGTGATCCGGATCGGTGGCGGTGACTACTGCCACATATGGTGTGAGGTGATGGAAGGAACGGTCGAACTCGTCGGCCTCTACCACGGAGTATTCGCTCTTGGGGTCAAGCAGGTAGTTGGAGTTGTAGTTTCTCAGCACACCCCCGAGAAAGGCATTGCAGCCGCATTTGCAGTTGTGCATGATGTGCGCTGCCATTGATGAGGTCGTTGTTTTGCCGTGCGTTCCCGAGAAGCATAGAGCCTTGCTGCCGCGTGTTATTTCACCGAGGATCGCCGCGCGTTTCACAACCTTGAATCCGCCCTCACGGAAGTAGCTCAGCACCCGGTTGCTCGCCGGTATGGCAGGGGTGTATACCACCAGCGTGGTATCCTTGTCGCGGAACGCAGCAGGTATGGCCTTGTCAACGTCATCCTTGAAGCATATGCTGGCACCCTCTTTTTCCAGATTGTCCGTCAGTTCAGACCGTGCATGGTCATAACCGGCCACAGGCATCCCCTTTGCCAGATAATATCTTTCCAGGGCGGCCATGCCTATCCCACCGGCTCCCACGAAATATATCTGTTTGGTTTTCACTGTATCTTACTTGTCGTTTATTAGTTTCATGATTTCGTCGACTATGCGCTCGTCGGAGTTTTCCATTGCCATGGATCTTACGTTTGCACTCAGCGTGTCGCGTTGTTTCTTGTCGCGCAGGAGCGCGGTTACGGCATCCCGGAGCTGCTCCTTGCAGTCGCGGTCGAAGATCATTACGGCGGCATCGCGACTTGAAAGGGCTTCGGCATTCTTGCGCTGATGGTCTTCTGCAACGTTTGGTGACGGCACCAGGATGGCAGGAGCGCCTACAAGCTGTATCTCGCTGATGGTGCTTGCCCCGGCACGGCTTACCACCACGTCGGCGGCGCGATAGGCCAGATCCATACGGCTAACGAACGGGACGGCCTTAAGGTTCGGGTCGTTTATCTTTTTTTCTGTCGCCTGGCATTCCTCGGCATAGTTCTTGCCGGTCTGCCAGAGGATTGCGGCACCAGATTGCAGCAGCGCGGGTGCAGCTTCCTTCATGCTGTCGTTGATGGTGCGTGCCCCGAGGCTACCCCCTACCACCAGCACAAGCGGCCGGTTGGGGTTGAAACCGAGTTCACGTTTCGCGTCTTCCCGGCTGAGCTGTGAGGCCGTGATGTCCTTTCGCACGGGATTGCCGGTCTTTACGATATGCGCTGCCGGAAAGAACCGCTCCATGCCGTCGTAGGCCACGCATATGCGGTCTGCCTTTGCGGCCAGCAGTTTGTTGGTCACCCCGGCATAGGAGTTCTGCTCCTGTATGAGGGTGGGTATGCCGTTTTTCTGTGCCTCCTTTAGCATGGGGCCTGAGGCGTATCCTCCCACTCCTACGGCCACATCCGGATTGAAGTCGCACAACACCTTTTTTGCGCGGCGCATGCTCCGGTAGAGTTTTACAAGCACGCCGAAATTGCGCCACAGGCGCTTGCGGTCGAATCCGGCCACGGGCAGTCCTACGATCTCGTAGCCGGCTGCGGGTACGCGTTCCATCTCCATGCGACCTTCGGCACCGACGAAAAGGATCCTGATGTCGGAATCGCGGCGTTTCAAAGCATTCGCGATTGCGACTGCCGGGAATATATGTCCTCCGGTTCCTCCACCGGATATGAGTACTTTCATCTTAAGATTGTGATATAATGATGGGAAATTCAGCTTGGTATCATCCTTTCAGGTATATCTTAGATCAGTTTGCCACGGTTCTCGGCAGACAGTTCCTCGGGCAGCTCCAGTATTTCGGCGTTGATCTCCTTCTGTTTGTTGCTCTGCACTGCATAGCGGCTCACGCTGAGCATGATGCCGAATGCAATGGAGGTGACGATGATCGAGGATCCGCCTTTCGAGATCAACGGGAGGGGCTGACCAGACACGGGGAAGACCCCTGTGACTATGGCCATGTGGAAAAGTGCCTGGAGGACTATCATTACTGCCATACCCATGACGAGCAATGCCGGGAAGGCTCTTGAGCAGCGCGCCGCCAACGCTCCCGCCCTTCCGAGCAGGGCAAGGTATAGGATGAGAAGTCCTATTCCGCCTATGAGTCCCCAGTCCTCGACCACTATGGCGAATATATAGTCCGAGAAGGCCAGAGGCAGACGCGAGGTCTCGCGTGAGTTGCCCGGAAGCACCCCGGATATTCCACCGTGTGCCTGAGCCATATAGGAATACATCTCCTGGCGGTTGACCGAAGTTATCGGCTTCTTGTACTTAGGGATGGAGTCGCCGAGCCAGTTGGCTATGCGTCCCTTCTGCAGCCCGGTTCGGTCTGCCGTGGCAGCGTTGCCCGTGGCATCCTTGCCGGTTTCCAAGATGGTCTGTTGCTCAAGCCTGTCCACCTTGTCGTCGCTCAGGTGCTTGACATAGTAGAATCCTCCGCCTACGATGGCATATATGGCCAGCATCATGCCGAACTTGCTCCACTGCACTCCGCCGATTAGCATCATGGCAAACGATACTCCCATGAGGAGGAGGGTGTTTGTAAGTCCCTGCGTGAACAGCAGACCGCCGCACAGAAGCACGGCTCCCGCGCTCCACACCACTGCCGACGTGCGCACCCCCTTGCGGGTCTGCTTTATAGACATTATGTATGCTATGAACAGTACCACAGCGAGTTTCAGGATCTCCGACGGTTGCAGCGGGATCCCCAGGATGGTTGTGCTTCGGCGTGCGCCGTTGATGATGTCACCTTTGAAAAGCACATAGAATCCCAGTATCACCGCTATGATACCGAAAGCTATCGTGCACCGGTAGAACCAGATGTACTTTAGACGGGAGATACCCACGGTGATGGCCACCCCTATCAGCAACAGTCGTCCGTGTCGCAGCAGAGGGCCGAACACGTTTGAGGCTTGCACTTCGCGTGAGGAGGCGCTGTACAGTTCCACTACTGACACCAGCAGCATCAGTATGTAGATAGCCCATATGTATTTGTCGGCTTTCGGGAGTGGCATGCGCTCGTTTTTTTTGATGGCCGCCTGTGTGGGCGCCGTTCCTCCCTGATTGGTGGTTGCCATTGTCCTTCCCCTTTCTAATCAGTCGGTTGTATTGCCCGACGGTATATGGTGTTTGTTAATTTTCAAGTTCTTTCTTTTTCATCTGCCTTACCGCAGTCTTGAACTTGGTGCCCCTGTCCTCGTATCCGAAGAAGAGGTCGAAGCTTGCGCAGCAAGGGCTGAGGAGCACCGTGTCGCCGGAACAAGCCAGTTGGCGGCATTCCTTCACGGCATCGGCGAGTGAATGGGTGTCGCGGATCACAGGCACTTTCCCTTCGAAGAAATCAAGGATCTTGCTGTTGTCCTTTCCCATGGCCACGATGGCCTTGACCTTTTCGTTCACAAGCGGCAGTATGTCGTTGTAGTCGTTTCCTTTGTCCTTGCCACCGAGTATCAGCACGGTATGTTTCCCTTCCGGCATTGATTCGAGGGCATACCAGCAGGAGTTCACGTTGGTGGCCTTGGAGTCGTTGACCCAACGCGCCCCGCCGATTGTCTCCACATGCTCCAGACGGTGTTCCACACCCTCGAAGTCGCTGAGTGCACGGCGGATGTCCTCCTTGCGTATGTCAAGCAGCGCCGCGCTCAGGCCGGCGGCCATGGAGTTTAGCAGGTTGTGCACTCCGCGCAGGGCAAGTTGCGCACGGGGCATGTTCATCTTTGTTTCCGGGGTGTCAAGTCTGAGTTCCCCGTCTTCGTCGAGCCATGCAGCCGAGTCTTCCTGCCGATGCTCGGCAAAGGGGCATAGGCGCGCCTCGGTCGTGATCTGTTTGAGCTGGCTTGTTATGATCGGATCCTCTTCCCAGAATACGAAGGCATCGGTGGGTGTGAGGTTGCGGATTATGCGGAACTTGGCGTTGATGTAGTTCTGCATCTTGTAGTCGTAGCGGTCGAGGTGGTCAGGGGTGATGTTCATCAGCACAGCCACGTTCGCGCGGAAGTCATACATGTTTTCCAACTGGAAGGAGCTGAGTTCCACCACATACACGTCGTGGTGGTCTTCCGCTACCTGCCATGCCAACGAACGACCCACGTTTCCTGCCAGCCCGACGTTGATGCCGGCCTCGCGCAGGATATGGTAGATCAGCATCGTAGTGGTAGTCTTGCCGTTGGAACCGGTGATGCACACCATTTTCGCGTCGGAGTAGCGTCCGGCGAGTTCTATTTCGGATATTACCGGTATCCCGCGTTTCACGATCTCCTGCACCATGGGGGCTGTAGGGGGAACACCGGGTGACTTCACTACTTCGTCGGCGTTGAGTATCAGCTCGGACGTATGTTGTCCCTGTTCGTAATTGATCTTGTAGCGTTCCAGGGCTTCAAGATAGCGGGGCGCGATCTTCCCGCAGTCGCTCAGGAACACATCCATCCCTTTTACCTTTCCCAATACGGCGGCGCCTATGCCGCTCTCACCGCCTCCGAGTATCACGAGGCGCTTGCCTGCTGTTTCGTTCATATGTTTGTTAGAAGTAAGAAGTTAGAGCATTAGAAGTTGAGCAAGAATAGAAAGTGAGAAATTGAGAAATAAGAAATCAAGAAATAAGAAATCAAGGAATTTGGTTGATTCCTCTGATACCTCTGATATCTCTGATTCCTCTGATCTTCCCCTCTCTCCTCCTCATCAACTGCTAATTACTAATTCCTAATTGCTAATTGTTTAATTATCTTATCTTTAGTGTCACGAAAGTTATCACTGCCAGGAAAATGCACACGATCCAGAATCGTGTCACGATCTTCGATTCGGGGATTGCCGCTATCGGCTTCTGTATTATGGCTTCTATGCCGGCATTGCCCGGTTTCTGGAAATGATGATGGAGAGGGGTCATCTTGAACACGCGTTTTCCTACGCCTGTGCGTCGCTTTGTCCACTTGAAATAAGCTACCTGGATCATTACCGACACGTCTTCTATGAAAAAGATGGCGCACAGGACAGGGATTAGCAGCTCCTTGTGGATAAGTATCGCGAGTACCGCGATTATGCCGCCTATGGTTAGGGAGCCGGTATCTCCCATGAATACCTGTGCCGGATATGCGTTGTACCAAAGGAAGCCGACGAGGGCGCCTATGAACGCCGCACAGAACACCACCAGTTCTTCACTGCCCGGTATGTACATGATATTCAGGTAGCTCGAGTAGATTACAGAACCTCCAAGGTAAGCCATAATGCCGAGGGCCACCGCTATTATGGCTGAGCATCCGGTGGCGAGGCCGTCCAGGCCGTCGGTGAGGTTGGCTCCGTTTGAGGTGGCCGTTATCACGAAGATTGTAACGATGATGAACAGTATCCAACCTCCGGTGCGGGCATGGTCGCCCATCCACTTGGTCAGGGACGCATAGTCGAAGTTGTTCTCCTTGACAAACGGGATGGTGGTCTGTGTCGACTTGATGTTGTGTGATTCGTAGATGACTTCCTCTACCTCGTCGGTTTCCACATTGGTTATCTCATGGTTCTGGCGTATCACGATGTCGGGGCTGAGCATCATGGTCAGTCCCACGATCAGGCCGAGACCCACTTGCCCTATGATCTTGAACTTGCCGCTCATGCCGTCCTTGTTCTTGCGGTGGATCTTGAGGTAGTCGTCTGCGAACCCCAGGGAGCCGAGCCACATAGTGGCGACAAGCATCAACTGCATGTAGACATTGTTCAGGTTCCCTACGAGTAGGCACGGTATGAGTATGGCAATGATTATTATGATACCTCCCATGGTAGGGGTACCGGTCTTTTTCATCTGTCCTTCGAGGCCGAGATTGCGGACTATTTCGCCGACCTGCATTTTCTGAAGCCGGTCTATGATCTTACGGCCGAATACCATCGCTATGAAAAGTGACAGCATCAGCGCGGCTCCCGAACGGAAAGTGATGTAGTCCATCAGCCTTGCCCCCGGGAAGCCTGTCCCCTCAAGATATTTGAATATGTAGTAAAGCATTTTCTTAGAAGTAAGAAGTTAGAGCATTAGAAGCCAAGCAAGAATACAAGGGTTTTAGGAATGAGAAATTGAGAAGTTAAGAAATTAAGAAAGGCGCTTGTGGTGATAACTCTGATTCCTCTGATCCCCAAATTACTAATTTCTGATTACTAATTGCCCGAGGGCTTTCCTTATCTCCTCTCTGTCGTCGAAATGGTGCTTGACGCCGCAGATCTCCTGATAATCCTCATGTCCTTTGCCGGCAATGAGGATCACATCCCCCTTGCGGGCTATGGAGGTCGCATGCAGGATGGCTTCCCGGCGGTCTACTATGCTGGTTGAGCGCTCTTGGAGTTCCGGAGTGTCCAGTCCCGCCTCCATGTCATGCAGTATCTCTTCCGGTTGCTCAAAACGGGGATTGTCGGAAGTGAGTATCACCATGTCGCTGAGGCGTGCGGCCTCCTTGGCCATTATCGGACGCTTCCCCTTGTCGCGGTTACCGCCGGCTCCCACTACGGTGATGATGCGTCCGCGGTTGCCTATTACCTCACGTATGGCGGTGATCACGTTTATTACGGCATCGGGAGTGTGGGCATAGTCCACTATTCCGGTTACTTCACCGTCGGGGGAGTGGAATGTCTGGAATCTACCTGCCACGGGTACAAGGCGGCTCATGTTCACGAGAACCTGTTCCATTTCCCAACCTAAAAGGATGGATGTGCCGAATACCGCCGTAAGGTTGTAGGCATTGAAGCGTCCGGTGAACAGCACGTTCACCTCATGGTTGTTGAAACTCATCAGTGTGCCGTCCAGGCGGCTTTCCACCACCTTGCCACGGAAATCAGCCATGGAGCGCAGGGAGTATGTCTTGCGGGTGGCGCGGGTGTTCTGCACCATCACTTCACCAACCTTGTCGTCGATGTTGGTCAATGCGAAGGCATCCTTGTCAAGGCCATCGAAGAATGATTTTTTTGCCTCCAGATAAGCCTGGACTGTCTTATGGTAGTCGAGATGGTCGCGTGTGAGGTTGCTGAACACTCCACCCGCGAATTTCAGGCCGGCTATGCGGTGCTGGTGGGCGGCATGGGAGCTGACCTCCATTGCGGCATAGCTGCATCCTTTCTCCACCATTCGCGCCAGAAGGGCGTTGATCGTAAGGGGATCGGGGGTGGTTTGGTTGGCATGCACGGCTTCCGTGTCCACATAGTTCACTACGGTTGAGAGCAGACCGGCCTTGTATCCCATCAGGCGCGCCATCTCATAGATGAGGGTGGCGGTGGTAGTCTTCCCGTTTGTGCCGGTTACTCCTACCAGATGGAGTTTGCGTGAGGGATGGCCGTACCAGCATGAGGCCAGATGCCCCAGAGCGACGGCGCTGTTCTCCACGACGATATATGTGGCGTTTTCCCATAGAGTGTCCGGCAGTCGTTCGACTACCAGGGCACTTATTCCTTTCCCTTCCAATGAGGGTATGAAGTCGTGGCCGTCAACGGTCACACCCTTTACAGCCACGAACATGGTGCCGTCTTCGGCTTTTCGCGAGTCTGCTGTCAGGGCTCGGATCTCCTTTTCTGTTGATCCGACAACCTTTACAGGGGTTATGGAGGATAATAATTCAGTCAGTTTCATCTTGCTTGTCTGTTTGAACAGTCGTTTGTTTAGTTGGAGAGGGCGAGTGTCACTGTTTGCCCTTTCTTGGCAGCTGTGCCTTTCTCCGGTATCTGACGGGACACATAGCCTGTGCCCTGGAACTTCACATTAAGCCCGCATTGCTCTAACGTCACCACTGCTTCCCGCAGTCCCAGACCGATCACCGAGGGGACAGTCAGCTTTCCCGGTTCGTTTTTTCCGGTGGGGGTGGTTGACTGTGCGGGATGGATCACGGTCTTTATTCCTGCGGCACGCCGCACTGTGGCATAGCGCCTCTTGTCCTTGGAGCCGTAGAGCAGTGCGCGGTTGTCTGCCGCAGCACCGTCGGCATAGTCGGGGGTGTTGTTGAGCAGCCCGCGTGAATACATTTTCAGGGCGATGTTTTTCATCACCTGACCGGATGTGGAGGCCGCCCCGAACATGTTGCGTTTCGGGTAGTATGTAAGCACCATGCAGGAATATTGCGGTTCGTCGGCAGGAAAGAAGCCGCAGAATGCCAGACGCTTGCGGGCGGTGTTGTAGCTCCTTGTCTTTGGATCCACGCTGTAGCATGTCCCAGTTTTGCCGGCGAGTGCCACCTTATTGTTCTTGAGTGATCGGCCTGTGCCATGCGCGCCATACACTACCTGCTTGAGCATATATTGCATCTTGCGGGCGTTCTCCTCGGAGCATATGCGGTCGCGGATGTATGTCACCGGCAGCACCGAGTCGAAGTTCTCGGTATGCAGACCCTTTACGAGGCGCGGACGCACGTAGCGGCCGCCGTTGGCTATGGCGTTGTATACCGACAGGGTGTAGATCGGTGGTATCTGTGAGGTGTATCCGTAGCACATGCGGGATAGATCCACGCGTGCCGGATTCTTCATGAACATGGGTGTGGTCTCACCGGCGATGCCTGTATTGAGCGGATCAAGAAAGCCGATAGAACGGAGACGCTCCACGAATCCTTTGGGATTCTTGTCGTATCCTCGTGTTATGATACGTGCCATACCTATGTTGGAGGACTGCTCTATGACCTCACGCACGCGCAGGGAGCCGTTGTAATGCGAGTCGGTGATCGGGCGTCCGCCGGCATAAGCCCATGACTTTCCGATCGGGATCACCTCCTCGAGGTTATTTACGAGGCCGTCTTCCAACGCTATCATCATGGAGATGGGCTTGACGACGGATCCAGGCTCGAATCCCACAACGGCATAATTGAGCGCTTCTATGTAGCCGTTCCCTTTCTTGGAGCGCTCCAGATTGGAGATTGCCTTTATGTCGCCGGTCTTTACGTCCATCAGTATGGCGCATCCCCAGTCGGCGGAACAGGAATCGAGCACCCGGTTCAGCTCGTTCTCCACTATGTCCTGAAGCTGTATGTCTATGGTAGTGCGCACGGAGTAGCCCGGTATAGGCTCCACGTCCGTCCAGTTCACTATGTCCTTGGTGAGCGCGATCTTCTTGGCCAGCCCCGGAACGCCGTAGAGCAGCGAGTCAAGTGCCTTTTCAAGGCCGTATATGCCGTGTACCTCCTTGCATTCGCGGGTCTGCCCAACACCTCCTACCGATCGGCGCGCCATGGCTCCGTACGGGTTGGAGCGACGAAGCACCGATTCTACCGTGAGACCTGTCTTGTTGGAGTTGCCTATGTTGAAGAAGGGGAAGGATTTCACCTTTTGGAGGTCGAGGTAGCTTATGTTCGTGATCAGCGGCCATGCGCGCGGACGTTTCTTCGGGTCGCTTTTCAGCGGTTCTTCAAGTCGTGCACGCCATTCCTTGCGTGTGCGCACCGGGAAATTGGCGGCCATGGAGTCCGCCAGCTCCTCAAGCGCCATCTGGTAGAGATGCTGCTTGAAGTTGTCACAACGGAAATCTATGCGCACAGTGTAGTAGCGCAGGTTGGTGGCAAGGATGTAGCCTTTGTCGGAAAGTATGTCGCCACGTTCGGGGAGCACGGTATCCACCCTTTCAAGCTGTTTTTGTGCCAGCTCGTTCCAATGATGCGCGTCGATGACGGTGGTAGAGAACAGCTTGTAGCCGATCGCTCCTGAGAAGAGGAGAATCAGTACTGTCACTAACACGTATCGGAACAGCATGTGGGTGTGGTGCTCTTGTTTCATTGTCGGTGTCTCTTATATTTGCCTTAGTGATTCGGTTCGGTGTGTGGAGTAATGTCTATTTGCTTTTCGAGAGCCGGTATGGTGGTTGATCCTGTACGGTTATCCCCAGATGCAGCGAGTCTACGAGGTGTTGCATTGATGATTCCCTGATGCGGCTCATGTATGTTGACTTGGCTCTTATCCTTTCGGTCTTTGCCACTTCGAGTTCCCTTTCGAGTTTCTGTATCCGTTCCATCTGTGTCTGGCATGTGTAGCGGTTGGTCATGTATACCATCAGCATCACTACCACTCCAAGCACTACGAGCCAGTTGCGGCGGAAGAAGTCCACCGAAAGTATGCGCCCATGGAGAGCACGCATCATTATGCTGTCCCGTTTGCCTGTCTTTTTTGCCATCGTGCTATGGAATTTTCTTAATTTCTCAACTTCTCAATTTCTCAATTTCCACTTTCTCCCCGACCCTGAGCTTGGCGCTCCTTGAGCGTGGATTGCGTTCTATCTCGTCTGGGTCAGGCACTATCGGTTTTGAACTCAGCGGCCTGAAAGGTGACAGGTTGCGCCCGAAGAAATCCTTGCTCTCTTTCCCTTCGAGGTTACCGGTGCGGAGGAAATTCTTTACCAGACGGTCTTCAAGGGAATGGTAAGTGATGATGGCCAGCCGTCCTCCCGGCTTGAGTGCATCCTTGGCCTGGGTGAGCAGCGCGCGCAACGCGTCAAGTTCACCGTTGACCTCTATGCGCAATGCCTGGAAAAGCTGTGCGAGTTCCTTCTTCTCCTGACGCGGGTTGACGAACGGGCGCACCGTCTCCAGAAGGCGGCTGACAGTGGTGATGGGTGCGGTTTGGCGGGCCTTTACGATGGCCGACGCCATCTGTCGTGCCTGTCGCAGTTCACCGTAGAGGTACAGTATGTCGGCAAGACGCTCTGGAGTGGCTTCCTGGATGAGCTTGGCTGCGGTGAGCGGGGCGTTGCGGTTCATGCGCATGTCAAGTTCACCCTCTTCCCACCGGAATGAGAACCCTCGCTCCGGATCGTCGAAATGATGAAACGAAACTCCGAGGTCTGCCAATATGCCGTCCACCTCATTCGCACCGTAAAAGCGCAGGAAATTGCGCAGGAAGCGGAAGTTGCCGTGTACGAGGGTGAGGGCGTTGTCGGATGACAGGGTGCTGTCCGCCATGGCACGCTCTATGGCATCCATATCCTGATCGAAGGATAACAGTCGGCCGTGGCCTCCAGCTTCGGCGAGACGTTGCAATATGCCTCTGGTATGGCCGCCCCCACCGAGGGTGCAGTCAACGTAAACGCCTGATGCCTTAATGTTTAAGGCATCAAGAGATTGATCGAAAAGGGCGGGTATGTGGTATGGCTGGTCTGTCATAAGAGCATGCATGCAGTTTAGCATGTAAAGTTAGCAATTTTCTCACATCTATTTACATTGCTAAACACCAAAAATATCTATGAGTTACGAAAAAAGTTATCAACAGACTTCTCACCAGTCTGTTGATAACCTTCGGGTATTTTCAAATGTAAATCCTTCGTCTGTGAATTTAGTAGATCGGCCACTGGTAGAAGGGGCAAGTCCGGGAGATCTTGTCGAAGAAATGAGTGAATGCGGCCTTATTGGATGTTGGCGTCAGGGTGCCGTCAAGTATCATTTCCCATGCGAGCCATGTTTCCCCGACGAAGATCGTGGGATCTGAGGGGGAGGATGCCTCGTGGCCATTGACGGTACCGTAGTTGGTGTTGTCAAGGGCTATGGTTCCTGCCGCACTTCCCGCAATCGCCCCTGCGAGGGATACCGGCACGCCGTTCCACTCCCTGTCTTTTCCAGAGGTCACGTCTCCCTCGTTGTTGCAGCGCGTTATGGCACCGGAGGAATATCCTGCGATGCCTCCAGTCCATCCTGAATCAACTCCGCTCTCTTCCGTTCCGCTTTTGATGCGTGATATTACCTCGCCGCTGTTGCCCAGATTCCTGATGTCGCCGATGACACATCCGTAGCATCCTCCCGTGCATCCTTTGGAGGCACTGTTGGAGATCCTGCCGGTATTGACGGCACCGTTGACTGAATACTTGTAGGCCATTCCGGCTATTCCGCCGACATATGATGTTATCCGGGTCTCACCGACGGTTATGTCTCCGCTGTTGATGTTGTTGCAGTATTCGCCGTTGTCTTCTCCTCCGTCGCCGTATATCCCTCCTATATAGGCCATTGGAGACTGACCGTCAACGCGGGTCTCCAATATTTTACCGATCGTGATGTCGCCTTCGTTCATGACGAGTGTCAGCAATTCATAGTTCGGTACGTTGCCGTCGGCCATGCGGTAGCCGGCGATCCCTCCCACTCTGAGCCGGAAGGCGTTTCCTGCATCTATGCTTATGTCGGCACTGTTGTTGCACTTTGTTATGGTGGTAGACCGCTCGGTGCCGATAAGGCCGCCTATGTTTGACTGCAATGCAATGATTTTTTTTGACGGAAGATTGTCTGTGCCGAATCTCATATGGCCGTTCATGTCGTTGTCATAGAAGTAGCCCGTGATCGTGTATCCGGCAATTCCTCCCAGATGCAGTTGAGCGGGAGGTATGGACTTGGCGACGGGGACGATCATGGTGCCCTCGTATGTCACATGGTGTATGGATGTATTGTTGGCCAGTGCCACGAGGCTGCCGCAATAGTCATAGCTGCTCATCGTGGGGAGGTATACGTCGGCGCTAAGTCGTATTTGGCTTATTTCCGCGCCATCAGCGTATCCGAAGAAGCCGGCTTTGTTTGTTGACCAGACGATTCCTGTCTCCGGGGTGGGACGGGCTTCCTCCGGAACGGAGGTTATGCGCAATGTGCCACTGATGCAATGTCCCTGTCCGTTGAAAACGCCGTCGAATGGATTGGCGCATGAGCCGATGGGTGTCCAGCTGTAGTCGTCGGCGATCTCTATGTCGTGTGTGAGGTTTACGAACGTGCTTGCCGTTATGTCCTCCTCGTTTCTTCTGAAGCCTCCGTTGTTTACCAGTTCCGTAAACAGTTTCAGCTCCATCGCATTGCGTATCAGGAATGGGTTCTCTATGGAACCGTCGCCTGGAAGCGTGGTGGCGCTCTCTGTCTCCGGGGAAAGTAGGTAGGACTCTTCCACGTCGGGAAACGGGTCTCCCGGAACGGGATCCGGTTCGTCTTCCTCATCATCGTTGAAGCCGCATGATGCGATTGCAATGGCGGCAAATGCGGTCATGGCATAGCGCATGTACCTGTTGACATATTTAAATTTAGACATGTTTTTGTGAAATAACGGTTTTGTGTGTTGTCAATTGTCGTGTCGGAGTATGTGCGCGAGCTTTTCCACCCCTTCCGACGCTTTCATGCGGAGCACTGTGACACCTGCAGGGACTTGTGCCGGATTGGGGTCTATGTAATAGATGGGGGTGCCGGGACGCACGTATTGCATCAAGGCTGCCGCAGGATATACGGCGAGGCTTGTGCCGATGACGACGAATATATCTGCTTCATGAGCCAGCTCTATTGCCGGTTCGATGTTTGGCACGGCCTCCTGGAAGAATACGATGTGTGGCCGCACGCGATGGCCTTCGATCCGTGTTTCCGGCGTGGTTTCGAGTGCGCCGGGATGCAGTTCCCACACCTTGCTTTCGTCGTCTATGGCACGCACTTTCATCAGTTCGCCATGCAGATGGAGTACGTTGCTGCTTCCGGCACGTTCATGCAGGTTGTCAACGTTTTGAGTGATCACATATACGTCGAAATCTTTTTCGAGGTCTACCAGTCCGAGGTGTCCGGCGTTAGGTTGCGCTTCCACCAACTGCTTGCGGCGGTCGTTGTAGAATTTGTGGATAAGCTCGGGGTTGCGGGCAAAGCCGTCGGCCGAGGCCACGTCCATCACGTTGTAGTTTTCCCACAGGCCACCGGCATCACGGAATGTGTTGATGCCGCTTTCGGCGCTCATGCCGGCACCGGTGGAGATTACGAGTTTCTTTTTCATGGACTTATGATTGATTGTCAGTTTGGAGATGCGAATGTGAGTATGTAGAAACCGGCATGGCTCAGGATAAGCAGCACGAGCACTATCCAGGTCATTGCGGTGCGCCGGCCGTAGCATTGCCATGCGAGCACCCCGGATAGGAGCACGTATGCAGGATAGAACCATGTCAGTCCTCTGACGATGGGGTTGGGATCTTCCATGAGCGATACAGCCCAAGGGAAGCATAGCCCGGGGAGCATGCACAGGACGATGATGCAATACATCCATCCCGGCACACGGCGGTAGGTTTCTTTCTTTTCTGCAGCCACTTTAGGCAATTAGTAGTTAGCAATTAGTAATTAGTAATTGTTTAGATCAGGGGAATCAGGGGAGAGGAGTCAGGGAGAGGAATTAGAGGAATCAGAGGCATCAGGGGAATCAGGGGAATCAGCAGGATTTCTTGCTTTCTCAATTTCTTGTATTCTTGCTTTTCTTCTCCTGCTCTAACTTCTTACTTCTTGTTTTCTCTATATGCTTTTACCGTGCGGCGCACCCCTTCGCGAAGGTCTATACGGGGGGAGAAGCCGAAGTCGGCCACCGCGTCGGAGATGTCTGCATTCCAGTTGCGCTGACGCATTATCTTGAACTTGTCGCGGTTGAGAGTGGAGGTCTTGCATTGCCATTTGGCGATTTTTTCCGCGACGGTGGAGGCGATCCATACTGCCCACATGGGCAGTTTTATGGGTATCACCCATTTGCCTCCGAGTGCTTCAGACACTATGTCGCGGAATTCTTTCTGGGTGTAGCCCCGTGGTTCGGAAATGATGTACTTCTTGTTCTCCACATCCGAGGCCAACGCATCGAACATGGCGTTTACGAGGTCGTCCACATATATGAACGTCAGCATCTGTTTCCTGTATCCCACCCCGAAGTCAAAATGGTTGTCAATGCTCTTGACCATCATTAGGTAGTCCTGCTCGTGGGGGCCGTATACCCCTGTGGGTCGGAAGATAATATATGGTATCCCGGCGAAATGTTCCAGGTGCTGTTCAGCCATGATCTTGGATTGTCCGTAACGGGTGTCAGGCCGGGGTGTCATGTCTGAGCGTAGGGGAGTGTATCCCTTTTCGTCCCCGGTGCCGAGTGCCGAAAGCGAGCTCATGTACAGAAGACGGTGCGGGATGTGATCCGTCTGCCTTAGCACCTCTGTGAACGTGCGCAGGTATTCATAGTTTATGCGCTTGAAGTCAAGGTAGTTCAGCGCCTTGGTGGCACCGAGGTTGTAGATTACGTAGTCCCATCTGTCGCAATTCTCGATGGCGGCGGTCATGGCGGCGCGGTCGTCGTAGTCAAGCACGAGGAATTTAAGCCGTGGATCCGTAAGATACCGGCGCGAGGTAGTTGCCCTCACTGTCACGGTCACATCCATATGTCGCCTGAGCGCTTCCTCTGCGATGAATCCTCCTATGAATCCTCCGGCACCTACTATGAGTACCGATTTTCCTTCAAGACTGGTCATGTTTTTTGCTGTCAAATTATCGGTGAACTGTCAAGAGCCCGTTCGTACACCTGCATTGTGCCAGTTGCCATGTTGAGGTCGCTGAACCGGCTGACGTATGCCCTCCCTTTGGTGGCTATGTTGCGGTGTGCATTCGGATAATCAATGAGTTCCTTTACGGTGGTGACCCATCCTTCCACGTCGTCGGGGTCGACGGCGGGAACGTCAGGCCCTCCGGCTTCCTCCAGGCATGAACCTGTGGCTACGATTACCGGTGTGCCAACCGAAAGGCTTTCGATGACAGGGATGCCGAATCCTTCGTAGCGTGAAGTATAGCTGGAGCAGAAAGCTCCGGCATAGAGAGCCGGCAGGTCGCTGAACGGCACGTTTTCAAGAAGCTTTATCCGGTCGGTTATGTTGTATTGGAGGGCATACCGTTCGATGTCCTTGATGTATGATGTCCGGCGGCCGACGAGGACTATATCGAAATCCTGGGGAAGTCCACGCAGCCCGCGTACTGACATTATCTGGTTCTTGCGGCGCTCGATGGTTCCGACTGTTATTATGTAAGGCCGGTCAAGGTGGTATTTCGCCTTTGCCGCAGTGATTTCCTCTGCGGTCGGGGTGCGTTTGAACTGGGAGTGGCATCCCTGATATACCACGTCGATACGATCCGGATCTATCCGGTATTCGTTTACCAGGTCGCGTTTTGTGCATTCCGATATGGCGAGCACACGGGTGGCGTTGCCGGCGGCGCTGCGAAACTTATAATCATATATTTCCCGGTCGATGGCGCTGTAGCATTCCGGAAATTTCCTGAAAATAAGGTCGTGGATGGTCACTACTGAGGGTATGTGACTTTGGCCTATGTTAAGCGGAAGCTCCCCGGAAAGGCCATGCATGAGATCCACCTTGCTACGGGACAGTTGCGACGTGACTCCCTGGATGCGCCATAGTGAGGCGACGGCGCGTCCCATTGCGGTGTCAGGAATCTCGATCCGTATGTTGGATCTTTCCAACAACGGCTTGAGGCGCTCGTTGTCATTCAACCCGGGGCTGAAAAGCACGTATTCATGCTCCGGGTATCGGCTTGACAGTACGTCTACGAGCAGACGCGAGTAATTGCCTAAGCCTGTATTGTTGAACACGGCGCGTTTCCCGTCGTATCCTATTTTCATCTGATTGCTGGTTTGAGTGGGGATTATGCTTCCTCCATCTGGTTCATCGGGATCTGACGCATGATGGAGTTGTCAAGTGAAATGAGCGTCTCCGTGCCTGTGACTCCCGGAATCATCTGTATCTTCTTGTTTAGCAGCTCCATCAGGTGCTCGTTGTCCCGGACGATGAGCTTTATGAGCATGGTGTAGGGGCCGGTGGTGAAGTGGCATTCGATTACTTCCGGTATCTTTTCCAGCTCGGGTACCACGTTGCTGTACATGGCTCCTCGCTCAAGGTTCACACCGATGTATGTGCAGGTGCTGTACCCGAGCAGCTTGGGATTCACGGTATAGCCGCTCCCGGTAATGATGCCGAGTTCGCTCATGCGCTGTATGCGCTGGTGTATGGCGGCACGCGATACGCCGCATACCTGAGCCACATCCTTTGAAGGGATGCGGGCGTTGTGCATTACTATTGAAAGAATTTTTCGGTCAAGGTTGTCGATGCAGTCCAATCGATCCATGTTGGTTTATCCAGTCTCTTAAGGTATGATTATTTCTTTTTTCAGTCCGCGTGGGCGCGGCAATGCTTTCAAATGCGAAATTACTGAAAAAATCCCGAATAGCTAACACTCTGCCAAAAAAATCTTTGACTTTGTCGCCAAAACGTTGAAATACATCGGATAATCGGACAATGTGCTCTTATTGTTGCGCCGTCCGGATTATCAGTGTCGGTGCCTTCCCGTTAGGTAGGCATTCCAGTTCCTCCACATATTCAATGTCCACGTTTTCTTCTCCCAGCATGGCGTTTCCGTAATATTTTCGCATGAATGCTTCATCCCCCTCCTTGGTATATCCTTCGCCGGGTATTATCCTTACCGTGAGTTTGCCGGGCGCGGGTTGGACGAATTGCACCCCGTCGGCATGGAGTGGATATTCATCGTGGATTTCTATTGAACTGATGTTTATTTCCGTCCCGTCTGAACGGGTCAGCATGGTCTGTTCGCGGCGCCCTTCTATTGAGCTGAGTATTTCTTTCCGGATGCCGTCGATGGTGCGTGTCTCCCCGGTCTTGCGGGCATAGTCGCCGGTGCGGTATCTCAGCAGAGGCATTACGCGGTTGTAGAACGTGGTGCCTACGAGTTCGCCGTATTCTGCCGGCTGGCCGTCGTCGCCTATCACTTCGGTATATCCGTAGCCCGGCTCTATGGCGAATGCGGGAGTATCGTCAAGCTGTTCGATGAAGATAAGCTTTTCGGTATGTCCGTAGAAGGTGGCGATCTTTATGCCGAGCTGCCGGGCAAGGAAATGGTATGTGGTTGTCGGCACGCTTTCCGAGGTGAGCAGGGCGAGTTTTAGGAACGATGTGTCAAGGCCGTATCTTATGAAGAGGCGCAGTGCCTTGACGCATGCGGAGGGGTAGCCGTAGAGTGTCCTCACGCCGTTGCGGCGCATCACGGCATGCATCTTGCGGATATACCTTTCGTCGCTGCGGCAACCGTCGAATATGATCTCGCGGGTGGCGGGATTGACCATGTAGTCGCGTCCGTCCTTGAGCTGCTTGCGGCGTATGGTAGCCTTGATGCCGAAGTCGTAGCCTGCACGGCGCCACACGCGGGTTACGAATGCCATTTCGGTGACATACCGGTTGGCAGGAAGGAGGAAACGCATGGGCTTGCCTGAGGTGCCTGAGGTGCGCAGTTCCACATGCGGTATTTCATGGACTTCGTCGGATATGAACTTGTCGAAGTTTGCGCGTACCGTGTCCTTGTCAATGAAGCCGAAAGTACGGCGGAAGTCCTCAGCCGAATTTATGGTAACCTCTCCGTATAGCTCCCGGTAGTAGGGCACATGTTTTGTCGCATAGTTTGCCATCTCCACCAGTTTCTTCTCAGGGTCGATGGCGGGGATGGAGCGTTGGAATCGCTTCATGGCACGCCCGTATATCCTGTCACCCAAACGATTGAGATGCAGTAGTGGAAGCATCATCCAGTTCGGTGCTTCCTGTATGCGGTTCTTTATGAAGTCGGCTAATCCTTTCAAGTTGAGAAATTGAGAAGTTCAGAAATTAAGAAAATGAGAAATTAAGAAGTTAAGAAAAAAAGAAATTGAGAAATTAAGAAATAGGAAATTGAGATGAGAAACGCTTGTCTGATTTCACAGACTTCGGCCTCTCATTTCTTAATTTCTCCATTTCTTATTTCTTATTTCCCCCTTTCTCTGAAATATCGGTCGTATGCTTCCAGGAGTGTCTTGGAGGTGTGCTCCCAGCTGAGCTTGTTGATGATGCGGTCGCGGCCGATCTCCGACATGCGCTCCCTTTTTTCGGGATCGTCAAGCAGTTGCGCAACCTTGCGGGCAAGATCTGCGGCATCGTTTGGGGCGGCATACAGCGATGCGTCCTGAGCGGAGTAGCGCCCTTCCGTCAGGTCGAATTGTACGATGGGTTTTCCCAGAGCCATGTATTCCAGGATCTTGTTCATGGTGGATTTGTCGTTCATCTCGTTGTACTCGTCGGAATTGACGCATACGTCGGATGTGTTGAGGTAGTCAAGCAGCCTGTCGTCAGATACTCGTCCTGTGAACTCCACTATGTCGTCAAGCCCCATCTCGGAGCATCGGCGACGCAACTCTGCCAGATGGGGGCCTCCACCGACTATACCCCAGAAAATGTCGTCGCGTCCCATTTCGTCGCGCAGGTAGCGTGCTGCTTCCAGAAGGTACTCTATCCCTTCCTGTTGGCCGATCACTCCCAGATAGCCTACCATGAATTTTCTGCCGCGTTTTATCTCCGGTTTGGGAGGAACGATTTTCAGCCTTTCCAGACGGGGGCCGCTGCGGAGCACCCACACGTCTTTCTCCGGCATTCCGCCCCGCTCGATTGCTATTCGTTTGTAGCTCTCGTTGGTTACAAAGGCGAACTTGCAGTGGCAGTAGGTCTGTTTTTCAAGCCACAGCTGGCTTTTGTAGAGCAGACCGGACTTCTTGCCGAATTTTGCTTCGAAAAGTTCAGGGCATATGTCGTGGTGGTCGAATACATAGTCCACCCCCTTGTTTTTGAAGGGGAGAGCTACCATGTAGATGTTGTCGGGCGGGTTGCACCCGTGGATCACGTCGAAACCGACCTCCTTATGGATCTTTCGTGCAAGGCGATATTCCTCTTTCAATGCCCAGAAATATTCGCGGGCATATCCCAGGGCGCCGTTGCCCTCTTTCGGAAGGTTGTGGCGGTAGACATGTACGCCTTCGAGGTACTCGTATTCCTTGTCGTATCCTTTACCTTTCGGGCAGATGACCGACACGGTGTAGCCGTTGGCGGCGAGTGTGGTGGCTTCCTGCCATACGCGGGTGTCGAACGGCACCGGCAGGTTTTCCACTATGATCAGTATCTTTCTATTCATGTTTGTTCGTCTGCTTGTGTGAGAGTGTGGTCTCGCACCGTCCCGTGCACCCTTTGATGCGGATTGCCGTGGCTGAGGCCAGTTTCCCGTATTCGGTGGCTACGGTCACCGGCTCGGTGTGCATCCGGCCTTTTTCCGAGTGTAGATGCCAATTGCCGAAGAATGCATCTCTGCGGTCGGTTTCCACCTTCATTTCCGGTGCCAAAAGGAATGTGACAATATCCTCGTCGGAGAGGAGGTTATCGGTTATGGATATGCTTCCGTCGGTTGGGTTGAATGTGATCTGTCTGGAGAGGTTGCTCCCGTCGGCCATGTCTGCCTCGAGTTTGAGGTTGATGGCTCCGTCGGCTTTGACTTCCTGCTGGCGGAGGGTTGCGCATCCGCGTTTTCCCCACAGGAAGGCGCCACGCATTTCCCCTTGGGGATGTCTGTGGAGAGTGACGGTGTTGTGCATTAGTTCTCCGCGTCTCATGTTGCGGTCTTCTATGTCGCAGTGGTAGAGATAGGTGCCCCCGTCTGTGAGGACCGGTTTCCCGTTCTCATATAACTGGAAGCTGAGCATGTCGGCATGGGCATGTGCTGCGATGCTTCCGAATCCGAAAGGTGCATGGTCTATGCCGATGAATATCTTCCGGTCATTGGAACGCAGGAATGTATATCCGCTATTCTTGTCGTCGAATTTGGCTGGAGATGCGTTGAATGTGGCCAGTGCCGGGATTTCTTTCAGTTTTGTCCGGGCTGCTTGTTGTAATTTTTCTTGGTCGGCAAGCAACCTTACGGTCGGTTCCGGTTCATGTAGGTCTGTGAAACGTTCCGTCCCGCATATCACCGAAGCCAGTTGGAGGATATATCTGTAATAGTTGAATCCTTTTCCGGTCAGGTCTATGAGTTTGCCGCAGTCGGCATCTCCGAATTCGAGCGCCACGCTGTCGGATGCCATTGAGGCTTGTATGAACCGTGCCATCGGAGCTATGGATCTCCGTATGTTTTCCGGCACGCTTCTGCCCGTCCTGTCAAGGAGCATGACCGTATGCATGTAGGCTTCGGAAGCAAAGGCATGGTAGTGCAGCGAGGACTCCAGGTTTACCCCCTCCTTGGAGAATTGCCTCGGCAGCTGATTCTCCAGTTCCTTTGTTGCAAGCCTTATCCATGGCTCATGGCCGAAGGCGATACCGCCGAGGGCTATTGCATACAGCTCCACGAGGAGGTGGTTGTTGGCAGAGGAGTATCGGCTGCGGTGTCGCAGCACGTAGGAGATCATGTTTGCCGCACCGATGAGTAGTCCTGATTGCAGCTGCTTCCGTGTCCTGCTCTCTTCTGCGGTGTCAGCAGCGGCTTTGCCCGTATGCTCGAGTATGGCCGCCGTATATATCCATTGTGTGGCTCTGATGGCTACCTCCATCACGGATACCCAACCGATGCCGAACAGCATCGGATTCCGGCTGTTCCATCCGATGAATTCGTTCCGTAGTGTCCGGAGACCGTCTGTCCCGTCCAGTGCCAGGCGCGGCCATTGGAAATGACGGTGCGGTTCCCAGGCGAGCCGTGCGTCGCCGATGTCGTCGCGCTGCTTGTATTCCAGACTGTAAGCCCATATGGAAGGCCATTTGGTTTCCTGCTTTGGGATCTTGTGGCGTGTGGCTGACATGCCATCTTCAGGCCGGTTTTTACAGAAGGATATGATGTTTTCTTCCGGTATTATGGCTTTTGCATCGAACGATACCCGGCCCTTTGGCAGGGATTTGGCAAACGCGCTGTCCTTCAAGTCGGAATACAATAAAACGTCGGCAACGTTTATGCGTTTGCCGAACCTGAGTTTTTCCGATTTTTGAAGAGCTTTCTGCTGCACGCGCCATGCCACTTCCGGCACCGACATGGCTTTCAGTCGGTTGGCGTACCAGGCCAGGCGCTCCTGCAGGGCGTGTGCCATAGCTTGTATTTTTAGCGGTTACAAAAGTAATAAAAATAATGCTCTTTACAAAAAGAACCGGGGCGGCTCCGGTATGGAACTGCCCCGGTTCATAGGATAGCTATTTGTTATGGCTTATTTTACTGTGGGATTTGCAACCTTGCGTTTGTTGGTGAGATATGCCACGGGAGTTGCTATGAACATGGTGGCAAGCGTACCGGTTACTACACCGAACAGCATCGCGAAGATGAACGAGCGGATCGAATCGCCACCGAGGATGAAGATGCAGAGCAGCACCAGGAAGGTGGAGAACGATGTCATGATCGTACGGCCGAGGGTGGAGTTGAGCGACTTGTTGATGAGAGTGAAGAAGTCCTGCTTGGGATACAGGTTGATGTTCTCACGCACGCGGTCGAATACCACCACGGTATCGTTTATCTGGTAGCCGATGATGGTCAGGATGGCTGCAATGAAAGTCTGGTCGATCTCCATGGCGAAGGGAAGCACACCCCAGAAGAGGGAGTAGAATCCGATGATGGAGAATGCGGTGAAGGCTACGGCAGCGAGTGCGCCGAGAGAGAATGCCACGTTGCGGAAACGGAGCAGGATGTAAAGGAACATCGCTGCCAGTGACAGGATCACTGCTATGTATGCCTTGTTGCGCATGTCGTTTGCCACGGTCGGGCCTACTGTCTGCGACGACAGGATGCCTTGTGTCTCGTCGGTAGTGGAGAAGTCTTCGAGTGTCATGCCGTTGGGGAGCAGACCCTCTGCCTTGAACGTGTCGTAGAGCTTCTGGGTGATCTCCTGTTCGATGTCGGAAGCGTCCTCGGCGCTCTTGATCTTGTAGTTGGTGGATACACGCACCTGGTTGGAGTTCTCGATGGTGATCACTGATACGGAAGCTACCTCGCCGTTGTCGTTGAATACGGGGGTGAGCACGTTCTGGAGGTCACCGGTGTTGACGGGTTTCTCGAACTTGACCACATAGTTACGTCCGCCGGAGAAGTCGATGCCCTGATTGAGGCCGCGCACGAAGAGCGAGATCACAACCACAAGTACGAAGGCCGCCACAATCATGAACGAAACCTTGCGTGCACCCAGGAAGTTGAAGTTTGTTCCGGAGAACATCTTCTTGGAGATGGATGTGGTGAAAGTGAGGTTCTGGAAGGCTTTCTTCTTACCGAAGACAATGAAGATAATGCGGGTCAGGTATACTGCCGTGAAGAACGAGCAGATGATACCGATTATAAGAGTGGTCGCGAAACCTTTGATGGGGCCTGTTCCGAAGAAGAGGAGGATCACACCAGTGATGACCGAAGTGAGGTTGGAGTCGAAGATGGCCGAGAATGCGTTGGAGTAACCGTCGGCGATGGCGGTGCGCACTCCCTTGCCGGCACGCAGCTCCTCTTTGGCACGCTCGAAGATGAGCACGTTGGCGTCCACTGCCATACCGAGGGCGAGCACGATACCTGCAATACCGCTGAGGGTAAGCACGGCCTGGAACGATGCGAGGATGCCGAATGTGAAGAAGAGGTTGCAGATAAGGCCGAAGTTGGCGATAAGGCCGGGGATCACACCGTAGATGCAGCACATGAAGATCATCAGCAGCACGAGAGCCACGATGAACGACATGATGCCCGATTCAATGGCCTGTTGGCCGAGCGACGGGCCGATGACCATGTCGGAGATTATGTCTACCTTGGCGGTCATCTTACCGCTCTTGAGCACGTTGGCAAGGTCTTGAGCCTCTTCAACGGTGAAGTCGCCGGTGATCTGGGAGCGGCCACCTTCAATGGCTGTGCGGATGTTGGGGTAGGAGTATACGAGGTCGTCAAGGACGATGGCTACGGGGTGGCCGATGTTGCGCTGGGTGATGCGTGCCCAGTCGCGTGCGCCCTCGGAGTTCATGGTCATTGAAACCACGTTGCCCTGCATCTGGTCGAAGTCGCTCGAAGCGCTTATGACGCAGCTGCCGTCAAGCGCGGGACCTCCGTTGGTGGCGCGAAGTGCCAGAAGCTGATATGTATCTATCTGGCTCTCCTTGCCGGTGACGGTGTCGTTGAAGTTGACGGGGGTGGGCTTGACGCTCCAACGCAGCTTGAGGTTGGAGGGGAGGAACTGTTTTGCCTCGTTGGATGCCAGGATGGCATCGATTGCGTCGCGTTCCTTTGCAGTGGCGATACCGAAGATCGGGGTCGCGTCGGAGTTGATCATAAGGAAATGCTCACGCAGACCCTGTCCCTCCTTGGCGCGGATGGCGTTGTCAAGCTGAGCTACCTGGCCGGCGATCTCGTTGGCGCCGTAGCACTCGTAGAATTCGAGATTGGCGGAGCGCTGCAAGAGTTCGCGCACACGCTGATGCTCCTTTACGCCGGGAAGTTCCAGGAGGATCTGGCCGTCATTGTCCTGAAGCACCTGGATGTTCGGGGAAACCACGCCATATGCGTCGATACGGCTGCGGAGCACGTTGGTGGCCGAGTTGTTCACACGATCCTTTACTTCCGACTTGAGGGTGGCAGCCACGTCCTTGTCGCTCTGACCCTCCTTTACGATGCTGTTGAAAACGACCGAGAAGTCCGCCTCCTTGTTGAGTTTGCGGTACTGGTCTACAAAGGTTCCTACGTAGTCCGACGAATGGTTGCCGCCGATAATAGAGTCCGTGTTGGCCAGGGCTTGGTCGAACGAAGGGTCGGCGTCGGCGTTTTTCATCGAGCGGAGCATGTCGGGCATTGAAACCTGAAGTATGACGTTCATGCCACCTTTCAGGTCAAGGCCGAGGCCTACGCCCCATTTCTGTACTTCATTGTAATTGTAACCCAACCATACAGGCTGCTTGCTGATTGAGTCGATGTAGGCTTTGTAGGCCTTGGTGTACTGCTCGGAATTTTTGCCTTGCTGACCGGCTGCAACCAGAGCGTACTGCTCCGCTTTTGCTTCCTGTTTGCTGCTTACCAGCGTAAACGACAGGTAGAACAGGCACACCAGCACCAGGAAGATTGCGATTATGCCCGCAATTATACTTCCGAGGGTTCCTTTGCTTTGCATGTGGTTTGTTAAAAAGTATTTTGTTATGTTATTGTATTTTATTTTCCATCGCGTATGCCGCTTCTCGTGGGGTGTGGACTGCCATCTTGAAGCGGACAGGTATCTTCAGGGTCTGCACCATGTCTGGCTGAAAAGTGCCGATCGGTTTATGTAAAAACAAGTAGCGCACATGTTAATCCTTTGAGGATCAGCATGACGAGCGCGCTATACGAGCCTATCGGCTCTGTTTCACCTGTTTTTCAGCTTGCAAATATACGAATAATCCTCAATACCTCAAACAATCAGCTCAAATTCGCAGGGGCATCACGTTTTTTGTCAAGTGCCACAAGGGCGAACACCACCAGTCCGAGCACTATCTGCAACGCTGTCTGGGAGGCTATGAGCACATTTCCGAACGCGGCGCCTGTTACATGGAACTGCTCCACGCTTACGGCCGTCATACCGGCGGCGCACCGGGTGTCCTGAAGCATGGGCAGGAATATGTTGAGACCGAACAGAAGTGTAGTCTGATAAGGGCCGATCCCTCCGTTGGAGGGCACTCCCATGGCGATGCTCGTGAGCACGAAGCAAACGAGTGTGACCATCGGGCCGCATGCATCGAGGGTCTCCCGCAGAAGGGGGAAGGCATTGAACGCCACTACCATCTGCAGGTAGTAGCAACCCCATATGCCGAACGTAAGCCCGAGCCAGATGCCTTTCTTTTTCATGCGCCCTATGGTTGCGAAACCGCCCCATAGGCCTTGGAGGAACTTCTTGCTCTTTAGTGCCAGTGGACTGCCGGAGCGTGCAAGGAAAATCCATGCCGCCGTGCAGCACACTGCAATGGCACCCCATATCCAGGGAGAGGTGGTCAGGTGTATAATCCTTTCATATGTGTCGGGATATGTGCGCACGAAGCTAACTATAGGTTCACGCGCGATGAAGAATGTGCACACGGTCACGATCCCTACCGTGAGGAGATCGGCGAAACGATCGGCGATCATTGATCCGAAGATGGTGGAGAAACGGGATTCTTCGCGATAGGAGATATACCCTGTGCGCCATACCTCCCCGAGCCTTGGGAAAACCAGGTTCAGGGAATAGCATCCTATGATGCTGTATACGAGGGCGTGCACAGGCGCGTCAACTCCGACGGCACGCAGCTGTATGCCCCAGCGGAGCGCCCTTAGCAGCATGGGGACGACGCTCATCACGAGCATAAGGCCTATCCAGCGGAAGTCGCAGTCGTGGCGTATCACTTCCATCATCTCGTTGAAGTCAATGTTGTGGAACATGATCCAGCACAGGCCTACGCTTACCGCCACGGGTACGATGAACTTAACCACGGCACCCCAGCGCGAACGGTGCTTACCTGATATTGAGCTATCCGATGTTGTCGTCATGGCGGCAAAGTTACGAATTTAGAGTTCGTGCAGGGAAATTTCCATGGCGAAGTTGTAAGCGGCGATGCCGTTTTTAACGTTCATTCACTTTGAAATCGGCTGAAAGTGCTTAATTTTGTGGTTTAGCAATCGTTTAGTTTATCTGCGATGAAACATCAGCGTCAACTTGTGGACAGGCCACTGAAATTGACCCAGCTTGCTGCTATTCGCGGCGTATCCGATGAATACAGCCATCTCGGGCAGGACTATATCCTGTCGCACATAGTCTCCAACACGGGATATTTCTACAGCGAGAAAGCCCGCCGTTTCGACGGGCATACGATGATAATATGCGTGAAGGGGACGATGAAGGTCACCATAGACCTTGATACGGTGGAGGTGCCACCCATGTCGCTGGTGTTTGTAGCCCCTGAACGTGTTTTCAAGGCCACGGCATGGGAGGGAGACGAGCGCGACGCATATGTGCTGTTCCTTTCGAACAAGTTCGTCTCTGATCTTAACATTGACCTCAATGCCATAAACACCAATATCTTCACGTCTGCCAAATCGGTGCTGAACCTTTCCCCGGAGAAGGTGGGGGTGCTTATACGTTATTTTGAGATGCTGCACAGCAACGCCATGTCGCACAGCCATTACAGCCGCCACATAGCGCGTACGCTAAGTTCTGCGGCAGCTTATCAGATAATGGCTTTCGGAGAGGAGGAGATCCCCGACATGCAGTCGGTGCCGGCTCAGAACCGCAAGCTGACGTATGTGAAGAACTTTCTTAGGTTGGTGCGTGCCAACCATCGCCGGGAGCGTGCCATAGGATTCTATGCCGACAAGATGTTCATCTCACCCAAGTACCTTTCGCTCATAATAAAGGATGCCACGGGGCGTTCGGCTGCGGAATGGATAGACCAGTACGTGATCCAGGAGGCGAAGAACCTGTTGCGTTATTCAGGCAAGAATGTGCAGCAGATCGCCTATGAGCTGAATTTCTCCAACCAGTCCTCCTTCGGCAAGTATTTCAAGAACCTGACGGGGATGTCTCCCACCCAGTTCCAGAATCAGTAGGGGTTGGAGTCGGGTGTTGTTCCCGCAGATGATGTGGAACGGAAGATTCTGCGTGTGTTGGTCGCCACGGATTCCATGATTTCGCCGGGGAGGCACCTTCTGGTCTCGGCGACCTTTCTTATTATCTCCTCTATATTTTCTTCCGCAGCGTCTGTCTCGGTCAATAGCCGGTCGGTCGTCATGTTTGCGGCAGTCGATGGGTTGAATCGGGCGCCAAGCGAGATGTAGCAGTCTTGCATGGAGCAGAATTGGGCTGCCTGGACGGGGTTGCCACGGAAACCGTGCCAGATCCATGGCTGGCTTATGTTGCCGTGCAGTTGCTTTCGTAGGCGGATTATCTCGTGTCCCGTGCGTACCGCGTGTAGGATGAGCGGCAGGTGCATCTTTTCGCTTGCTTCGACATGCCGCATCAGAGCCTTGCGTTGGCGCTCGAGGTCTCCTCCCCGGAGTGCGTCGAGGCCGGTCTCGCCGATCGCGGCTGCGTTGGGTAGGGTGGCGTTCCGGAGGATGATTCTCATTTCGCGCTCGAACTCCTCGTCGGTCATGCTTTCAAGTCTCCATGGGTGGATGCCGGTGGAGAAACGTATGCCGGGATGAAGACTAAGCGTTGCGTCCAGCTGCGGGGGATCGACGCAGACTATCGCACCCTCTGAAATCCTGTGAGTGTGGCAATCCAGGATGGTGTCCCGGAAAGGTTGGCGTGTGTTATGTTGCGGGTTCATGGTACAGGATCGTATCCGCTTCCTCCCCATGGGTGGCAGCGGCATATACGGCGTATGCCGAGCCACAGTCCTTTTGCGGGGCCGTGTTTCCTCAGGGCTTCAAGCATGTATGCCGAGCAAGAGGGGGTGTAGCGGCATGATTGCGGGAAGAGCGGGGAGATGCATAGGCGGTAGAACCATACCGGGATACTGAGCAGCAGGGTTGCGGCCTTTGAGAGCGCCTTTCTCATGTCCCGGGAAATATTTTGCGCAGTATGCGCTCCACGGCCTTTTCGACGCGGTCAAAAGGTTCCGGCTGGTTTGCTACGTAAAGAAATGCCAGATGGATGGTCGGTTGCCCGTCTTCTGGAGGGGGTACGATCGTTGGACGCAGCAGACGGTAGGCCTCGCGCACGCGTCGCCGCATGGTTACGCGGTCTACTGCATGGCGCAATCGCTTTTTGGGGATGGAGACCATGAACATCACCCGCTCCTTGCTTTTCTTTTGCAATGACGGAGACTCTTCTCCCCAGACAGCCCTCAACGGATAGCAAAGGGTGCCATGTGAGGCACCGCGGCCATTAAACAGATGTTCAATGGCCGTGGCGGAGCAAAGTTTATGGGCTTTTCCCAAGCCTGCTGTTTTCATTGGTCAGTGGCTGTTATGCCTCGGCCTTTTCCGTCTGTTCCTTGAGGAAAAGGTCAAGTGCGGCGGTGATGGATGGCGCCTTCGGAGTGGGAGCTTCAAGGTCAAGTCGAAGCCCGGCATCTGCCACTGCTTTGGCTGTGGAGGCTCCGAAGCACCCTATCTGTATGTTTCCCTGCTCGAACCGCGGGAAGTTCTTCATAAGCGAGTCTATTCCGGCGGGAGAGAAGAACAGAAGCATGTCGTAGTCGAATTTCTCTTCCGGCTCGAAGTCGTTGCTCACGGTACGATACATCACGGCTTTGGTATAGTTGACCTTTGCGCGGTCGAGTATTGCGGCGTTGGCGTTGTCCTTGTGGACGTCGCTGACGGCGTAAAGGAATTTGTCCTTGTTGTGCTTGCTAAGGAAGGGCAGCAGGTCGTCGAACTTGCCGGTGCTGCCGTAGAAAATCTTGCGTTTGCGGTATACGATGTATTTTTGCAGGTAGAGTGCTATGGACTCGGTGGTGCAGAAATATTTCATCGTGTCGGGGATTGTCACGCGCATTTCTTCGCACAGGCGGAAGAAATGGTCGATTGCGGTGCGTGCCGTGAATATGATTGCGGTGAAATCCGAGATGTTTATTTTCTGCTGGCGGAATTCGCGGGCTGACAGGCCTTCTACCTTTATGAAAGGGCGGAACACGACTTCAACGCCATAGCGGGCGGCGATGTCGAAATAGGGGGATTTTTCCGAAGCCGGACGGGGCTGAGAGACAAGTATCTTCTTTACTTTCACGTTCGCAAAAGATGATTAAAAAACTATTTTTCAAACAGAATACCGGACTGGCAGGAGGGGGAGGCAATAGTTAAGCCCGCAAACTGGCTTCACTCAATTTTTTACACATATTTCCACAGCCAGAAGGCATGTGATGATGACCGGAATAATTTCTAGGGTGCAAAGGTACAAAATAAAATAGAGCAATGAGGGCAATTTATGGTAAAAAATCCTAAAACCCTTGTAAATATAGCAGATACGGGACAATATGTAGAGCGCTGCGGCAAGCAGGAGCATGTCCTGGGCCAGTCCCGGATAGAAGAGCGATACCAGTGCGGGCACCGTCAGTGCCCATCCCAATATTATCTGTGAGGCATTGAGTCCGCGCCTCCAGAGGGCGGCGCTTTGCTGGTCGGCAAAGACATATCCTACCGTGACGCACGCTCCGAGCTGGAAGAGGTATAGTCCGCATGCCAATGCTACGAGGATCGCTACCTGTGAGGTGGGATGTGTTGTCGACAGTATGCCGCGGGATGTATCTCTCAGCCACATGAACAGCAAGAGACCCTCATAGACCCACAATTGCAACAGTTGTAGCAGGGCGACGCGCGTTTCGTTTGCCGTATGCTCATCGAAGGCGTTGCCCCTGCGACGCACCGACAACAGGTCGTGGGGAAGTGAGCGGAATATGCGCTTGACATGGCGCATGTTCAGGCCTATGAGCACTATCACTGCCACGACCATGGCAAGCACTCCGCTGTCGGTGGCGGGAGTAGCCGGGCGCTCCACACACTCCATTCCGCTTTTCCAGGCGGGAGGACGGGTGGAATACAGCTGACGGTCGGCCTGTGAGGTCGGGGCGTCTGCCTCGTGTGATGTTAGCCTGAAATGCGGCAAGGTATGTCTGTTTTGCAGGGTCGGTTAAAAGGGTGGTCAGGCGCCCTTGAATTCGTCTCGGATGGTGTCCACTACGTTGATGATGTAGTCGCCGCTCTTTTCGAGGGTGCTTACGATATCCATATAATATATGCCGCTCTGGTATTCGTAGTGGCGGTCGTTTATGTTGGCGACGTTTGCCGTGCGCAGCTGGTTGCGCAGGTTGTTGATTTCGCGCTCGTGGTTGTATGCCGAGATTATGTTGTGCTCGTCCACGTTTTCGAGGTTGTCCAGGATCACGAGCATACCCTTTACTGCTCTTTCCACGTATTCGAACATCAGGTCTATGTTGGCATATATCTCGTCGTTGAAGTGGACGTTGCTCTGTTGCTTGCGAAGGAGTATCTTGCCAACTCCGAGCATCGTGTCGGCGATGCTTTCTATCTCGGAGTCTATGGAGAGCATGGCCGCTATGCGGCGTTTTGACTCGTTGGACAAGCGTCCCTCGGCACATCGGTTGAGGTAGTTCGCTATCTCAAGCTCCATGCGGTCTGAGATCTCCTCGTATTTTTCCAGACGGGAATATGTCTTGTTGAACTCGTCGCTTCCGGACTTGCTGTGTACCAGATCCTTTGCCATGGGCAACATGCGTCCTACGCGTTCGGCGAACACATGCATCTCCTTTTCGGCCTGGCTGATGTTAAGCTCGGACGCACTGAGGATGCCGCCTCCGGAGATGAACTTGAGCTGGAACTCGTCGTCCCCCTGATGCTTTGCCGGTACCAGGAATTCCACGATCTTCACATATACCTTGGTAAGCCATATCATTATGGACAGGTTGATGAGGTTGAACACGGTGTGGAACATTGACAGGCCGAACGACACGCTCACCTGCATCTGGCTGATTATGGTGCGGTGGTGGAGTATCACATTGTTGTCGGTGGGGATGGAGTTGGCGTAAAGCTGGTTGTAGAGGTCGGGACTCTGTGCCTGCAGGTCGTTGACATACCGGAACAGTGCCGTGGGATCCCCCTGGCCTATCTCTTCCGTGATCCAGGCATTGAGGTCTACGAACGGGAAGAATACCGCGAGTGTCCAGACCGTGCCGAGGAAGTTGAAGAGAAGGTGTCCCATGGCCGTGCGCTTGGCTGCCACGTTGCCGCTCATGGACGCAAGGAGAGGCGTTACTGTGGTGCCTATGTTCGAGCCGAGAACCAGTGCGCACGCGAGGTCGAAGGTGATCCATCCTTTGGAGCACATGATAAGCGTTATGGCGAACATGGCTGCCGACGATTGTATCACCATGGTGACAACCAGTCCGACAAGGCAGAATATCAGGACAGAGCCGAATCCCATGGAGGCGTATCTCTGCAGGAACGCGAACATCTCGGGGTTGCTCTGGAGATCAGGTACGTATTTGCTGATCATGTCCAGACCCATGAAAAGGAATGCGAATCCGATGGTGAACTCACCGATGGACTTGGTGCGTCCCTTGCTGGAGAACAGCAGCGGAATGGCAAGGCCGATCAGCGGAAGGGCGAAAGCGGAGATGTCCACCTTGAAGCCGAACAGGGCTATGATCCATGCCGTGAAGGTGGTGCCCACATTGGCGCCCATGATCACTGCCATGGATTGTGCCAGGGTCATCAAACCCGCGTTCACGAAACTTACCACCATCACCGTGGAGGCGGACGAACTTTGAATCAGTGCGGTTATGAAAAAACCTGTGACGGTGCCCGTGAAACGGTTACGGGTCATTGCAGACAAGATGTTGCGTAGCCGGTCGCCGGCGGCTTTCTGCAATCCCTCACTCATCACCTTCATTCCGTAGAGGAAGAGGCCGACGGCTCCCAGGAGCCCCAAGAAATCCAGTATAGAATAATTCATCAGTCAGGCACGGCGAGGAGAAGGTTTGCTACGGCTCGCCGAACCGAGCGCAAAGTTAACAAATTTTCTCAATATTTGGAGCCTATTGAGTTTGTCTTGGATGGACAAACTGTCAATAGGCTCCAAAATCTTGTCTATGTAGGGGGTAGAGTTAGTCTAAAAATGTTTTGGAAAAATTTTAGACAAACTTTTATAAGCTCTTTATGCGGATATTGCGGAATTTGACGCCGGCGCCATGTCCGAGGAATCCCACATGGCCTTTCTTGTTGAAAAGGCCGGGATGGTTGAGATGATCCACGGTGTAGGGATTGTTTCCGGAGCCGTCGGGGGCGACATTGTGTCCTTGGCATGCCTTGCGGATATTGCCGTCAAGGATCACCTCGCCGTTGACTGTTACGGTGATCCGGTCTCCTACGGCGCGTATCTCCTCGGTGCTCCACTCGCCGAGTGGCTTATGCTTTATCCTCTTCGCAGGGATGATGCCGTATACCGAGCCGTGCACCTGATATTCGCGCAATCCTTTGTAGATGGGTGCGTCGTGGTCAAGAATCTGTATCTCCATCCCCTCGTATGCCGCATCCACACCCATTGGAGTGCGTATGCCAACGCCGTTGTTGACACCCTCTTTCTCGAAACAGAATTCGAAGCGGAAAATGAAATCGCCGTACTCATCCTTGGTGTACAGGTTGCCGCCGTTGCCGTAGCCGGCGGTAACGTATATGTTGCCGTCCACGGGGATGTAGTCGGTGAGGTTGCCGGTGAAGTTCTCCATCGAGCGTCCGTCGAACAGCACCTTGAAGCCCTGAGCCTTCTCTTCGGGGGTAAGCTGGTATTCGGGGGTGACTGTCGCTGCAGTAAGTTTTGCCAGCATGCCGTTTATGTCGTCCACCGCATATCCATCGTCGGCAGATCCGCCGGCCTTGTATATGTCGCGTGCCCTTTCGAGAGCCTCACGCACGGGAATGCCGCTGAATGTGCCTATCTTTCCTGTCATGATGGCTCTTACGGCTTCTGCGGCCGGTTTGGCCACAGCGGGGTCGGACTGGCAGCTGTCGGCCAGCATCAGTGCCTGATATGTGCCGGCAGAGGAGAGACCTTTGATCATTAGGCTCTTGACTGACGCGTCGGAAGCGGCCTCAAGTCCCTTGCGGTAGAGCATGAATTGCTGTTCGGGAGTGTGTCCGCCGGCTGCCACGAGTGCGGCATAACGCGGGAGCAGGTCTTGACGGTCATCCGTCACAGCTATGTCGTAAAGGATTTCTGCCATCTTGCCACTGTCGACTTTTTTCAGTGCCTGCAATGCTGCTTCCTTCGCAGGTCCAGTATTGGAGGCGTATGCCTTGCAGAGTTCGTCGATGGCAGCATCTGTGCCACAGGCTGCGAGCACCTGATAATACATCTGGGGAGCCTTTGAGCCGTTCATATGCTGCATTACCTTGGAGAATACCTGTTCTGCCGGCATCCCTGAGGTTGAGGCGAGCAGGGCGTTGCCGAGCGCAGGATTCGCGGAAGTTCCATTTGCCTCTATAAGGTCGCATATCTTGTCGAAGTCGCCCGCTCCGACAACTCCCGGGAGTGCTCCCATGGCGGCATCGCGAACTGTGGCATCTTCGGAGGCGAGAAGCGAGAATACCTTTGGCGCCGCGTCTTTTATGTGGCGTGTGGCGCCCACTTTCATGGCGGCGACCTTGACCGGCGCATATCCCTGGAGTGCCTTTATGATGCCGGGCGTTATGTTGCCGTTGAATGATAGGAGTGCCGCCGTGGCTTCGTCGGACTTCTCTCCACCGAGCTTGGAGCAAAGTGCGTCAAGCGCCTTGGCACCTCCGATTTTTCCGGCAGCCTTGAATGAGGCGGCAGCCGTTTCCGCGTCGGGAGAGTCGAGGCAAGCGACAATCCGGTCTATCTGGCTATCCACATGATTGGTGCCCAACCAGTTGATTATGTCGGTCTGCACTTCGTAGTCCCCTTTGTCTCCGAGTTTTTTGGACAGCGCCTGATAGACATCCTCGTCAGCCCATGGTTCGGCTCGGCGCAGGGCGTTTACACGATATGCCCTGTCAGGGCTTTTCATGGCCTTAAGAAGAACGGGAAGCGCCTTTTTGCCCTCTATGTCGAAGATTACGTTCATGGCAGCGCCACGCACGTTTGTCTTGTCTGTGGCCTTCATGAGTTTCTTGGCTTCGGAAAGTGCCGTTTTTGTGTCTCCGTTGGCGGCAAGCCGTTCTATGAGCGCTGCATAGGCTTCTGTCGCTCCGTCGGCTTCCCATTCATATTGTTGTGCCTTGGCTGCTTTCGAGAGTGTCGGAAGCGATTTCTGTGAGCCGATGGCTCCCAATGCCTTGTAATATGGGCGTAAATCGGTGCCATTTACCTCGGCGCACCAGTTGAGTATCACCGGTTCTGCTGAGGACAGCCCTTTCTTGCCGGCGGCGTATGCGAGGACATCGCGTGGTGCAGCTCCTGCATTCAGGAGTGCCATAAGCGCATCTTCCGTGCCGTCAATGGCGATTAGGCCGTTTATAGCCCATTCCTGTAGGTACGGGTCGGTGACGTATTTTGAGAAAAATTCACCGTCTTCGGCTTTCCCGCATCTCTGCAGCAGTGTCATGAGGAAAGCGCGGTTGGGGTCGTCCGAACTGTTTGAGATAGCGTCCTTCAGAGCCTGTCGCAGTGCGTCGCGGCCGGCTTCCTGCCCTTCGGCGTGCAGGTAGCCGGTCAGTCCGTGGAGCGCATATTCCACTTTGGCGTTTTCCCCTTTGTCTGAGGGGGAGAGCATGCCGGTGAGTTGTGTCAGGCCATCTTGTCCCGTGGCGGCGAGTTCCGCCATTATCCGGTTGTAATCCTGTTGGTTGGCTGCGGGCAACTGTGCAAGCGCATCGGCTATTATGGTGGAGGTGGTGCGGTTGCGTGTGTCCTGAGCCGCCATGATGCCCGGAACCAGAAGTGCGAGCATCAGCGATATTATCAGTTTTTTCATGTCGGAAGCGTGTGTGGTGATGTCATTAAAGTTTCCAGGATCCTCGCATCGGCTGGTCTATCAGGCGGTTTGCTGCCTCGTCTCCGATGAATCGCTGTGCCACCGGATCGAAATCGAGGGTGCGGTTCAGCCGGAGTGCCGCGAGTGCCATGTTTACCATAGTGCAGCTGCGGTGTCCGTTCATTTCATTGAGCGCGAAGAGCTCGCGGTTTTTTACGCAGTTGATGAAGTCGGTGTTCTGCGGTTCTGGATCGGGCAGTTCTGCTATTATGGCCATGATGTCCGGTGCCGGCTTCCCGTTCAGCTCGCATTCGAATCCCTTGAAGACTTTTCCGTTGGGGCCTTCGATATATGGTATCTTGTTGCCGCTTTCATGCCCCTCGCCTTCGAGTACTATCTGGCATCCGTCGGCATATGTGTAGGTGATCTTCCGCCATGTACCCACGGCATCGGAGTGTTGCTGAGGTGCGTCGACCTCCACCTTTACAGGCGATGTGTCGTCCTTTCCGAGGATGTACTGCACGGGATCCATGTAGTGCTGTCCCATGTCGCCGAGGCCTCCCCCGTCGTAGTCCCAGTATCCTCTGAATGTCTGGTGCACGCGGTGGCTGTTGTAGGGTTTGTAGGGTGCCGGGCCGAGCCAGAAATCATAGTCGAGTTCGGCGGGAATCTTTTCGGGGGTGAGATTGTCCTTGCCTACCCAGAAAAATTTCCAGGCGAATCCGGTGGCTCCGCTTATGGTCACCTTAAGCGGCCAGCCGAGCAGTCCGCTCGCCACGAGCTTTTTCAGCGGCTCTACCGTGGTGCCGAGGCCATAGAAGTTGTCGGTAAAGCGGAACCATGTGTTGAGGCGGAAAATGCGGTTGTTGCGCTTTACGGCCTCGACGACGCGCTTTCCCTCCCCTATGGTGCGTGTCATTGGTTTCTCGCACCAGATGTCCTTGCCGGCGTTTGCGGCCTCCACGGCCATTATGCCGTGCCAGTGCGGTGGGGTGGCTATGTGCACTATGTCTACGTTGGAATCGTGTATGAGGTCGCGGTAGTCGTGGTATCCCTGCAGCTTAAGGTTCAGCTTCTCCTTCCCCATGTCAAGCGCCTTCTGTAGGTGGGAACTGTCCACGTCGCATACCGATACAAGGCGGCATGCCTCGTTGCTGTTGAAATGATAGCCGCTGCGGCCGATGCCTCCGACACCGATTATGCCTTTGGTGAGCTGGTCGCTCGGTGCTATGTGTCTGGGGCCTCCAAGCACTTTGCTCGGCACGATGGTGAACAATGAGAGCAGACCGGCCTGTTTGAGGAACGTTCTTCTGTTGGTCTTTTCCATTGGAATGAATGATGTTGGATTACAGTTTTGTGATATTGAGATTTTTCCAAAGCACTTTTATGCCTCCTCCGTCGTGGATCTGGAGAGCGATGCGTCCTTGTGCGTCGCCGATTTTCTCATCGTTGAAGTCGGTCATGGGCTGCCCGTTGAGCCAAGTCTGCACATGGTCTCCCTCGACGCGCACGCGCATCGTGTTCCATTCCCCCTCCTTGAGTATGTCTTCTTTCTCGTCGGGGATCTGCACGAGCCATCCGCGGCCATAGCTTTCGTAGATGCCTCCGCTGTCCTGTCCCTTGGGTGCCACCTCGCACTGCCATCCGTGCACTTTCACCGGCGGTTCCACGAATGAACGGAAGAATATGCCGGAGTTGCCGTTGGCGAGCTGCTTGAAGTCCACAGTAAGGTCGAAATCCTTGTAATATGCGTTGGTAGCCAGGTAGCCGTACTGCTTGTCGGGGCCGCTTTCACATACGAGGTTGCCATCATTGTCTACATACCACAGCTCTGTGCCGTATGGTGTCCATCCTGTGAGATCCTTGCCGTTGAAGAGCGGGGTCTGGGTATGCTCCTTTTTGGGAAGCTGTTTGATCTTGATGTTGCGGAAGGATGCCGGATAGCCGTGATCCTGAAGGCATATTACGCCGCTTTCGGCAAGTCCGTATTCCGGTGCGCTCTCCCATTTGCCGCTGTTCTTGCGTGCGAACCAGTCGTCAGTCCATGCTTCGAATTCAAGGATCTTCTGTCCGTTGAGCCAATGTTCCACATGACCGTTGTCGAAGACGATGCGCGAATTGTTCCATTCACCCTGCGGGTTCACCTTCATTGCCTTCTCGTCGGGCAGGTGCATGGCATAGTCAACCCCGAGGCGTTGCCACGGCTCGAGCTTCGTGGGTGCGTTGGTGGCCTCCCATCCGTCGTTGTCTATGAGCTGGTATTCGGGGCCGGTGACATACGGTACCGGGAAATAGGGGTCTTCCACTACATGATAGAGCATGCCGGAGTTTCCCCCGTAAGAGAGTTTCCAGTCCCAGTCAAGTATGAAGTTGTCAAACTTGCGGTCTGTGACGATGTAGCCTGAAAGGTCGCTTCCGTCGCCGTTGGCCTGTATGCACCCGTCAACCACGTGCCACGGCTGTGTGAGCGAATCACCGTTGTAGTCTTTCCATCCAGCGAGGGTCTCGCCGTCGAACAGCAGTTCCCATCCTTCTGCGATTTCATCTTCAGTCAGGACATTGTGCTTCTCGGAAGAGCATGCGGCGCAACCTGCGGCTACCGCTATGCACATAAAAATCACTTTTTTCATTGGTTCGTTTAGGTCGGTTTAAGGTATCGCAAAAGTAGCAATAATTTCCACAAATCACGGGTAATCACGCAAAAAAATTCCTCTATCTGTAATTTCCGGATGAATATTATGTTGTCAGTCGGGAAGGGCTTTGACCGGGAAGCGGATGGTGTCGGGGTTCTCTATGAGACCCTGACGGATGAGACGGAGCGAGTCGGCCACGGAAAGACCTTCGTTGTCGAAGTTTTCCAAGAGTGCCTTGGCGGAGGTTTGCGTGGGGTTGCCCTTGATGTCAAGCCTGCCGAGGCGAGCCTTGGAAATGCCTCTCTTGAATACGCTCTCTATCTGTTCGACGATGTTGACGCGCGTGTCGGCGGCTATGGTCTGGCGTTCGCCGATCATGTTCTCCTTGAACTTTGCTCCTCCGGTGCGTATCTTCATCTTGTCGGGTGTCCCTTTTATGTTTATCCCGAACTTGAAAGGTATTGGGGATTTGAGCACCGAGATGTGGTAGTTGAGGTTCATGTCCAGGTCGTTATGTCCCATTACTCCCAGACGATAACGGTCAATGTCGAACATGAAGGGATACAGCTCGATCGTGGAGTTTTCTATAACCACCTCCACGGCCATGTGGTTTATGAAGTTCTTTTTCTTGTCGCGGAACATCAGCCATTTGCTAAGGGTTTTGAATGTGTCGGGATCAAGAAGTACCAGCGAATCCCCCTCTATCTCTATGGCAGCCCGAAGGGACGGGATATCTATGTCCATCTGCGGGGTGAGGTTTGTGGTGACGGCGACATCGGCGTTGACGATGCCGGCGAAATTCCTTATGACGGGAAGCAGGGAGTCTATCGCGGGGACTATGGAAGTGAGTTTGTCAAGACGGAAATTGCTGACTTTCATTCCCAGTCCGAACTGCAGGGCGTCAGGATCGGGGGCGCTGTAAAGGCCGTTCACGCCTATGGTGCCTACGTCGGTGGATGCTGCGAGGTTCCGCAGGTTCACGGCTCCGTCATATACGAGCACGTCACCTCGGAAATCGCGCATGAGCAGATCGGAATACAGCACATGGTCGGCACGCATGCTCAGTTGCGCGTCTATGTTTTGAGGCACGAGCACGGGTCCTGAGGTCCTTGTCGTATCTGCTGCGGCTGTGATGGTCTCCTCAGCATTGTCGTCGTCAGCCCATACGGTAGCCGAGTCAGTCTGTTGTTCCAGGGTGCTTCCGGCAAACAGGGCGTTGACAATTTCGTTTATGTTTATGGTGTCGCTGCTGATGGCGAGATGCACTCCAAGGTTGTTGCCTCGCCTTCCGATGACTGCACGTCTGAGGTTGCTTACTGTGCCGTTTATGAGGAAGTCGCTTTGACCGGCCTTGTAGCTGAGATTGCTGAGCTGTATTGAGTCCTGATTGAAATGGAGGTCAATGTGGGTCAGTGTATTGCGTAGGGGGAACGATGGGGTTATCATGCGGCCGGACTTTGCATGCACGTGTCCTTTGAAGTTCCATCGGCGCAGGAGATTTCGGTCGGTGGAGTCCAATGGGAATGACAGGTTCTCACCTTTTGTGACGGGAAGTGCGGCAAGCGAGTCCCTCAGCTCCTGTTTTCTTTTTTCCGTCATTCCGGCAGGGAACATGCGTCTTTGAGGCCGCATGTGCACCGTTACATCCATGTCGGCTTCCCGTAGCGCCATCTTGGTGAGAGCCTTTCCGAATTGCAACCCGCCCATTCCGAGCGAGAGATCCATTTGTGGTATACGTGAGTTCCCTTCATAACGGCGTAATGATACGCCTATTTCGGCGTCGCGCATCCTTAATCTCATTGTGTCGGCACGGGAGTCAAGCGAAAGTTTTCCGAATACGATGCGGCCTCCGAACGGATTTATCTCGGTGGTGTCCGACGATGATGCGCGGTTCATGGAGCCGGCACCGGCCTTGAGGTTCTTTAGCTGCAGGTCTATCCCTTCTGTTTGTGCCGCCAATGTATCGGCTTTCACGGAGAGCGTAAGAAGCGAATCTACCCTTGTCTTGTCTTTTATAAAGGAGGAATTTGAGCCGAAAGTCACATTGCCTTCATGCATGTAGACGCGGCCGGTCTGTTCCATGGAGGCTTCAATATCGTAAAGCGCGAGATTGCCTTTCGCGAATATCCGATGGAATCGGTTGCGGTTAAGGTCGCTCATGTGGAGACTGAAATCGGCGTGCCCCTTCAATCGTCCCTTTATATGTCCGTTGATTTTCTTTTTGAGCATTCGCGGTATGGCTCCGAGATTTATGTTGCTGTCAAAGGTGCCCTCTATGAACGGATCTGTCATAATGTTGTTGCAACGTGCACGCAGGTCAAGGCGCACTACGGCTCCTTTTGCGTGGAGTTTTTTCAGGGTAAACACGGAGGCATCAATGTCCGTGCCGTCGAACAGGGCGGCTGCTTCCATCTCGAACTCGCTCAGATTCAGATCCTCGTATTTTAAATGGCAGGATGGCACTTTCAGCATGGCATCCACAGATGGCAGGATGGTGTCGGTCATGCACCACGGACGAGTTAGCTTGACCTCGGCAGTGATGGCCATGTCGGTCTTGAGTGGTTCTGCGACTTTTCTTAATTCTACAGGCAGATGCGTGACGGCTTTCTCCACCGGGAGGTCGGTCGTTGCAAACTCCAGTTCCTCTATAGTGGGTGCGCCGGTGAAATCAAGCGTGGTGTTGACTTTGGCACGGAAATCGTCAAGTGCGATGGTAAAGTCATCTGCCGCTATTCTTAGTGGCGTCCGGGAATCCCATTCGATGGATCCGTCGGCTCCGAATGCCAGTGTGTTGAAATTGAATTCCTCAAGGAACGGCCAGTCGAGTTGTCCTCCCGTTTCTATCTTGTAAAGCGGTGCCTTGGTGCCTCCGAGATATACGGTTTTCAAGTTTATCGTGATATCCGTGGAGTCCGGCAATGACCTGAAACGTAGGGGTGAGGCATCGGTTATCGAAAAGTGATTGATCGTGATGTGGGGCAGTTTGATCTGTTCGGCAACGTCTGTCCCTTTCTGTTCGGATTTTCCTCCTTTTGAAGATTCTGTTGTGGGAAAGATGTCGTAGTTCGCGGCATCCTTGCTTACTTGCAGCAAATTTATCCTGGGAGATTGGAATGTGACATCGTAGAGCGAGATCTGTCCTGCAAGAAGAGGCATGACGTTTATGCCTCCGTGGAAGGAGGCGAGGCTTAGGAGGGAGTCGGCATCGGCGGGGAGCGACATGCGTATGGAGTCGGGCAGTCCGTCAAGGCTCCGGCTCGTGATGGTCAGCGAATCCACATCCACGGTCATTTTCGGGAAACTTTTCCAGAAGGTGAGTTCTATGCGGCTTACATTCAGATCTCCGTCGATATATTCGGAAACATGTTTTTCCACGAATGGCGTAAGACGCCCAGGGGTGAAAAACCATACGATGGCTGTGCACAGGATCAGAATCAGTCCTGTGACGATCGCAGCGATGATGGCCGTCCATTTCACGATTTTTCCTAAAGTCCGCTTCATAGCCATGATTGTTGTTTCCGGATTGTGTCACATGCTGCGTGATTTTCTATCCGTTTCCGCGCGTTGTCCCTTATTTCCTTGCGGTTATGTGGAAACAGGCTTGTTTATGTTCGTATTTCACATAGCATCGCCCTTGTTCGCGCATGGCAAAGACCACTTCTCCAAGAAGATTTTTCATGTCTTCCTGTGTGCGCGGGGTCGTCACGGAGTCGCAAATGAATTTTGCATAGCTGATGTCGAAAGTGGTGCCGTACAGATGTGCCGAAGTGTCCACCGCGTTTCGGTTGCGCCTTCTGAGGCGCTTGACCAGACGTGGTGTTCTAAGCACGCTTGTCACTTTTATGCGATAGTCGCCACCGCCGCGTGCCTTGAGCGAGTCGCGGAAGGCTGTTCCGATGTCCGTCAAGAGCTTGTGGGCTTCAGGGACAAGGTAGGGTAAGGAATGTGTAAGGTTGTCAAGGTAATATGCCTCGCAGCTTTTCAGGCGTTCCATTGAGGCTCCTGCATCCCAGGCTTCCTTGATCGAGCGGACAGGCCGCACCCCGATCTGTTCGGCGGTGTTGATATGCAGGTAGTTGCTGTCGTTGAAGACGCGCCGTAGAGTGCCGCCAAGGTAATTGATCTTCATTTTTACGCCACCGTCAGGCATGGAGTCAAAATGAGCCTCATAGCGGTTCTGCTTCCTTATGGTGTCGTTGGTGGACAGGAGGGAAAGCACTTCCTCCTCAGGTGCGGGTTGCATCGCCGTTTCCTCCATGTCGGGTACGGGATCGTCACCTTTGCCGCCGAATGAGACCCACAGCACAAGCATCAGGGCGAGCGCTCCCATCAGTTTAAGGGTATGACGTTTAATCCTGTTCATAGGTCACTGCACGGTATAGTTTTCCTACTGCTCCCTGCAGTAGGTCAAGCACGAGTTCAAAGCCTTCCGCTCCTTCGTAATAGGGATCCGGCACATAGTCGTAGCGGGTGGCATGGTCGAAGAACTCGGCCATACCCACGATCTTCTCCTCGCTTGCGGTGTCGGGGGCTATCCTTTTGAGGTTACGCAGGTTCTGGGCGTCCATTCCGATTATGATGTCAAAGTCCTCGAAATCGCTCTCGCGCACCTGGCGGCAGCGATGTGTAAGCTCATAGCCTCTGTGCCGGGCGTGGATGCGCATGCGGTTGTCAGGCAGCTGGCCGATGTGATAGTTGCCGGTGCCCGCAGAGTCTACAATCCAACGGTCTTCGTCGCCATGTGAGGCGATCTCTGCCGCCATTACCCCTTCTGCCGCCGGCGACCGGCATATGTTGCCGAGGCACACGAACAGCACTCTTACCGGCTTGTGGTCGGCATATCTTCTTCGTAGTTTGTCGATTATTCGGACGGCTTTCTCACTCAGCCCTTCCGCCCATCGTAGGTTTCCTGTGGTCATTTGCATGCTCTTTGATTCAACTTACAAAATTAGTGTAAATTTCCAAAAATTCTGCGTAACTTTGCGGAAAGTTAATAGATTGTCAACTATGGAGGCCATAAATATCTCTGACCGTATCAAGGGCATGGCGGTATCCGCCACGCTCGCCATGTCGCAAAAAAGTAGCGAGCTCCGTGCTGCGGGGGTCGATGTCATAAACCTTTCGGTGGGGGAGCCGGATTTCGATACTCCCGAACATATAAAGGAGGCTGCAAAGAAGGCCATAGACGATAATTACACCCATTATCCTCCCGTTCCGGGATACATGGACTTGCGCAAGGCGATCGCCGGCAAGTTGCTTCGTGAGAACGGCGTGGAGTTCAAGCCTGAACAGATCGTGGTGTCGGCGGGTGCCAAACATTCCCTGAGCAATGTGATCTTTGCCCTTGTGAATCCCGGCGACGAGGTTGTGATCCCCACTCCCGCCTGGGTGAGCTATGTGGAGATGGTGAAGCTTGCCGGTGGCAAGAATGTGCTCGTCCCAGCCGGTATAGAGCAGGATTTCAAGATCACCCCCGAGCAGCTTGAGGGAGCGATCACTCCCCGCACCCGCATTGTGCTCCTGTGCTCCCCGTCCAATCCCTCGGGAAGCGTGTACACCCGCGAGGAGTTGCAAGGGCTTGTAAAGGTGTTGGAGAAGCATCCGCAAGTGGCGATACTTTCAGACGAGATCTACGAGCACATAAATTATGCCGGGGAGTTCGCCTCGCTGGCTTCTTTCCCTGAGGTCGCCGACCGTGTGGTCATAGTAAACGGTGTCAGCAAGGCATATGCCATGACCGGATGGCGCATCGGCTTCATGGCAGGGCCTCTTGCCGTGGCAAAGGCCGTATCCAAGCTGCAGGGACAGACCACTTCTGGCATTTCCACCATAGCCCAGAAGGCGGCGCTTGCCGCATATGAGGGGAGCCAGCAGTGCGTTGCCGACATGCTTGAGGCGTTCCGGCGCCGCCGCGACCTCGTGGTAGGGCTTGCACGCCGCATACCCGGCTTGAGGATAAACGAACCTCAGGGCGCTTTCTATCTGTTCCCTGAAGTGAGTGCTTACCTTGGACGCCGTTTCGGCGACCGGGTCATATCCACCGACGACGATCTTGCGATGTTCCTGCTTGAAGAGGCACACGTAGCCACGGTTTCCGGATCGGCCTTCTGCCTGCCGGGATACATACGCCTCAGTTATGCCGCTTCCGACGATCAGCTCCGTGAGGCGTTCGCGCGCATAGAGGCCGCGCTCGCACAGCTTGCATAGTCAAAACAGAATAAAAGAATAACGATATATGGACTTTATAGAAGAACTTACCTGGCGTGGCATGATCCACCAGATGATGCCCGGCGCCGATGAGCAACTCAAGAAGGGGATGACCGCAGCATACCTCGGTATCGACCCTACGGCGGACTCGCTTCATATCGGACACCTCGTGGGTGTGATGATGCTCAAGCATTTCCAGCGTTCAGGCCATAAGCCTATAGCCCTTGTGGGTGGAGCTACCGGCATGATCGGTGATCCGTCCATGAAGAGCCAGGAACGCAAACTGCTTGATGTGGAGACCCTACGTCACAATCAGGAAGCCATAAAGAATCAGCTTGCAAAGTTTCTGGACTTCGACTCCGATGCGCCGAACGCGGCGATCCTCGTAAACAACTACGACTGGATGAAGGACTATGGTTTCCTTGATTTCATCCGCGACATTGGCAAGAACCTTACGGTCAACTACATGATGGCCAAGGACTCCGTGAAGAAGCGTCTCAACGGCGAGACCGGCGAGGGGATGTCGTTCACCGAGTTCTCATATCAGCTGCTGCAGGGATATGACTACCTGTGGCTCTATCGCAACAAGGGATGCCGCCTGCAGCTCGGAGGCTCCGACCAGTGGGGCAATATCACCACCGGCACCGAGCTGATCCGTCGCATGGAGGGCGCATCCGATGCATTTGCCATAACATGCCCGCTGATCACCAAGGCTGACGGTGGCAAGTTCGGTAAGACCGAGAGCGGCAACGTATGGCTTGATCCCGCACGCACGTCGCCTTACAAGTTCTATCAGTTCTGGCTGAACGTAAGCGATGCCGATGCCGAGAAGTACATCAAGATATTCACCATCCTCGACCGTGCCGAGATAGAGGCCCTTGTGGCGGCTCAGGCCGAGAATCCCGGTGCACGTCCTCTGCAGCATCGCCTTGCCGAGGAGATAACCCGTATGGTTCATGGAGAGAAGGAGCTTGAGGCGGCCATAGAGGCTTCCCAGATACTCTTCAGCAACAAGGCCGCTGAAACTCTACACCGCATTGACGAGGCCACATTGCTTGCCGTATTCGAGGGTGTGCCTACATTCGAGGTCGATCGCACACTGTTTGACGGTGGCGAGACCAAGCTCGTGGATCTTCTCACGGACGCAGCCCAGGTGTTCCCCTCAAAGGGTGAGATGCGCAAGATGACGCAGCAGGGAGCTTTGTCCATCAACAAGGAGAAGGCTGCCGATCCATATGCCGTGGTTTCGACCGATATGTTGCTCAACGGCAAGTACCTGCTCGTGCAGCGAGGCAAGAAGAACTATTACCTGCTTATCGCACACTGATACGCATATAATGCTGATAAAATTAGCGTCTCCCGGAAGTTTCTCGAGA
>CAJTYH010000009.1 GCA_910583675.1 uncultured Muribaculaceae bacterium
ACGACCTTCGGAACCACAATCCGACGCTCTAACCAACTGAGCTAATCTCACCATCATGTAAGCTGAAACAAGCGTCAACTGTAATGCATGGCTTTCGTTTCAACGGTGCAAAGGTACAGCTTTTTTTTGAATACACAAACCTTTCCGGCTCTTTTTTTATATCGCCATGTTTTTTGTCACGGTTTTTGTCATCGTTATTTTTCACGCACAGGTTATGCAAATGCCTATAAAATCCGTATCTTTGTGGAGATTCCGCAAAATGGACATGCCGGACATGCCAAAGGAATTTCCATGAGAAAATTTTCAGACACTTAAATCTTATACCCATGATACGACTGACAACCATCCTAACCATCCTGTGTGCGACGATATTTTGCACCAATTCACAGGAATTGAAGATACTCTCACTCAACAACAGCCTTATAGATTTCAACAATCAAGCGGCCATGTTCAACGAAATGGCAAAAGCAGAAGGCGTGGATGCCGTGTGGAACAAACGCACGCAACTTGGAAGGACGCTCCTCTTCCACTATAACGACCCGCTTTCAAAGCAGATGGTATCATCAGCCCCATGGGACGTTATAATCCTGCAGGAACAGAGTTCGCTCCCGCGCAATCACCCTGAAATACTGATGGAAAGCGTGAAACTTTGGAAACTTTTCATCATGGAAAATTGTCCCAACAAAGAGGTTACCATCATATTGCCCATGAATTGGGCGTACTCGACCGAATGGGACAGATACGCCGCCGAGACGAAAAAACTTCGCGACAGCTATGAGGCTGTAGCACGCGACATTCCAGGAATAAGGATCTGCTACATCGGACAGGCATATCAGGACATACTTGACCGCGAAGGACAAGAAAAGGCAGCCGGCCTATATTCCGACGACCGCCACCCCACACCAATAGCCACCTACCTCGCCGCATGCATGGAATTCTCACTCATGACAGGCAAGGAGCCGACGGAAATAAAATATGTCCCGAAAGGGATAAGGGCTGAGGATGCAACCCTTATGCGGAAAATAGCCGCTGACAACATGAAATAAGGCGACAGGACAATACCGCAAAACAAAAAGAGAGGAGATGTCGTTACGGACATTTCCTCTCTTCTATCAAGTTCCAGAAGCAGCATTCAATGAACAGCAATATGCTATTTATTATCGGGGGTGCCTGAATATGTCATTTCAGGAGATCGGTGGAACGCTCGATGAACTTGGCAAGTTGTTCGCCACGAAGCATACCGTTGGCAAGCAATGCAAGATCAATCAACTGACCCACGACAGCCTCACCCTTGGCATAGTCAGCAGCCAGTTTGTTCAGTTCCTCGCGATCCGAATTGTTTTCCGCCTGCAGTTTCTCCACCTCCTTCTTAGTCTCCTCCGCATTGTCATCTTTGCGCTTCCCTTCAAGATCCTTGATCTTCTCATTGTTTGACGCGATTGAGTCAAGGAGCGGTTTCACATAACCCGACAACGCTTTGTCGGCATCGGCAGATACCTTTTTCACTATCGGATTCTCGGTATTCACACGCAACGAATAGCTGTCCGGCATCATTCCATAGAAATTCATTCCGGGCTGAAGTGCGGCCATCTCCTTCATACGTCGCATATACTCGTCCTGAGTGATCACAATCGGCGCATCGGTGGTTTTCATCGCTTCGAAGTTCACATAGAACTGGGCATTCTCCACCTTGGGCAGCTGGCTCTGGAAAACCGACACAAGTATCTCTCGCTGCACGTCGCTCAGGTCTACCGCCTTGCGGTCTTCCTTGGCAATCAGATTGTCTATCACATCGGAATCCACTCGCACAAAACGGCTCTTTTCAATCTGCTGCTCCAATAGCCCGACAAAATGGCTGTCAAGCTGACCGTCCATCACAAGCACATTGTAGCCACGATCGGTAGCAGCCTTTATGTAGTTGTATTGTGCGGTAGGATCGGTGGTATAAAGGAATACGATGTTTCCCTCCTTGTCGGTCTGCGTAGGCGCGATCAGCTCCTTGTATTCATCTATCGTGAAATACTTGCCGTCGGTATCTCGCAGAAGGTCGAACTTCATGGCTGCATCCCGGAACTTCTCGTCGGTCAGCATACCGTACTCGATGAATATCTTTATGTCGTCCCACTTCTGCTCGAACTCCTTGCGGTCGGCCTTGAAAAGTTCTTCCAGACGTGCGGAAACCTTCTTGGTGATGTATCCCGAGATCTTCTTGACCGCAGTATCGCTCTGCAGGTATGAACGCGACACATTAAGCGGAATATCAGGAGAATCAATGACACCCTGAAGGAGCATCATGAACTCAGGAACCACTCCCTCCACCGAATCAGTCACATATACCTGATTGCAATAAAGCTGTATCCTGTTGCGGGTCACGTCTATGTTGTTCTTGATCTTTGGGAAAAACAATATGCCGGTAAGGTTGAACGGATAGTCCACATTCAAGTGGATCCAGAACAGCGGATCATCCTGACCTGGATAAAGTTCATGGTAGAAATCCTTGTAGTCCTTCTCAGTAAGATCTGCAGGCTTCTTTGTCCACGCCGGTTCGGTTATGTTCACGATATTCGGACGGTCAGTATCCACCATGGCGCCATCCTTCCACTCCTGCTGCTTTCCGAACACCACCGGCAACGGCAGGAAGCGGCAATACTTCTTGAGAAGGGTTTCCACACGTGCACGCTCCAGGAATTCCTTGTTCTCATCGTCTATATAAAGTATTATGTCGGTACCACGCTCCTTCTTGTCAGAGGCCTCCATGGCATACTCCGGTGAGCCGTCGCACTCCCAACGCACCGCCTCGGCTCCCTCCTTGTATGAGAGCGAGTTGATCACCACCTTTTTTGCTACCATGAACGCCGAATAGAACCCCAAGCCGAAATGGCCGATTATGGCATTTGCGTCATTCTTATATTTGGCCAGGAATTCTTCCGCACCCGAAAAGGCGATCTGGTTGATATATTTTTCAATATCTTCCGCCGTCATGCCGATACCATGATCGCTGACCGTAAGGGTCCCCGCCTCCTTGTCCACAGAGACGCTTACCTGCATCTCGCTAAGTTCCCCCTTGAAATCGCCGAACGACGATAGCGTGCGAAGTTTCTGGGTGGCATCTATGGCATTGGATACCAACTCACGAAGAAAGATCTCATGGTCGCTGTAAAGAAATTTCTTTATCACCGGAAAGATATTCTCGGTCGTAACTCCTATTGTTCCTGTCTTTGACATTGTATTTTCTTTTTATGGTTTCTTTACTTATAACAATGTGCAAAAAAAATGCCAAACTCAATGTCTGGCATTTTTTCATAAAGTATATTAATTAGTGTCTCCTGCAGATGTGACGGAATCCGTATCCGAGGATTCTGCAGGGGCATCAGCCGGCGTCGGATGCTTCACCGCAGTGACAATCCTGTCAGTATCCTTGTCATAATCCACCGAGATGGTGTCACCCGCCGAAAGCTCCGAATTTATTATCAGTTCCGCCAGTGGGTCTTCAAGATACTTCTGGATGGCACGTTTTAACGGACGTGCTCCATACTGCTGGTCATAACCCTTGGCAGCGATATAATCCTTGGCACTCTCGGAAATCTCGAAGCTGTATCCAAGCTTCTCCATCCGACTGAGAAAACCTCTCAGTTCAATTCCGATAATCTCGAATATCGCCTCCTTGTCAAGCGAGTCGAACATTACAATGTCATCGATACGATTCAGGAACTCCGGTGCGAAAGCCTTGTTCAGAGCCTTCTGGATCACGCCTTGCGAATAATCCTTCTCATTGGTACGGGTAGCGAATCCCACACCGGCGCCAAAATCCTTAAGCTGCCGTGTACCGATGTTGGAAGTCATTATTATAAGGGTGTTCTTGAAATCTATGCGACGCCCCAGACTGTCTGTCAGCCTACCTTCGTCCAGAACCTGCAACAGCAGGTTGAACACATCAGGGTGCGCTTTCTCTATCTCATCCAGAAGAACGACCGAATAAGGACGGCGACGCACCTTTTCCGTCAACTGACCACCCTCCTCGTATCCCACATAACCCGGAGGCGCACCAACGAGACGGCTCACTGTGAACTTTTCCATATACTCGCTCATATCCACACGTATAAGCGTGTCAGCCGAGTCAAAGAGATATTCCGCAAGTTTTTTTGCCAGATGAGTCTTGCCCACACCGGTCGGCCCGAGGAACATGAATGTGCCTATGGGTTTGTTCGGATCCTTCAAGCCCACACGGTTGCGCTGGATGGCCTTTACTATCTTATCGATCGCCTTGTCCTGACCGATGATCTCAGACTTCAGCTTAGGAGCCATGGCACGCAGACGACTTCCTTCAGCCTGTGCAATGCGCTGTACAGGCACGCCTGTCATCATGGCTACCACTTCCGCCACCTTATCTTCATCCACCGTGACACGGTTTTGCTGCAACTGTTTCTCCCATTGTTCATTGGCTTGAGCCAGACGACTCTTGAGGGTCTGTTCCTTGTCACGGAAAGAGGCGGCCTTTTCGAAATCCTGATTCTGGGCAGCTGACAGTTTGGCTGCTCCGGCTTCTATGATCTCCTGTTCAAGACGATCAATCTCCTCAGGAACCACGATATTGGTGATATGGGCGCGAGAACCGGCCTCATCAAGCGCATCAATGGCCTTGTCCGGGAAATTACGATCGCTGATGTAACGCTCGGTCAAGCTCACACAAGCTTTAAGAGCATCGTCGGTATAGTTTACATTATGATGATCCTGATACTTGTCCTTGATATTGTTCAGGATCTGCAACGTCTCATCCGAGGTTGTCGGTTCCACCATCACCTTCTGGAAACGACGCTCCAAGGCACCGTCCTTCTCTATATTCTTGCGATACTCATCAAGGGTTGTGGCACCGATGCACTGTATCTCGCCTCTGGCAAGCGCAGGCTTCAGAAGATTCGCAGCATCCATGGTGCCGGCGGCATTTCCGGCCCCGACGATGGTGTGAAGCTCATCTATGAACAGGATCACGTCCGGACTCTTTGAAAGCTCGGTAAGAATACTCTTTACCCTCTCCTCAAATTGACCGCGATATTTCGTGCCTGCGACAAGCGAAGCCATGTCAAGCGATACCACACGTTTGTCGAACAATATGCGGGAAACCTTGCGTTGTACGATTCGCAGAGCCAACCCTTCCACGATTGCCGACTTGCCTACACCCGGCTCGCCTATCAGCACCGGATTGTTTTTCTTACGGCGGCTAAGTATCTGAGCCAGACGCTCTATCTCCTGCTCGCGCCCTACGACAGGATCAAGACGGCCGTCCTCTGCCGCCCGGGTAATGTCGTTGCCGAATTTGTCAAGCGTGGGAGTATCGTTCCCTCCACGGCTACGGTTGCCCTCCTTGGCCTGACCGTCAGATTTGTCACGATTCTGCTGATTTCCACGAGGAGCTTCATCCTCGTCTTCGTCGTCCTCGTCAGTAGCTCCGAAACCGGCCTGAGGAGTATCCTTTACATTTGAGATCAAACGAAGCACCGACTGATAGTCAATACCGGCCTGACGGAAAGGTACTATAAAGTCCATATGTTGAATTTCAGGATTATGCAGAAGCGCAAGCAAAAGATGCTCGGTATCCACGGTTTCACTTTTAAGCATCCTGGCCTCCAAAACGGAAAGCTTCACCAGACGATTGCTGAGATCGCTGGCCACCACTTCCCCACCCAAAGGAGCCGTCGCGTCATACAGCGAATCGTCAAGCTGGGTACGCAATTGGTAAACAGACACATTGCGCGATGCCCTCTCCAACAGGGAGAAGACTCGCGACCCGGTATCTGCCAGCAGGGCAAGAAACAGATGCTCCGGCGTAATTATGCTGTTGTTATGGCGAATAGCTTCTTTACGGCTATTCTCCAGAACAGTCTTTACTTCATTTGAGAAATTGATTTCCATTCTTTACCTTTCTTCTTAAATGAAACCTCATATAGCAACCCCTCCAGAATAAATACATAAAGCCGATTTTAACACAGTTTCAGCATTGTATATGACTGATAACAATTCAAACGGCAAAAATGCTCAATCCTATTGCCAATATTCTAACGGCATGGGGCATCTTAAGGGTATTGGGAAAGCACACGGGCTGCCACGACAAATAAGTGTGCACTTCACCTCTTTTACAATAACGGCAAATAGCATGCCAAACTTATGCGATAAACCAGTTGCATAATCACAAAAAAGCTTAACGAATGTACGTGCAGTCCCACAGAGGCAAAATCGACTGCAAAAATAACAATTGTTTTTAAGAAATTCCGTATCTTTGTACAATATTTGCAGGTTTATATCATACCTGCAAGCCACCTTTTACAAACCAGGAACATAATAACAGCAAGAACATAATAACAGAATGTTGGAAGAAGATCGCATCATTAAGATCAACATTGAAAATGAGATGAAATCGGCATACATTGACTATTCTATGTCCGTGATCGTCTCAAGAGCCCTCCCCGATGTACGCGACGGGCTCAAACCAGTCCATCGCCGAGTGCTATACGGCATGAACGAGATGGGCAACACATCAGACAAGCCAACCAGGAAATCCGCAAAAGCCGTCGGTGAAGTGATGGGTAAATACCATCCCCACGGCGACGGATCCATATACGGTACCATCGTGCGCATGGCTCAGCCATGGGCAATGAGGGAATGCCTCGTGGAAGGACAAGGCAACTTCGGATCAATCGACGGCGACGGTCCGGCCGCAATGCGATATACGGAGATACGCCTACAGAAAATCGGTGAAGAGATGTTGCGTGACATAGACTCCGACTCCGTCGACTTCCAACCGAATTATGATAATTCAGACAAGGAACCTACAGTGCTTCCTACCCGTATCCCCAACCTACTGGTGAACGGAGCGTCCGGCATCGCTGTGGGAATGGCCACGAACATGCCCACACACAACCTCGCGGAATCCATCAACGCATGCGTCGCACTCATAGACAATCCCGACATAACAGTGCCGGAACTCATGAAGCACATTCCTGCCCCTGACTTCCCCACCGGTGGCACGATCTGCGGATACAACGGAGTGAAAGAGGCATATGAGACCGGGCGCGGCCGTATCGTGATACGAGCCAAGGCCGAAATCGAAACGGAAAAGGAACACGAGCAGATCATAGTAACCGAGATCCCATACGGCGTAAACAAGGCAGAACTTATAAAGTACATAGCGACCCTTGTCACAGACAAGAAGATAGACGGAATCGCAGACCTCAACGACGAAAGTAGCAGCGAAGGCATGCGAATCGTCATAAAGCTGAAACAGAACGCCAATTCAAACGTCGTCCTCAACACGCTCTACAAAATGACGCCCCTGCAGTCGGCATTCAGCGTCAACAACGTAGCCCTGGTCAACGGACGTCCCCGTCTGCTCAACCTCAAGCAAATCATAGAGGCATTCGTGGCTCACCGCCACGATGTGGTCACCCGCCGCACCCGATTTGAGTTGCGTAAGGCACAGGAACGAGCACATATACTTGAAGGTCTGATCATTGCATCAGATCACATTGAAGAGGTAATTGCCATAATACGCGGCGCAAAATCCACCGAAGAAGCCAAAACGACCCTCATGGAACGTTTCGGACTTTCGGATGCACAGACTCAGGCCATCGTCAACATGCGCCTTGGACAGCTGACCGGACTGGAGCAAGACAAGCTCCGTGCAAATTACGAGGATATCCTCCGCGTGATAGCCGGCCTGGAAGAGATCCTGAACAACGAGGAGGTCTGCCGCGAACTGATAAAGAAGGAACTGATAGAAATCAGGGATACATACGGTTCACCGCGCATGACCGATATAGATGTATATGCCGGTGAATTCAATGCAGAGGACTTCTATGCCGATGACGAGATGATAATCACCATCTCCCACATGGGCTATATCAAGCGCACACCCCTCTCCGAATTCCGCGCGCAAAACCGCGGTGGAGTAGGATCAAGAGGAAGCAATACCCGCGACGAGGACTTCATCGAGTACATCTATCCCGCATCGATGCATTCCAACATACTCTTCTTCACACGACGCGGCATGGTATACAAGATGAAGGTATACGAGATTCCCGAGGGAGCGAAGAACACCAAGGGACGCGCCATACAGAACCTGCTCAACATAGAACCGGGAGATGCCGTCAATGCATTCATCCGCTGCAAGAACCTTGACGATGCCGAATTCACATCAAGGCACAACCTCGTGTTTGCCACAAAGAACGGCATAATCAAGAAAACTCCCCTCTCGGAATATGCCCGTGTGAACATAAAGGGCAAGAAAGCCATTCTTATACGTGAAGGAGACCAGGTGATCGGTGTGGAACTTACCGATGGTTCCGCCGAAATCCTCCTCGCAAACCGCAATGGACGTGCCATCCGCTTCAACGAAAGCACCGTACGCCAGATGGGACGCGTCTCTACCGGCGTACGCGGCATGCGCATTGACGAGGACGGAACCGACGAAGTGGTAGGCATGATCTGCATGCATCCCGACGATGAGAAAAACGTGATGGTCATTTCAGAAAACGGATTTGGAAAACGTTCGCTTCTTGACGGATACAGAATCACAAACCGAGGCGGCAAGGGCGTAAAGACCATGAACATCACTGAAAAGACCGGTACCGTCGTGGCCATCAAGAGTGTTGACGACGAAAACGACCTCGTAATAATCAACCGTTCAGGCATAACGCTCCGGTTGCGTGTGGCCGACATAAGAGTTATGGGCAGGAACACGCAAGGTGTCCGGGTCATAAACCTGGAGAAACGTGGCGACGAGATCGCTTCTGTATGCTGTGTGGACACTGATCCCGAAGAGGAAGTCGTAGAGGCCCCGGAAAATCCGGAGGAACTGGCTCCGGCTCCCGCAGACGATGACATCGCCGAACCGGATGAATCCGCAGACGATGACATTGATACAGAAGAACAATCCGACGACATCGAAGACTAAGACAATGCAACAACTTCTAAAATAAAACTAACCAACAACCTTTTCATATGAAAAAAATAACTGTCATCTTAGGTCTATGCCTTCTCACTTCAACGGCCGCCTTCGCTCAGAAGTCGCTCGTAAAGGAAGTGGAACGTGAAGTGAAATCCAACCCCGGATCTTTTTATGATGCGCTCAACAAGATCAGACCGGCTTTTACCAATGAGGAAACTGCAAAAGACGCCTATACATATTTTGTACCCGGCAAGGCAGCCTTCGGATACTACGACGACCAAAGCGTGCGTGCCCAGATGGGACAAGACGTCAAGAAGGAACTCATCGGCCGTTCCGTACTTGAAGGATACGATTATCTTCAGAAAGCCCTTCCACTGGACACTGTGGTTGACGCAAAAGGAAAGGTCAAGACCAAATACTCCAAAGACATAATAAAACTCATCTCCAGCCACTACAACGACTTCAACAACGCAGCCCTTTTTCTTTGGGAAAAAGAAGACTACGGCAACGCCGTAAAATGCTGGGAACTATATGTCTCGCTTCCTTCGAATCCCACATTCTCATCAAGCATCAAGGCTCCGGCAGACTCCATCTTGGGAGATGTGTACTATAATATGGGCATAGGCAACTCGCTGATCCAGAACAATGAGGCTGCCCTCAAATCGTTCAAGACCGCCATATCCAAGGGTTATACCGAGAAAAATGCATATGACTATGCCATAGCGGCTGCCTCGCAGATGAACAATCCTGCTGAAATGGCAGCAGTCGCCGAACAGGCATATGCCCTTTACGGCAAAGAAGACAGCCGCTACATCGGCTTCATGATCAACAACCTCATTGACAAGAAGGAATACGCCAAAGCAAACGCGCTGATTGACAAGTATATCTCTGAAGATCCCAACAATGCACAACTTTATTTCGTAAAGGGCGTAGTATGCGATGCGGAAGGCAAAACGGAGGCTTCCATGGAAGCATACAAGAAGGCACTCACGCTTGACGACAAAAACGCCAATGCACTCATGCAATACGGTTACAAGCTCTACCAGAAGGCATGCGACATGGATCAGAACGAGAGCGCGAACATGACAAACTCACAATACAACGAGTTCCGCGACACCAAGGTTGACCCACTCCTGAAAGAAGCTGCAACTTACCTTGAAAAAGCGTATGAATTAGACGAAAACATGTCTGATGCCCGCTCGGTGCTTCGCAGCATCTACTACAACCTCAACGACGAGGAAAACCTCAAGCGTGTGGAAAACATGTAATGACGCGCCACAGTTGATAGGCGACCTTACAAACTAAATCAGGCGCCCCGGAATTCCGGGGCGCCTGATTTAGTTTGTAAGGTCAATTACAAGCTTTAGAGCTGGCGTACAGCAGGATCAATCTCCCATGGTACGAAGCAACTCGTCGTTGTCGCTGGTGCGATCCATGCGATCCTTGATGAATTCCATGGCCTCTATGGAGTTGCGATCCGAGAGGAAACGACGCAGAATCCACATGCGGTTGAGGGTTTCCGGCCGCAAAAGCAGATCGTCGCGACGGGTAGACGAAGCCATGATATCAACGGCGGGGAATATGCGCTTGTTGGACAGTTTACGGTCAAGCTGCAGTTCCATATTGCCGGTGCCCTTGAATTCCTCGAAGATAACCTCATCCATCTTGGAAGATGTCTCGGTCAATGCCGTGGCTATGATGGTCAGGGAACCTCCCCCCTCTATGTTTCGCGCCGCACCGAAGAATCGCTTGGGCTTCTGGAGCGCATTGGCATCCACACCTCCGGAGAGGATCTTTCCGGAAGCCGGCTGAGCTGTATTGTATGCACGTGCGAGTCGAGTGATGGAATCAAGCAGGATCACTACGTCATGACCGCATTCAACCATTCGTTTTGCCTTTTCCAACACGATTCCGGCAATCTTCACATGACGGTCTGCCGGTTCATCGAAAGTCGAAGCGATAACCTCCGCATTCACACTCCTGCTCATATCGGTCACCTCCTCCGGACGTTCATCTATGAGAAGGATCATTATATAAACCTCCGGATGATTTTCAGCAATGGCGTTTGCAATATCCTTAAGAAGAATTGTCTTACCTGTCTTTGGAGGAGCTACGATCAGCGCACGCTGCCCTTTTCCGATAGGAGCGAACATGTCGACAACACGCGTGGAAAGATTGTTGGATCTACCTCCGCACAGGTCGAATTTCTCTTCAGGGAAAAGCGGAGTGAGATGTTCGAACGGCACCCTGTCACGAATAAACTCCGGTTGCCGCCCGTTAATGCTCAGAGGCCGATCCATCGGGAAATATTTCTCTCCCTCACGTGGAGGGTTGATTGTGCACTCCACTACGTCGCCGGTCTTAAGGGCATATTGCTTTATCTGGGCTTGTGTTACGTATACGTCGTCGGGAGATGTAAGATAGTTGTAATCGCTGGAACGCAGGAATCCGTATCCTTCGGGAGTTATTTCAAGCACACCTTCGGAATGAAGCAATCCTGTAAAATTGTATGCAGGGATTTTTGGCTGCATCTGTTGCTTCATCTGCTGCGCTTTCTTTTTGGCCTTTTTACCTTTTGGCTCCAATTGCTGGGCATCAGCCGACGGTTCCCGGATTATTATTGGTGCCGGAGCCGGAATATAGGCTTGGTCACGGTCTCGCTGTGGGCGAGGAGTAAAACTCTTGCCGGCGGCATGAGGAAAGAATGCCCCAAAAGACTCATCTACCTTACGGCCAAACACACGCGGCCCGTTGTTTGGACGCTGTTCTGCGGCATCTTTGGGATTGTCCTGGAATGTCTGTGTTGATTTCGGGGTGAACACCTTCCGTTCAACCTGTTGAGGAGTATCATTGCCTGCCACTTGATGGGTTGTGTTTGGATCCACATTCTGTTCCACATCAACTTCTCCCGCAACCTTTTGTGCACTTTCAAACGTGTCTGCAGATGGAAGCAAAGCAATCGGCTCAGATGACTCAACCGGTTGTGTCGTCTCCGAAACATCGGATACAGTATTCTCAAGTGGTGTAATTGCAGAATCATTCTCTACTGCAGACTGCTGTTCCGGCTGTCTGTTCTTTGGCTTACGGCCACGTTTTTTGGGCAATGATGCTTTAGAAGCGGAGTTTTCTTCCATGGCCACTGGCAATTGTTCAGTCGAGCCACCTTCCGAAGCTGATGTCACTGTATCTTGTAGAACCTCTCCATCTGGTTTATTGTCTGATGTGGATGCATTCTTCGGTTTGCGGCCACGTTTTTTTACAGCGTCAGTACGCATGGTAGCCTCATCTGCCTGTCGTACAGCCTGTGAGTCTGCAGGTTTTCCTTCAGGATCGTTATTGCTGCTTTCCGTGGTCGGTTGCGACTGGTTTTTAGGTTTGCGTCCCCTGCGTCGTGGGGCATCTTCGGTATCTGTGGCTGCGTAATTTATAGCTTGTTGGTCAAGAATCTTATAAATCAATTCTTCCCGCTTTGCCGGATTCGCTTTCTTTATGCCCAATTCAGCGGCAGTCGTTTTTAACTGCTCATCAGACATATCATATAATTCCGTGATTGTGAACATAGATTTATGTGTAACGGATAAAAATTTTCATGTGAAGGGTACTGCCTATCTCACATCGGTGACAAGATTTGCCAGCCTTGCACACAGGATTTTTCTTCTTCTGATTTAATTCGGGTTGATTAATGTGACGACTTATAAAAATAATGGAGATGAACTGGCCGTAATGCCATTTGTCTCTGTAACAAGTCTGGAACTTGATGTTTAAAACTGAATTTAATTTTTATGAGTCACTGATAGCGTCGGAACAGTTTCCCAATCATTATTACGCAAAAGCACAGTCCATGCCTATACGACTAACAATCAATAGCGACACCATCTCAAGGTATCTTTAGAAATGTATCTGGGAAAACTATGCGCCCCGACGGCTGGACGCTTAGTTGAAAACGATGCAAAATTAATCGTTTCCTTTAAATAAAACAAGAATTACGCCTAAAAGTTTTTATACAAGCGGGAATAATGCCGTTTTTGGAAACCGAATATTTCCGTATCTTTGCAATCATTAAAAACAGTCTGAATATGCTACAATTCATAACAACAGGTTCTTCGCGCTTTTCAACGGCAGAGGAAGCACAGATGGTTCTGGAAGGTGGATGCCGTTGGATCCAACTTTCTGAAAAGGGTCTTGCTGGACAGGAAACCATTCTACGTGACGTGGCAAGCGAGATCGCTGTCATGTGCCAGGAACATGAGGCGTTCCTGATCATTGAGGATGACATTGATCTTGTGGAAGATATGAAAGTGCACGGACTTTTCATGCATGACAATTCACGAGAAAGCGTCATGACGGCCCGCGAGCGTCTTGGCGCGAATGCCGTCATTGGAGTCGCAGCAAAATCTGCCGCGGAGATAAAGCATCTTATCGGTCTGGACGTGGACTATGTGATGGTTCCAGTCCCGGAAAATTGCACCGACATACATGAATTTTACAGCGATATAGTACGCCGACTTACCGTTGAGAACATCGACTTTCATGTTGTGGCGTGTGGCAACATTTCAATTGCCGACTTTGCACCGCTACTCAAAGCCGGATGCGCCGGGGTAGCCGTTTCGGAAGAAATAACAGAGGCTTCCGATCCCGTTGCAACCACGGTGGCCATCATGGAAGCATTGAAAAAGGCACGGGAAGCCGCGGATGACCTGATGTAATATTAAAACCACGCCATGAAACAAACAAAGTTCGTAGGCATCATACCTGCAAGATACGCCTCCACACGTTTCCCGGGAAAACCATTGGCCATGCTCGGAAACATGCCGATGATAGAGCACGTTTACCGCAGAGTTTCCTCCGTACTGCCCGATGTCTGGGTTGCTACGGATGACACCAGGATAGAACAAACCGTCAGATCTTTCAACGGCAATGTAGTAATGACTTCACCGGATCACCGCAGCGGCACTGACCGTTGCCGCGAAGCCTATGAGCTATCCGGAAATGATGCCGATGTCATTATAAACATCCAGGGTGACGAACCGTTTATTGATCCCTCGCAATTGGAACAGATCATGAGCTGTTTTTCAGACGCAACAACCCAGATAGCCACATTGGTGCGCCCATTTCCCATAGACGGGGAGTATGCTACCCTTGAAAATCCGAACACTCCCAAGGTTGCAGTTGACGCAAATGGATTCGCAATGCTGTTCAGCCGTTCCGTAATCCCCTACCAACGGGGAGTCGAGCGGAAATTATGGCCATCTACCATGCAATACTACACCCACATAGGCATGTATGCCTATAGGTCTGATGTACTTGAACACATTACCCAGCTGCCACAGTCGTCGCTTGAAATCGCGGAATCGCTTGAGCAGTTGCGATGGCTGCAAAACGGGTACAAGATAAAAGTGGCCGTAAGCGACAGCTTGACTATCGGAATCGACACACCCGAAGATCTCGCCGCCGCTGTGGAGTATCTGAAAACATTATCGTAACCACATGGCCAAAGAACCAGACAGGACTATAGCGCCGGAGATAAGGCGCATTGAATCCCGGCAACTGCCCGAAGTAGAACGTGAGACGTTGGATAACGGTATCGAACTGGTGGTGCTTGACAGCGGTGTGCAACCGGTAAGCCGCATTACATTCAGTTGGCCTGCCGGAAGCGTGGATGTGGAAGACTGTGCCGCCTACAACCTTATGTGTCAACTGCTCACCGAAGGTAGCGAGCATCATTCCGGTGCCGAGATTTCAGATATATTCGAGACATGCGGTGCTTGGGTGAACATGGAGCCGGGACAACATGCCACATTACTTAACATTTACATGCTTAACCATACCGCAGATGAGATATTGCCCCTCGCAGGCGAGATGGTGGATCTGGCATCTTTCCCCGGCGATACACTTGCACCATTGAAGGAGAAACGCGCATCAGCGGCAGAACTATCCTTGAGAAAAGTAAAAACACTTGCACAAATCAACTCAAATGCATTGACTTTCGGAGACTCACATCCACGGAACCGGTTCACCACCGCAGAACAATACCGTAAGGTCACACGAGAGGATGTCATAAAGATGCACGCCTCACTCATAAAAGGACTGACACCGACATTATACCTGTGCGGTTCAGTGAATGAAGACCTGAAAAACAAAGTGAAGCGTATGGCCGAATCCATCCGTTTTGGTTGCAATGGCGTGGATCGCCGAATTGTAGAGGCACACCCCGACTTTGACGCTCTTGCAAAGCATACACTGCTTGACGGCTCAATGCAGACGGCATTGCGCATCACCATACCGTCCATCCCCATGGAGCATCCCGACTACCAGCTGCTCCGTATTGCAGTCTTTGCTTTGGGAGGATACTTTGGGAGCAGACTGATGAGTGTTATAAGGGAAGAAAAAGGTTACACCTACGGCATATCCGCGACACTTTCCTCCTATATGGAAGGCTCGTTCATTACCGTGGCATGCGAGACAGACAACAGCTATGTGGAAGATGTGAAAAACGACATCAGACATGAAATGGAACGTCTTGCAACCGAACCGCCAACAAAAGAGGAGATGAACATAATATGCAATACCATGATGAGCCAGATTGCAAGCATGTTCGACTCCCCATTCTCTGTCATGGATCACTGGATTCTCATAGACAATTTCGGGCAACAGGCCAACAACACCTCGGAACGCATGAAATTGCTCCAGACGGTCACCCCAGGTCAGATAGCGGCCATGGCACAAAGGTATATTGTAAATGCGCCATGGCTGATAGCTTCTGCGGGAGGAAGTGGAAGATGATTTTTTACATTTCAGAACGTCGCGGAAAACGAAATTCCAAGAGAAGGTGAGGCGCCCGGCGCGGCATTCGGTATGAGCAACGGTTGCGACTGCATGCATCCGGGGCCTATTGTACGGCATGTACCCGGACTAAGCCATCCAATCACTTCATTTACCGGATCAAGGAAGAACGCAAGGATGTGCCCGATATATTGCGAACCGAGAATTTCATAGTTCCGGTCTACGATCAGGCGTTTCAGGCGATAGAAGCCCTCTCCGATTACGCTTCCGATAAGCGGCGTAACAAAAAGGTCTTGATAAGACGGCCTTTCCATGCAAGCCTCTATGCCGAACTCCCAGCCTACGGTGGAGATAAGTGCGCTATACAGCATCGATTGCCAGAAATTGAATCCACAAGTGCGTGCGCACATGAAATATGCAGCCCCGGCATAAGGATGAAGCACCCAATTGAACATAAACTTGTCATGATCCCATTCAGGACCCTTCTTGAAAATATTGCGATACCACCTTTTGTAAAATGGCACACTGGTAATATCCTCGCGATTCCATGCGGTGGCATCTTCCGGAAGACATTCAAGGACAAACAGAGTAGCTATATACGCCCCGGTCACCACCGCGGTATTTATCCACATTCCATGCCACCAAGGATCATTCCCCGTCCACGAAAGAGGCTGGGAATATATGGAGCGTGGCCGTCCCTCTATAATGGCAATCGTATCACGGGAGCTATAGGGGGCATCTACATCGATTTTCGGGGCTTCAGGCGGGTCATATGAGTTTTCAAGTACCATTTCTTCCGGATTGTCAGGAGACACGGTATGGTTCACAGGAGGATTTTCAATCACCAGCGGCGCCTCGCCCACGATGGAATCCACATCGGTTTGTCCTATGACCTTATACGCATTCATCGCCGAGATCGTATCAGGTGATTCCGTTGCATGAATGCAAACACCACCTAAAAGAAAGAGTGCCAAGGTATAAATGCCACGGAATTGCTGGTTGCAGATTTGTATACGTCGGTAAGTTTTCATCGGTTGAAACGTTAATTATTTACCTTATTAACAAAACAAAGGGCTTATTGGATTTTTGTATGTTACATTAAATATTCGTAGCTTTGCCATACCTAAGCAATTTCCCTTTATTCCGTTCGCAATTCACATAAGATGTCAATTAGCTCATTTATAAGCAGTCGCCTGTCGCTTAAGGAGGCCGGAAGCCGCAAACTTTCACCGGCTATCATTGTGGCTGTATCCGGAGTAGCTGTGGCTTTTTTCGTGATGATGCTTTCGATAGCTATTGTCGGTGGATTCAAAAGTGAGATAACAAAAAAGATCATGGGGTTCGACGCACAGGTCAGCGTGATACCTTTACAGGCTTTCTACGGCTCCGGAGATGAACCGTTTAACTATGATGACGAAATAAAGAACGTAGTCAACGGTTTGGTCTCACGTTTTGGAGACAACGAGAAATTGTCCGTATTCCTCTCGGTTTCAGAAACCGGCATCCTTAAAACGCCTGATGATTTCCAAGGCGTAAATTTCAGAGCCTCAGGTGAAGGGCATGATGACTCCTTCATGAGATCAATACTTAGACAAGGCAACCCTGTTTCAGACTCGGTGCCGAACGGCATCGTCATATCACAGAAGATTTCCGATCGGTTGCACCTTTCGGAAGGTGACAAGGTAGACGCATATTTCATAAACGACGGCATAATCCGTCCCCGTCGTTTCATCATATCCGGCATATATTCAAGCGGTTTCGGCGATTACGATGAAGCCGTTGTTTTCGCGCCATATGCCACAGTGTCCAAGTTACGCGGGATGGGGAGCGACCAAGGTGACAGATTGGAAATCACCGGATTGCAATTGGACGAAATACAACCTTTCGCTCAAGAATTGCAGGATGTACTGACAGATGCATATACCGCAGGCAGAATTCCCGACACAATGGCTGTGAATACCGTATTGAATACCGGGGCGGCATATTTCAATTGGTTGGCGTTGTTGGATACCAATGTAGTGGTAATCCTGATATTGATGGGGTGTGTAAGCGGTTTCATGCTGATCACATGCGTCATAATACTAATACTTCAACGTGTAAGAATGGTTGGCGTGCTAAAGGCGATCGGGGCAGCCGACAGTCAGATAAGGGGAATCTTCATTCGACTTGGTGCACGGGTAATATTTTCAGGATTGGCCATAGGGAACATTCTCAGTTTGCTTTTCATTTGGATACAGGGGAAATGGCATTTTATTCCGTTGGATCCAGAATCGTATTATCTGACTTCCGTACCGGTGGAATTCAACATACATGCATGGTTGGCATTGAATGCCGGGATTGTATTGCTGTCTTACTCATTGATGCTGTTGCCTACAGGAATGATAAGCAGACTTTCACCCGTCAAGACACTCCGGTTTGAATGACACACGATAAATCGACAATCCATTTTATCTAATTTAGAGGGTAGCCTTTATTATTCCCCTTTACAGCATTTTTCAGCTTTGGCGGTATCGCTACAGACTTTTTGGCCTGAAATTTGTTATACAGAATGAGAGGGTTTCAAAGAGGCAACCCGTGAATGCCACAAAAACTACAACTCTCTTATTTTTCGCCTCAGAGAGGGTGATCAAGTAAAGTTCGTTTAAAAATTTTTAAATGAACGCTAATGAAAAAATTTCTATCTTTGCAAATTGAAAAAACTCCCGATTTCAGTTTCTGATGCATCAATCAGAATATTAAGGAAGATGGAGTTAAAAATGAATTTATCACGAATGTCAGAAACAACAGTAACGAATCCACCGCAAACACAACGTACAGGGCACGATAATACCCGTTCTCTTATTGTAGAAGCCATACAAAACAAAAAAGGGAAAGGCATCACCATTATGGACTTGAGCGAAATTGAGTCCGCTCCGGCGCATGAGTTCATAATCTGCGAAGGCAGAACACCTCAACAGGTGGCTGCGATTGCCGATAACGTGCGTGAGGAGCTTCTTGACAAAGCCCGCATAAAGCCCTACAATTACGACGGATACCGGAATGCGAGCTGGATAGTGATAGATTACGGCTCGACATTGGTGCACGTCTTCGTACCGGAACAACGAACTCTCTATAATCTGGAGGAACTTTGGAGCGACTCGACGATTGCAGAAATTCCGGACCTTGACTGATCGCTGTAACAATGCAAAAACGCTTCAGACATTATTTCATCACAGCACAGAATTCAACTCACACATGGCAGACATAAAACCGCCGACCGGCAATAAGAAACGTCCCCAGATCAAATTCAGCATGTACTGGATGTATGCATTCATACTTCTGGCTCTTTTCGGCATGTTCTATCTTGATGACGATTCGGTAAGTAAGAAAGTTACATATTCCGAATTTGAGAATTACATAACAGATTCGATCAATGTACGCAATCACGGCATCACCAAGATAATCGTAGACAAACGCAAGGGACAGGCTGAGGCACAACTCTCGGATTCATTGGCCGCGACCATATTCCACAAAAGCCAGTACAAGGATGGCATGCCGGCGTATGTATTCACAACCCTGCCATCCACGGACGAGTTCGCACGCAAGATCGACCAATGGAAGCAGTCAGACATATACAGCGGCCCGGTGGATTACGACGAAGGAAGCGACTTCTCATCCTTCCTGTGGACTTTCGGACCTATCATATTGCTTATCGCCTTCTGGTTCATCATAATGCGCCGCATGACAAATCGTGACGGAGGAGCCGGAGGAGTTTTCAGCGTCGGCAAGTCGAAAGCACAGGTATTTGACAAGGACAATGCCATGAAAGTGACATTCCAGGATGTCGCCGGACTCTCTGAGGCGAAAACTGAAATCGAGGAAATCGTAGAGTTCCTAAAAAATCCCCAGCGATACACCAATCTCGGTGGAAAGATACCCAAGGGTGCCCTGTTGGTCGGCCCTCCCGGAACCGGCAAGACACTGTTGGCAAAAGCTGTGGCCGGAGAGGCCAATGTGCCCTTCTTCTCCATGTCCGGTTCAGATTTCGTGGAGATGTTCGTGGGAGTTGGCGCATCCCGTGTCCGCGACCTTTTCCAGAAAGCCAAAGAGAAAGCCCCGTGCATAGTCTTTATTGACGAGATAGACGCGGTGGGACGTGCGCGTGGCAAAAATCCCAACATGGGATCCAATGACGAACGCGAGAACACGCTAAACCAGCTACTCACCGAGATGGACGGTTTCGGCACAAACAGCGGCGTGATCATATTGGCCGCAACAAACCGAGCAGACATACTGGACAAGGCACTTTTGCGTGCCGGCCGCTTCGACCGTCAGATATATGTGGAACTGCCAGAACTCAACGACAGAGTAGCTATTTTCAACGTGCATCTAAAAGGCGTGAAAATCGACGACTCCGTAGACGTGGATCTGCTCGCACGTCAGACACCCGGCTTCTCCGGGGCTGACATAGCGAACGTCTGCAATGAAGCCGCGTTGATCGCAGCGCGTCATAACAAGACAGTCGTGCAGCGACAGGACTTCATTGATGCGGTAGACCGTATCATCGGAGGACTTGAGAAGCGGTCGAAAATCACCACCGCAGAGGAAAAGAAGACCATAGCATGCCACGAGGCAGGACATGCAACCGTATCATGGAACCTCCGTTATGCCAATCCACTCATAAAAGTGACGATTGTGCCACGAGGCAAAGCGCTTGGAGCGGCATGGTATCTCCCCGAAGAGAGACAGATCACACCGGCACAGGCTTTGCTGGACGAAATATGTGCCACCCTCGGAGGACGTGCCGCCGAAGAACTGTTCCTCGGTCATATATCAACCGGTGCTGCAAACGACCTTGAACGCGTGACCAAACAGGCATATGCCATGGTGACCTATTACGGAATGAGCGACAAACTTCCCAACCTGTCTTATTACGATTCGACAGGTCAAGCATACGGATTCTCCAAACCATACAGCGAGGACAGGTCACGTATGATCGACGAAGAGGTGTCACGCATCATCAACGAACAATACGAACGGGCAAAGGAACTGCTAAGGAGATATGCCAAGGAACACAACACCCTTGCCGACGTACTTTATAACCGTGAGGTGATTTTCACTGAGGATGTGGAACAGATCTTCGGAAAACGCAAATGGGTATCGCGCACCGATGAGATACTGAAAGCGCAACAGGAGGCCGAAAAGCAACAAGCAGCCACAAAGGCCAAGACCGAGCCTGACACCTCCTCCGACGACAGCAGGAACATAATGGATGTGGCAGCAGTAGACGTAACGCCTCCCCCAACAATGCCTCCGATTCCCGATAATCCAGACGGAAAAGACAAAGAAGAAAACCAGGCAGATAATAACGGGAAATAAAACCGTTTTCCATACCTCTAATGGCGCGTTCAACGCAATGCAGCTTACGGAATACAATTCCAAGACCCCCGCATTCGTTGAGCGCGTCATTGGGTTATAAGCATTTTACACCCGGACGATTTCATACCTCTGCATATTTTTCAACAGGCAGTATGCATCACCCCGAGTTTTTGCATACTAAAACTTTAAAATCCAAATTATTTGTATTACTTTTGTGTGTAAAGTGCTTTTATCGCATAAAGTTGGACGGTTGCAACCTATTCATCACAAATACCGTCAAATATATAGTCAGTAATTCAAATTAAATATAAACGATATGAAAATTTGTCCTTATTGCGGAGGAGTTGCCGATGACCAGGCAACATCTTGTCCGAACTGCAATCATCCGCTGCAACCATCCCAAGCGGAGGGTGCACATGACAATGGACATGCCAGTCAAACCTACACACAAGGAAATCACAGTCAGAACGCCTATGATCCATCAAACGGTTATAATCAAAGTTATAACCAAGGATATAACAACAATTACAGCCAACAGGGATACTATGGTCAACAACAGGGGTATCAGTACGGCGAGCCGTATGCCGACCGTAACAACCCCTTCGATGAGGGGCCTGAAGGAAAGAGCCGTGGCGTAACCGCTCTTCTGGCCATAATCCTTGGCGGTCTGGGAGTTCAGTATTTCTATCTCGGCAAAGTGGCCGCCGGCCTTCTAACAATCCTTCTTACTTTTGTCACATGCGGCATATGGCAGATACTGACATTGATTCAAGGAATACTTATGTTCTGCATGACCAATGAGGACTTCCGCCGTAAATACGTACTTAACCCCTCTTTCTTCCCCCTGTTCTGAACATGGCATTAAAAAACTATAAGACATGGAGGACATAACCGGATTATTCATACAAATATTAAACCAGGCAGGGAGCACCGACATGGCAGAAGCGGAATTCAAGAAAATGATAGGTTCCGACGACGAGCTGCATAAGCAATACCGGGAATGGTGCCATGAGAACGGGAGCAGCGAACGTATGGGATTCCTTGATTTTTGCGAGGAATATATCAGCGGCCGTGAAGAGGCATGGGACAGCCTAAACGATTTCGACGAATGAAAATTGAAAACATGGATTGGTCTGTGCGCGTACCGGCAGAATGGGAGCCGTATGATACCGTAATGGTCGCCTGGCCTCACAAGGATACAGACTGGGCACCGATGCTCCAGGAGGTGGAGACCTGTTACCGGGATTTGGTTCAAGCCATTAATAAATGCGGTCTCCGTGCGCTAGTGGTCACCCCAGATCCGGAACATGTGAGGGATTGCCTTCGTGAAACCGATGCAGACAGTCTGCTTATCTTCAAATGCGAAACAAACGACACATGGACACGCGATTACGGTGCCATATCGGCATACGACAAGGTTGGGAATCCCATTGCTATTGATTTTCGCTTTGACGGATGGGGACTTAAATTCGCTTCAAACCTTGACAATCTCGTAACATTGAGGATGCTTGAAAGAGGGTTGCTTACCAAAAACTATGTAAGCCGCCTCAACTACACTTTTGAAGGCGGATCAATGGAAGTGGACGGTGCGGGCACCATGCTCAGCACATCTCATTGCCTGCAGGCTCTTAACAGGAACGGCTACAAGAGCGTCAAGGATCTGGAAAAATATTTCCAGGGTTCACTCGGCATTACACGCCTGTTGCTTCTGGAACACGGCCATCTTGAAGGAGATGACACCGACAGCCACATCGACACCCTTGCAAGATTCGCACCGGGCGATACGATCCTATATGTGAAATGCTACAATCCTTCCGATCCGCATTATCAGGAACTTGAACTGATGGAGAAGGAACTGCGATCCTTCAGGACAATGGACGGCAATCCATACAACCTCATAGGGCTGCCACTTCCCGATGCCATATACGATGAGGAAGGACAACGACTGCCCGCCACATATGCCAATTTCCTCATTGCGCCCGCACATGTATTGATGCCCACATACGAACAACCTGACAATGACCTGCTTGCAAAACAGATGCTGCAGGTGGCGTTCCCGGATCGTCAGATCATAGGCATAGACTGCAGGGCACTGATAAGGCAACATGGCTCGCTGCACTGCGCCACAATGCAAATTCCCAAGGGAATCATAAGGATATGATTGGAAAACCTAACTTGGTTTTTCGGCACAATTATTAAGGACCACAGACGCAAAATATGGATAGGAAACTACGGATAGGAATCATTCAACAGGCGAACGGGAACAATGTTAATGAAAACAGAGTTCGTCTCGCGGAAAAGATAAGAAAGTTGGCCTCCGCAGGTGCCCGGCTCATAGTCAATCAGGAATTGCACGACTCACTGTATTTCTGCCAGACAGAAAACGTGGACTTATGCAACCTTGCCGTGAACATACCTTCCGAGACCACAGACTTCTATGCGACCCTTGCCAAAGAAGCCGGAGTGGTATTGGTGACCTCATTGTTTGAAAGGCGCGCTCCCGGCCTCTACCATAACACGGCTGTCGTATTTGAAAAGGACGGCTCCATTGCCGGGAAATATCGCAAGATGCATATACCCGACGATCCGGCATATTATGAGAAATTCTATTTTACGCCGGGTGATCTCGGCTTTGAGCCAATAGAAACTTCAATAGGAAAGCTCGGAGTGTTGGTCTGCTGGGATCAATGGTATCCCGAGGCTGCACGTCTGATGGCTCTGAAAGGAGCTGAAATACTGATTTATCCCACTGCCATAGGGTGGGAGTCCTCCGACACGGAAGATGAAAAGGAAAGACAGCGTCAAGCTTGGATCACAGTCCAGAGAGGACATGCGATCGCCAACGGACTCCCAGTTGTCGCTGTAAACCGTGTAGGGCATGAGCCGGATCCATCCGGACAAACTAACGGCATACTTTTCTGGGGAAGCTCGTTCGTTGCAGGGCCTCAAGGTGAGTTTCTTTTCCAGGCACCAGACGATCGTGAAACGGAGACAATTGTTGAAATTGACATTGCCCGTTCCGAGCAAGTGCGTCGGTGGTGGCCTTTCCTGCGCGACCGTCGAATAGACAACTACGGCGGACTGACAAGACGCTTCCTGGATTGACCCTCTCCATAGTGAACTTTTCACGTATTATTTTCATCTCCTATCTGCCATGAAATTTCTTCTTCCTCCAAAATCAGACGGAAGCCGCATAGAACTTCCTCAGGATGCCAGACAGATTACCATCATAGGTGCGAACGGAAGCGGTAAGACACGTTTTACCGAATATCTACAAAACAAGATGGAGCATTCCGTTTTCCGCATCTCCGCATTGGAAGCATTAAGCGACCTCGGCAAGGGCAAACCGGAAGAAGGATCGATTGACTGGCTTTATGAGAAGGCGATTGCCTCCCCCACTTTTCTCCATGGAGAAGCCCCGACTATGTTCGAACGGCTTATGACACTCCTGCTGAACGAAGAGATGGAAAAGCTCGTGGCTTATAAGGTAGCCATGGTAAGAGGAGAAGAGACAATTTTCCCGGAGTCACGCCTTGATGCCGTGATACGCCGATGGCAGGAAGTGTTCCCCGACAATCATGTCCTGCGCGAAGGTGGAGGGCTGCTTTTCTCACGCGACGGTGACGCACAGGCTTATTCCCAAAAACGACTGTCACATGGTGAGAAGGCCGTACTGTTTTATTTCGGCGCAGTCCTTTTTGCGCCGGTAAACGGCACCGTGTTTGTGGACAATCCCGGTATGTTCCTGCACAGTTCGTTATTGCGCAGATTATGGGACACGATAGAGGGCATGAGACCGGATTGCAGGTTTTTCTATACTACCCACGATGTGGACTTTGCCGCTTCACGCTCCGAAAACGTGATAGTATGGGTAAGGTCTTATGATCCGGACAGCAATACTTGGGACTACGACATACTCCCCCCCGATACCGGACTGTCGGAAGAGGTCTACATGGCATTGATCGGAGCACGCCGCCCCGTCATGTTCATTGAGGGGGATGCCACGCATTCCATTGACGCCAAATTATATCCGCTCATTTTCAAGGATCATTCCGTAAAGGCATTGGGAAGCTGCAACAAGGTCATAGAGGCCACCAGGGCATTCAATGACCTCAAGGCATTCCACCATCTGGAGAGCTTCGGGATAGTGGATCGTGACAGGCGCGACGAACAGGAGGTAAAATACCTGCGTGGTAAAAACATATTCGTTCCCGATGTCGCAGAGATCGAAAATATCCTTATGCTTGAGGACGTGATAAAGGCCGTGGCACATTTCGGCGGCAAGGATCCCCACAGGGTCTTCAATGCCGTCAAGGAGAGCATCATCAAGCAATTTCGTCATGACCTTCGTCAACAGGCTCTCCTCCATACTCGCCATAGGGTAAAACGCACTGTCGAATACCGTATTGACGGACGATTTACCAATATCAACGCCCTTGAGGAACATATGAACTCACTTGTCAGGGAGATCAATCCCCGAGGAATGTATGAGAAATTCTGCAGGGAATTCTCCACCTATGCCGCAACCGGAGACTACTCGTCAATACTAAGGGTCTATAACCAAAAGTCAATGGTGCCAAGATCCAACGTGGGCACACTTTGCGGCTTGTCCGGAAGCAAGGAATCCTATGTGCAATCCGTCCTTTCAATCCTTAAGACCGACTTGCCGGAGGCAGCCCAGATCAGGATGGCCATACGCCGTTGTTTCGGGATTGCATAACCGACCACCGGAACTTTCATTGAAGCAAAAACGTTATATACGAAGAGAGGTACAATGATTTCTCTGTGAAGTATAACGTTTTAACTTACACGTATGAAAAAGTTTCTAACCCTTATCGGACTTGTCGCATTGCTATCGGCATGCTCTCCTTATCAACTGGTCAACAGCGAAGTCTACAATGACGCAGACCTAAGCCAATACAGTACATTCCGTATAGTGACTCCGGATATGGGAAAGTTGCCACCCGGTATGGAAATGGTGACATATTACAATATCGCAGCCGCTATAAGGGAAGAGATGCTTATGCGCGGATACAAGGAAGATCCCAACTCCCCATTGCTGGTAAACATCGCTGTAACAACACAAAGGGAAGTCCAGACAGAGCCATTGATGCCGCCGGGAGGATATTTCCCGTACAACGGGCCATATTATCCATATTACATGTGGCCTCGCTACAATTACGGCCCCTATTGGAATCCGGCATATTACTCGAATGCTCAGGTAATCACAGGCATATATAAGGAAGGAGTGCTTACTATGGACATTGTCAACATAGACACAAAAGTACCGTTGTATTCAGCCTCCGTAGCAACCATCCTCAACGGCGGCGGAAACGGCTATCAGGAACTTAAAGGGATCAGCGAAGCTGTCACCACCCTCTTCTCGAAATTCCCGGTTCCATTGCTGCCACAATACCGTCAAAACAAGTAACCCGCTCCCCTCTCCGACAATATCCCGGCGGCCAAGCCACGTAGTCCGATACTACGGCTTGGCCGCCTCTTATATTTTCTACAAAAAAATTTCATTGACAAGATTGTTTTAGCAAAAAATATGTACCTTTGCAGGTAACGTTGCCATTATACTAAAAATTGCCATGACATACTCACGATAATTGCGTCAAGCGCAAAACAGCAGACTTAATTGGCAGCACACTTATACACATAATACCTACACACATGCACAACCCACTACACAGACGCCGGACAGCGCTATTGGGGACGGCGTTGCTTATCGGGATCAACTGGGCAAATGCCCAAGCCACTCAAGGCATACCTCGCGCCAAGTTATCTTTGGAGACCGAAATTTCCTTGCAAGGCGATGACTACTCCACAACAATACTCCCTTTATGGGAAACCGATCTTGACAATCTTGACGGCTATCAGAACAACAATTCAATGGCCGTGTCAGGAGAAACTGTGTATGTATGCGTGAATCATCTTGATCCAATCGAGACTGGTGAGAGTGCCAGCACCATCTTTATACGCAGGTTCAATGCACTTAACGGCGAGGAACTCCAGCCTTGGCTCATTGAATGTCCCGACGAATACAAACCCCTGAAAAAGTCCACGGCTTCCGGTCAGACAACCTATACCCCGGACAACACAAACAACTTCGTAATTGCCAATGATGAGTTCGGGAACCTGCTTCTGGTCACATTCCTCGCAAAAGACAGCTCTCCACACGCACCGCAATTGCACCTCATACCCCTATCAAACGACGGAGAATTGCTTACCGACAACAAGGTTGATATAACAATCCAAGTTGGTTTCGACAGTTTCAGCACCAAAGCCGACGCATGCCTGGTTACAAGGGTTGACCGCGTTGAAGGAGACATAGCCTCCGGAAACTATAAGGTAAACCTACTTCCGGGGTGGACTCACATGCCATACAACAATACCTATTATTACGATTATACCGAGATCACTGTTTCCACAGACGAAAACGGAGAAACCACTGTTGAAAAATATCTCTCGCGTCTCAACCTGGAAGATAATCATCCCAATGACGCTTGGGGCAAGGTACTCCGTCCGGAGATACATTTCGTAGCAGGCCAGGAACGATACGCCGTACTTACCACAACAAAAGCGGCAGACCTCAAGGGGAACGGTGCACCCATGCTATACCGCAGAAACGGCATCGGAAACGATATCAAGTTCCTCAACCGCGATCCCCTTCCAGGCAATCCGTCGGAACAGAAGACCTGCAGGGGATTTCATACGCTGAACCACGGAACGCATACACTTGCCGTATACCCTAAGCATTTCAATGAGACAGACGGAGCACGCTTCATAATAGCAGAATGGCCTGATGCATCTACTTTCTCTAATGTCAATAGTACATATGCCACTGTTCCGGACGATCCTTTCATGTACCCTAAGAAAGTCGCCACCTCCTACTACCGTCAATTGATCACCTCACGCAAGGTTGACAATGACAACATCTCCGGATGGAACAGGCCGGCGGGAGACGACACACCTGTGTCTGATATCTTCATCTGCACTCCCGGAAGCGGAATTGCAGCTTACCGCATCACCCCCTCAGATCATACCACCGCCCTGTCAGACAACATGGCAATCGCACCTTCACGGCAACCGATATGGCTTGAAGGCAACGTGCTGCACATAGACGATAGTCTCATTCAAGACAATTCCCGACTGACCATCGCCAACATTGACGGACGCGTATTGTATTCCACGGTTCCAAATTCCGCCCAATTGTCACTTGACCGCTTCCCGGCAGGCATATATATCGCCACCTATGGAGAAGCCGCCATTAAAGTGGCCATCAAATAAATAAACGACTTTATAAGGCTTTAAAGAATCCTTATAAAAAGTCGCAGCCACACATAAAACGCTCATAAAATGCACCCCAAAAGTCGGAAACAAAACTTTTGGGGCGCACTTCATTCTTGCTATAGATGTATATATAGCTGTCAATCAAATTAAAATGAGTAATTTTACAATATGGAACCAAATAACAACTCTCAACTCGTAATATATCAGGCTCCAAATGGTGACACCAGAATTGATGTCACCGTTCAGGGAGAAACACTCTGGCTTACCCAACGTCAGATTGCAGATTTGTTTGGCACAAAAGTACCGGCCATTTCCAAGCACCTAAAAAATATATTCGCTTCCGGAGAATTGGAACGATATGCGACTATTTCCAAAATGGAAACAGTCGTGAATAGAGGTTTCCGCGGTTCATCGGTAGAGGTTGTTGATCATTATAATCTTGATGCAATTCTCTCGGTGGGCTACCGTGTCAATTCAAAGAATGCCACTGCTTTCCGCATTTGGGCCAACAAGATATTGAAACAATATCTTCTCAATGGATATGCAATAAACGAGCGTGTTGCTGCGCAGAAATACGATGAGTTGAGCCAATTGGTAAAAGTCCTCGGTCGAACTATCCAGAATCAAGAGAAACTGACAGAGGATAGTCGCTCACTGCTAAATGTGGTGGTGGACTACACCTATGCGCTTGACACACTTGACCGTTACGATTATCAAGAACTGAAGATTGAGCAAACGACTGGAGAGGAGGCTTTCCATGCGACTTATGAGAATGCAATAGAAGTTATCAGACAACTGCACCATAAGTTTGGCGGTTCTGAACTATTCGGCAACGAAAAGGACGATTCATTCAAAAGCTCCATCGGACAGATATACCAAACCTTTGGAGGCGTTGACCTTTACCCGTCCGTAGAGGAGAAAGCAGCAATGCTGCTCTATCTCGTTACAAAGAATCATTCCTTTAGTGACGGCAACAAACGCATTGCTGCCACATTGTTCCTTTGGTTTCTCAATGGCAACGGCATACTCTACAACGAGGATGGCTCCAAGCGTATAGCAGACAACACCCTCGTGGCTCTAACACTTATGATTGCGGAAAGTCGCACCGAAGAAAAGGACACAATGGTAAAGGTTGTTGTCAACCTCATCAACAAGAATAATTGATATTTTCTTTTGCCAAACAATATCATATCACGACAGTCCACTAAAAAATTAAGTGCACCCCAAAAGTTTCATTTCCGGCTTTTGGAGTGCACTTAATTTTGATACAACGCCTTTTTTTATTGGTTGGTTATCAAGTTGCGGACGAAGCCATCAATTCAAGGTGACTTTCATGGAAGACTCCGCGCCCGATGCGTCTGTGGCTTTTACAATATAAACTCCGCTCTCAAGACCTGCAAGCGGAAGAACATTCATATTGCTGACCGATTTCACTTCCTGTCCTGATACTCCGAATGCTTTTATACTTTTCGCATTGCTCCCGTCAGACATCTTGACTGCACGGATTGATGCATCGTAGATGATCCCAGCAGAAACAGGATCAGTCACGGAAATCATGCCCGAAGTCAAGTACTTGTTGTCGCGAACCTTGCATATCTCATCCGGGGTAAGTATTCCCCTGAAAAAATACAGTTCATCGATCATTCCATGCCAGTAATCCTTATTGGCCTTATGACCTCCTATGCGAAAACCACCCGTGCACGCCTCAAACACATTGGCTGGTACCGTGCTGTCTCGCTCACCGTTCACATAGAATGTAACAGTCTGATCAGCCGGATTGCAGACTGCGGCAATATGCTGCCATTCACCGCGCTTGAAAGCACCTGCGGTCGAACGGTTATGCTTGTTGCCAAGGAAATTGACATAATAACAATTCATATCTCCTCCCCCGACAGGCTGCTCCAGTCGGGTGAAAAGAGTGATTCGTCCGGTTCCCGCATTGTCTTTCTGAGCCATGATCACCTGATCGCGAAAATATACCCCGTCCTGCACCGAACCGGAGGTAGGTACAGCCGTCTCCTCGTCATAGACCCATGCACAAACAGTATACTGTGTATTTTTTGAATCAACCAGGCCGTTGACATTGAGGTCTACATATTGTGCATTCCCATTCAATGCGAGTGCCTTCCCATATTTGCCATCCTTGAAAGCGTATCCGTGTGGAGTAAGAGGAAGATTATTATCGGATGCGTCATCAAGGGTTTCGTCAAAAGGGAAATAGAATACCAGCTCCTTCTCTGTATCAGGTATGTCATCAGCCACCGTCAGGCCTACACCCTTTGCCCATGTGTTCCAAAGTTGTCTCAACTCCTTCACCTTTTCGGGATTCTCCGCCGCCACGTTGTTGGTCTCCGAGTAATCGTTTGCCAGATTGAACAGCTGCCATCCGCCACCGCAAAGCGAGGTAAGTTTCCAGTCACCGACGCGCACTGCACGCCCTGTCTCATGTTCCCAGAAAATTGTGCGTTCGCTGTCCCAATGGCTACCGTCTATTATCGGCATAAGGCTGCGTCCCTCTGCTACCAACGGCTGTATCTTATGCCCGTTGTAGGTCTGAGGATACTCTGCACCGGCAAGCTCTATGCAAGTGGGCATCAAGTCTATGAAATGGCAAGGATCATTGACGATACTTCCACTCTTGGCTTTCAATCCTTCAGGCCAGCTGACGATCGTCGGAGCGGCGATACCGCCATGGAACGATTCCCTCTTCCAGTAACGGAACGGCGTATTGACGGCACCGCCCCATCCTGTGCCAAGATAGTTATAAGTAAGTTCGTCACCTGGCACACGCGCATTGTGTGTCACCATACGGCCGTCGCGGGTGCGGTCATGACGATCGAAATTACCGATATTGTAATTCTCGGAAGACGCACCGTTGTCGGAAGTGAAAATGATAATGGTATTGTCATATTCACCGGTGGCTTTCAGTTTGGCGATGATCTGCCCTACACCCTGGTCTACGCAGTCGATCATGGCAGCATGCACCTCCATGTTGGCTGCCTGAAACTCCTTGTCAGCCTCATTTTCCCACAGACGACCGGACTCATTCTTTGCACGGGGAGTCTGCGACGGATCTACCAATCCCAATTCCACCATACGGTCATAGCGCTTCTCGCGCATCACATCCCATCCCTCGTCATACTTGCCTTTGTATTTGGCGATATCCTCAGGTTTGGCATGCAAAGGCCAGTGGGGAGCATTATAAGAGACATACATGAAAAACGGTTCCTCCTTCTTAGAAAGGTCGTCTATCATGTCCATAGCTTTCTCGGTAATGAAATCCGTGGAATAGAAATCTTCCGGAATTGCATCTGTGTATATCGCTTCCTCGTTATGGACAAGCGAGAACGGGTCAAAGTGGTTGACAACACCCCAGATAGTTCCCCAATGTTCATCAAAGCCGCGATTGCACGGATATGTATCAATCGGAGCAAACGGACGATTGTTAAAAGTATTCTGATGCGACAGCCAGGCCATCTGGTCGGCATTGTTGCCGATTCCCTGGGTAAGCGACAAATGCCATTTGCCGCTCATCGCCGTATGGTATCCCGCCTCACGAAGTACCTCAGGAATGGTAACACATTCCTTGTTGAGACTCAGTCCCATACCTGTGATACCTACTTGCTGGGCGTATAACCCGGTCAACAACGATGCACGTGAAGGACAACTGCGCCCCGAATTAAAGAACTGTGTAAAACGGATGCCATTTTCAGCAAGCCCGTCAAGATTGGGTGATTCGATTTCACCTCCGAAACACCCCAAATCGGAATAACCCATGTCGTCTACCACGATCAACATGATGTTTGGCCGCTTGGCTTCCTGTTGCTGCGCAGTGGCAAACACCGGAAGAACCGCAGTGGCTGACATAAGCCACTTTCTGTAATCGGTAATATTCATATACTAATAACTTGATATAAATGTGATAATTTTAATTGAATTTAAATGGTGTGTCATTGAGCGTCACAACGATCACGCCACTGGATTTCCAAGGCAGCGTATAGGCATCGGAGATGCCACGCTGACGAAACAGCAAAGCACCATCGGGAGAATAAACTGATAGCACGGAATATGCAGGAGCATCCGATACCATTATGTTGCCATCGCGATAGCTGACGCAACCTGATTTTCCCGACACCGGCGTTGAAGCCACATAACTGCCCTCCTCAGTTTCATACGCACCCATATCGACCCTTACGCCTTGTATGCGTTTTTCACACGCGAGGTCATATGTGCTCACTGCGGCATAATTGTCGTCTCCTGCATCTATGCACGGCGATCCTGCAGTGAGCTTATAAGATGCCGTGGCTATTTCCGACAATTTATCGGCATCGCCGGTATGTCCGCAAAAAGACACCGGACTGGAAAATAATGGAGACTGCATCTCTGTCAGGGAGAGATGGTTGTCATCATCCCCATCAGTAAATTTTCGGCTATCGCTCTCTATGGCCGACGACTTTGAAACTACGATACCACCGCCGTTTACATCGGAATTCTGGCCGTAACTGCTACGTTTCCCATTCCCTTGATTGTTGTATGCTATGGAATTATAGATGTTGATATTGGACGTATTGTTTCCGAGACCGAAAGCGCCACCGGGGCCGGCAGACACGTTGTTGGCAAACGTGCAGTTTATCACCGTGGCCGTAACGCCGCCTCCAACCTGCACAGCACCACCGTTACCGGTGGAGGTGTTGTTTACAAAAAGTGAATTTTCTATTCTCACCTTGCCCATATGGCAATGAATGGCCGCACCGTTCTTTTTGTCCTGGGTTCGATTATTGCGGAATATGCAGTTACGCACCACTGCCCCGTTTGTAAGTATCGCAACACCTCCGTTGCCGTTCCCATTGGCACCTGACTGGTTTACCCCGTTCTGCACAATCAAACCGTCAAGTACAGAAGTCACAGCTCCGTCCAGATGACCGTTTCTAAAAAGCGAGACCTTCCCTCCCCCATCTATTATAGTCTGGTTCTGTGCCCAGTTTCTGGCATTAAGTTCTGTCTCCGTGCCGTCGAAACCGCCATATATCTCCAGTTTATCCACATTTATGGACTTCTTTACATCATATATACCAGCACTTAACCACAACACGCTGTTTCCCAAGGCATTTTCAGCCATCATAACCGCATGTTCCAGAGATGTCGCTTCATCCCAGGAATTGCCATCAGACTCAGGCTTTCCATCAGCTGATACGCGTATTACCATGGCATCTTCAGAAGGAGCGCCATTGTCAAACTCATATGCTCCCATATCGATCTGTCTACCAGACAACCTACGCCGGTGGCCGAGGTCATAGTCAAGTTTCGAGGTCAAATTCACATTTCCACGGTCAATGCATGGTGAAGTTTCAGCAAGTGAATAGGAGGCATCCAGGATATCCGTCAAATCATCCACGTACCCTTCCATCTGTGCCGGGGAAGCGAATACCGGAGATTTCTCCTCCGACAGGAACATATGGCTCACATCGTCACCGTCCGTGAACTTCTTGCTTTCGCTTTCTATGGCGGAATATTTCGATACCACCTTCCCACCACCGTTGACGTCGGAATTCTGACCATAACTGCTACGTTGGCCATTCCCATTGTTTCCATACGCAATGGTATTGTACAGGTTCAGATTGGACGTATTGGTACCGAGACCGAATGCTCCACCTGGGCCGGTAGCCATGTTGTTGGCAAAAGTACAGTTGATGACATTCGCCGTAACACCGCCACCTACCTGAATCGCACCACCGTTGCCGGTAGACGAATTGTTTACAAAAAGGCTGTTCTCTATAGTTACAGTACCTATATGGCAATGGAGTGCCGCACCGTTTTTCTTATTCTGCGTGCGGTTGTTACGAAAAATGCAGTTGCGCACCACGGCTCCGTTTGTGAGGATAGCACCCCCGCCGTTGCCGTTTCCATTGGCACCCGACTGGTTCATTCCGTTCTGCACTATGACACCGTCAATGAGAGTGCTCACGGTAGCATCAAGATTATTGTTCCTGAACGGAGACACTTTTCCGCCACCGTCTATTATGGTCTGATTCGAAACCCAGTCTCGTTCAGCAAGACGTTTCTCAGAACCGTCAAAACCACCGTAAAATTTCAGATTATCGGCATTGATTGTTGAGGCAACGTCATATGTTCCCTTCTTAAGCCATATCTGCGCACCCGGCACATCACGCCCAAGCGTGACAGCATTGTCCAATGTGGTGGCTTTATCCCAGGCTGAACCATCGGCTGCTGCATCTCCGTCGGGAGCTGCATATATCACATGGTCGGCATACTGGCGATACGCCTCGTTGAACCAGTCAATGGCAGCTTTCTTAAGCCTTTCGGCAATGGCCGGATTCTCAAAAGCGACATTGTGCTTTTCGTTGAAATCAGTAGCCATATTGTAAAGTTCGGTACTTGAACCGTCGGCATTGACAAGCAATTTCCAATCCCCGTCACGCACGCCGATATGCGGGCTTATGCGGTCACCCTTCGTCTTTCCGAATTCCCAGAACAGAGGAGTACCTCTCTCCGCCGTGGAATTGCCAAGCAACACTTCGCTCATGTCCTTGCCATCCAGAGGATACTTTTCAGGTACGTCCACTCCGGCTATGGAACAAAGCGACGGGAAAAGGTCTACCATGCAGACCACCGAGGATGTGTTCACCTGATCGGCATCGATCACACCCGGCCATCGGATTATGAACGGCATGCGTATGCCGCCTTCATAAAGTGTTCCCTTCTGACCACGGAAAGAGTTTGTGCGATGGCCGTCGAAAGCCGGTGCGGGCCCGTTGTCACCCGTAAAAATCACTATTGTGTTCTCATCCAATCCCAGATCCTTCAATCCCTGCATGAACCGGCCTATCTGACGGTCAAGCTCGGCCAGAACGATTGCAAATGAAGCAGAGGATTCACGTTGCGATGCCTCATCGTTCTCATAAACCCAAGGAGTATGCACGTCGTCGGGCCACAAGTTCACAAAACAAGGCTTCCCTTTGTGCCGTGAGAGGAAATCAAGAGTGCGATCCACGAAATATGCAGTCCTGTCCCATCGCTTCACCTCATCCGTCGCTGCCCAGATCCAATTGCTCGAGGTCAGTTTCGGATCCGGATCAGGGCTTTCCCACGTGGAGGAGTATTCGTCAAAACCATACTTGGTTATGGCAGGAGCGTTTTTTACATCACGTCCGCCTCCCATGTGCCATTTGCCGAAATGCCCGGTCGTATATCCGCCCTCTTTCAATGCCCTGGCCATTGAGGGCGCATCAGAATCCAAAAAGTCATTCTGCTCATGGCGTGCATTTCCGGCCCTCTCCTGAAGGAAAGTGTTTATTCCCCAACGGGTGGGATACATTCCTGTAGTAAGTCCCACACGCGATGGGGAACTGATAGGGCACGACGTATAAAACTGACGCAGGCTCAATCCCTCCTCTGCCATGCGGTCTATGTTCGGAGTAGGCGCATAGTCACCACCGAAGCAATACGGATCGGAATACCCCATGTCATCAATGTTTATGATGACGATATTCGGTTTTGAAGTGGGAGTTTTCTGTGCCGATATTGCTCCCGGAAGCAGAGCACAAGTAGTGGACAGCAACAGCTGCCCGGGATAAACCCTTTTCATGGTTATGAGTCTTTTATGGATTAGATAATTCTGACTACAAATATAGCACAATTATCTTTCACCAACAAACGCACACTTTGACAGCCAGAGACGGACATGGAGGCATAAATATCCTGTCTACTTCTCATTCCGAATGAACCAACGGCAAAATGTAATCGTTAAAAATATGTGAAAGAAAAAGATGTAAACATAAGAATAGCCAAGATACGTGAGCTTTCAAGGCAGAACAGCATCAACCGTTGGGAACTGATGAGGTATTGCGGTTCAAAAATAACCGTAACACTGGAATCGCGTTTTCACGCACGACCTGCCAGACACTGTGTCTCACTCGTCGTGGCCACAAGGTATCATTGCATGCGTGATCAGCTGCGACACGACCTGCTATACTACGGCATTGAAGTGTTTTTCGACATTGAGCCATTCAGTTCACTGGATGCCAATGACAACGGCGAGATGGAACTTCCACCTCGCCTGATGACCATAATGTACGGTGTCGCCATCGGAGCATTGCGCGGCATGTTAGCACAAAAAGTGGAGCGTACCCAATTGCGTGACTATCCCCTCCCCCTTATTAATATATCGGAACTTGTGAGCTGTCACATATACGGAACTCCCGCACCGGAGCACGCCATACCGTTGATTGATTTCAGATACAATTGAACATGAAAAGTATTTTGTCTACATTATGCCTGGTCTTGGCAACCATTGCATTCAAAGCCGGTGCCAGGACAGTACCGGATGAAGTGCTGCACTATGGCGTGAGATTCAAATGGGGACTAATTGATGCCAATGTCGGAATCGCCAAACTCACTACGCGCAACATTCCCGGGACAGGGATGTTTACAGCCACGTTATCCGGAAAATCCGTGGATCTATTCGGCCATTATTACGAAGCCGACGATACGATCACAGGTTCCATAATGTCCGATGCCATGCAACTTGACTCCACACAGAAAATAGCACGGGAACATGGAGTGTTTTCCATAGAAACAATCCATGGAAACGTCGTCCAATCACACGTAAGCGATTACGGATCAGGGCTGACCATTGACTTGCTAAGTGTGTTTTACTACATGCGCCAAATAGATTATAACCGATATCCGAAAGGACAACACTTCCATATAAATGTCACAAACGGCACACAGATAGAGACACTTGACATCACCTACATGGGAAAGGAAAACCTACAAGACGGAGAGGAGACATTCAAAATATCCCTTACATTCACCTCGCATGAAAGTGGCAAATCTGACATTTTGAATGCATGGATTTCCACAGACTCCCGACGAATACCGTTACGTATCGATGCCTCACTATCCATGGGGCATATGGAATGCCATTTTATCAACGCAGAAGCATTGCCTGAAGGATTCATGGACTGACTTTTTAAACCATCAGCCGTCCCATCCGTCTAACATGACATGAAACTCAAGAGACTATTTTTATCCGTTCTGTTGCTCCTCTCTATCCTTACAACATGGGCAGCAGAAGATTGGAATGTTCCCAAAGAACACATCACCTACGATGTGATGTACAAATGGGGACTTATCAACAAAAAAGCAGGTTCTGCCACCATAGCAACATATCCGGATGCAATCCCCGACAAATTCCGGGCACACCTCAGCGCGGCATCAGCACCATGGGCTGATAAATTCTTCATGGTTCGTGATACCTTGAAAGGTCTTATCGACAAAAACACGCTGCACCCCTCGTATTATGAAAAAATAGCCCATGAAGGGGGCGCTTACGATCGCGACATATTGATTTACAAATATTCGGGAGACTCCGTTACTGCGAATGCACAGATGTGGCGCAAACGCAAGAAAGAGACAGACATACGAAAACTTGACAACGTCACACACACGGCCAAAGGCTTGACCATGGACATGCTCTCCGCCTTTTACTATATGCGGCGCATACCATATGCCGAGATGCAGAAGGGGGAATCGGTCACGCTGAACGTATTCTCTGGAAAGAAGAAGGAGCGCCTGACAATCCATTACCAAGGGCGTGAGGATGTAGAAATAAACAAGAAAAAATACCCGTCATACCACATTACATTCACATTTACCACGGCCGGAGGCAAGACAAGTTCCGACAATATGGACGCATGGATCTCATCCGGCACAGACCGCATCCCACTGCTCCTTGAAGGGAAACTTCCGGTGGGTAAAGTCCGCGCCATATATTCCGGAAAATTGAAATAAAATCGTTAACTTTGCGGCGAATTAACCCTAATTTATTATTTTCTTTGACCTACTTACCATAAATTAACGATTGTACTTATGAAAAAACTGTTTGCCGCCATTGCCGCAACACTTTGTGGCGCATATCTGATCAGTGCTGCAGAAGCGCCGGCTCCCCTCTATCGCGACCCTGTCACAGACGGAGCAGCCGATCCATGCCTGATATTCAACCGCGACACCAAGGAATGGTGGATGCTATATACCCAAAGACGCGCCAACAGCGAGACAGCAGATGTAGCATATTGCTACGGCAACCCCATCGGAGTGGCATCAAGCGACGACGGAGGTGCGACATGGGTATACCGTGGAACACTTGACCTGGATTTCGAACCGGGACATAACACTTTCTGGGCACCCGACGTAGTCTGGCATGATGGAAAATACCATATGTTCGTATCCTATATAAAAGGTGTGCGCAACCATTGGAGCGGTATGGCCACAATGATGCATTATACCAGTCCTGACTTGTGGAATTGGAAATTCGAAGGCCCCGCCGTACTTCCCAAGGAAAATGTAATAGATGCTACCCTGCTACGAAAACCGGACGGTGAATGGCGCATGTGGTACAAGTGGGACAGCAAATCGCTTTATGCCGACAGCAAGGATCTCCGCAACTGGAAAGGAACCGACAAGGCATCCATATCAGACAGACCCCACGAAGGTGCAAAGGCTTTCCGGTTCAAGGACAGATATTGGATCATAGTTGACGAATGGGCCGGAATGGCGGTCTACAGCTCAGACGACCTTGAGAACTGGACAAGACAGGACAAGATGATACTTGACAAACCTTCACAGAGGGCAGAAGACCGCCCGTCGGGATCGCACGGAGATGTGATCGTGGCAGGAGACCGGGCGTATGTGTTCTACTTCACACATCCGGGACGTACTGCACACGGACATGCCCCGCTTGACGAAAACGGCAATACCCCTTACGAACTGCGCAGATCATCCATACAAGTCGCGGAACTGGAATTGACCCCTGAAGGAGAACTCGTCACCAAAGACCGCAATCTTCCAGTGGACATCTCCCTCCCACGCCAGATAGACTGAGAAAATATCCTTAAGACTGCTGCCCTGTGTGTCAGCAGTCTTTTTCTATTTCTGCAAGCAGTTCGGGGAACGGGAGGCTGTGCCTGGTCGACTGCTCAATCCGCTTGTTCCGCCAGCATTTGCGGCATACGGCGATATAACGTTCGTCACCACCGATCTCTACCTGTGCACCTTCCGTAAGAATATCTCCATTTTCGTCTATACGGGCATTGACGATGGTCTTATGGCCGCAAGTGCAAGTAGACTTTATCTCATCTATCGTATCGGCGATCTCAAAAAGGCGTTTGGAACCCTCGAAAAGATTTGTCTTGAAATCGGTACGCAAGCCGTAGCATATCACATTGCTGCCAAAATCATCTACAACGCGCGAAAGCTGATCTACCTGCGATGCAGTCAGAAATTGAGCCTCATCTACAAGAAACCAATCTACCACCGCATTGATGGTCTTGAAATACTCCTTGGCATACTGGTAAAGATCTGTCTCCGGATATATATATATGCATTCCCGCTCAATGCCGATACGGGACTTTATCACATTCCTGTTGTCACGGGTATCTATCACAGGCTTCATGCAAAGGTAACGCATGCCGCGTTCCTCAAAGTTATAAGCCGTGGTCAGCAGCAGCGCGGTTTTTGCCGAGCCCATAGTGCCGTATCTGAAATAGAGTTTGCCTTTGCGGTTCAAGGTGAAATTTGCGTTTAAGATGTTTCTGACCGTAAAGATAGTCAAACTTTCTTATACGCTACTATATCACCAAAAGGAAATTTTGAACACTTGTCCCGGCATGCACGATTACTCATCTGCCATTACCGGAAGAGGGCGCCGACGCATTCACGTTGCCGGCTTCTGCAATTTCCACATAATATACCGAGAATACTATCAGGATCATGGCCAGCATCTGCCACCAACTGAAATGATCTTGTCCCAGAACATAACTTGCCACAGCGGCAACCACAAGGATAAGGTATCCGTACAGTGCAACCACCGTCGCCGACAGGTTGCGCAGTCCTACCGCTATGAGCAGATAACCCAAGGAGGTGGGGAACACCAGAACAAAAAGTAACACCATCATGGGAGCGGAAAACAACGGCTGACTTAGAACGGGAGCATCCCAACCCGTAAAACAAATCATCACTAACGAGGAAAACATCCCACCTAAAAACGTCCATTTGGAAATGGTCACATTGTCAACATGCTTTACCATCTGTTTCTCAAAAACCAGATAAAGAGCATACAGTACAGACGAGACCAAACATAGCATGTTACCCTTGAGCGGTGCCGAAGCCGTGTCCGAGCTTTTCTGCGTAAGTATGATCACCAATGCACCGGCCAATCCAAGCAGGATTCCAATGATCTTCTTTGGTGTCATACGTTCCTTTAAAAATATCACACATATCGCAAACACCCATACAGGCTGCATGCATATGAAGATTGACGATGAAATCGGGGTTGTATAGGTCAGACCCTCCAGCAGGAAAAACATGTACCCGAACACGCAAACCGCTCCCAATGCAAACATACGCAACTTTTGCAACCCGGTCGTAGGAGTGGCCTTGTCACGAGTGAAAAGCCCTGTCACCCAAAAACTGATACTGCCAAAGACCAGACGCAACACCACACCGGAGAACGACGACATCCAGACTGGAAGAAGATACCGCAATGCGTTCTCATTCAGTCCGGAGAACGTCTTTGAAAAGATCATGGCAATATTGCCCTTGGTTTTCCCTTTCATAAACACGCTGTTGAATAACTGTTTAATATAACAAACATTCAGGCACTATAGTTGCAACATACTATATTTTACCATGATTGGATTTCTTCGTATCTTTGCAATGAAAAAAAGAAACATCAAAATGTCAGATACCGACTCGCTTTCACTGGCCTCGCTTTCCGACTCTTGGGATCGGGAACATCTGTGGCATCCATATACATCAGCAATCGATCCACTCCCCACATACAAAGTCGTCGCAACGCACGACAACCGTATAGTTCTTGCAGACGGGACGGAACTCATTGACGGAATGTCCTCCTGGTGGGCGGCCATCCATGGATACAACCATCTTGAGATCAATGCGGCCGCAAAAGAGCAGATCGACATAATGAGCCATATAATGTTCGGCGGACTCACCCATGAACCCGCCATAAGGCTCGGCAAGCTGTTGCTGGAAATGGCTCCGCCGTCAATGCACAACATCTTTTATGCCGATTCCGGATCAGTCGCCGTGGAGGTGGCCATGAAAATGGCGATACAGGCGGCCATAAGTCGTTCAGGTTCACATGCCAAGACTAACTTCGCTACCATACGTTCCGGATACCATGGCGACACATGGAACGCCATGAGCGTATGTGACCCGGTCACCGGCATGCATGGCGCTTTCGGATCCGCCCTCCCGGTACGCTACTTCGTGCCTCAGCCGGCCTCCCGTTACAACGGGGAATGGCATCCTGAGGACATAAAACCGTTGCGTGAGCTTCTACAGCATAAATCCGAAGAGATAGCCGCCGTAATACTTGAACCCATAGTACAGGGAGCGGGCGGCATGTGGTTCTACCATCCGCAGTATCTCCGGGAGACACGCAAATTATGCGACGAATTCGGCGTATACCTCATCTTCGACGAAATCGCCACCGGATTCTGGCGAACAGGCAAAGCATTCGCCTGGGAACATGCAGGAGTGGAACCCGACATCATGTGCGTAGGCAAGGGGCTTACAGCAGGTTACCTGACCCTCAGCGCCGTATTGACCACCGAGGAGATAGCACGGACAATATCGAATGGGGAAGCCGGAGTGTTGATGCACGGGCCTACGTTCATGGCCAATCCGCTTGCTTGCGCCATCGCATGCGCATCATTGGAACTGCTTAAAAAGCAACCGATGCCGCAGATACTACGGAATATGGAAAGTCGCCTCCAAGAGGGGCTGGCACCTGCAAAGGAACTGACTGAAGATGTGTCCGACGTACGCGTCCTGGGATCAATCGGAGTGATAGAAGTCAAACAACCGGTGGACGTAGGACGTTTTCAAAAAGAGTGCGTGCGTCGCAAAGTCTGGATAAGACCGTTCGGCAGGAACATATACGTGATGCCCCCGTACATAACACCGGATGAAGACCTGACACGCCTCACTCATGAGATGATCGAAATAATACGCTCCGGAAAATGGAAATAAGAAAACATCTTCAGCAACTGCACGAAGAAGGGAACTATCGGGAAATACCTACCGTTACCCCTTTGACGGTCACCGATTATTCCACCAACGACTATATGGGGCTGGCTGCCGATGCCACATTGCAGGCAAAGTTTTTTGCAGACCCCATTTCATCAACCGTGCCACTCACATCCTCGGCGGCACGCCTGTTGGCTGCACGGCAAATCGAATACACCAACCTTGAGGTGTTCCTCTCCTTGCTGTACAAGAAGCGTCGTGGAACGGATACGGCGGCATTGCTTTTCAACAGCGGGTATCACGCCAACACCGGGCTTATCTCCTCCATCGCAGACCGTGACACGCTTATCGTGGCAGACCGGTTGGTGCACGCAAGCATCATAGACGGGATAGTGCTCTCGCGAGCCTCCTTCCTGCGGTTCCGCCATAACGATTTCGACCATCTGGAGCAAATCCTGGCTCACAAAAGCCACGCATACAAGCATATCCTTGTCATCGTCGAGAGCGTCTACAGCATGGACGGTGACCAGGCAGACATGGAGCGGCTGATCTCACTTAAACGGAAGTATCCAAACATCCTGCTTTATGTGGACGAAGCGCACGCTTTCGGCGTTCTCGGGCCTAAGGGGCTTGGATTGGCGGTGGCAAGCAGCGCCCCGGGTGAAATAGACATCGTCGTCGGCACATTCGGAAAGGCAGCCGCCTCCATGGGCGCGTTTGCCATCACCGGCCTTGACATGCACGATTATCTCGTAAATACAGCCCGCAGCTTCATTTTCTCTACCGCGTTGCCCCCCATGAGCGCGGCTTGGACACGATTCACAGTCGGAAATCTCATACAGAAAGACAACCGGCGGGAATATCTGCAACGCCTCGGAGTGCAACTGAGCGAAGTGCTGAACAAGTATTGCGACCACAAAACGGTACCATCGCACATACAACCGCTCATCGTAGGAGATCCGAAGAAGGCGGTAGACCTCTCCCGGCAATTGCTGTCACGATATGGGATAAAAGCGCTCCCGATACGCAAACCGACAGTCGCCGCCGGCACCGAACGCCTGCGCTTCTCCCTCTCATCAGCAATGCTGCCGCGCGACATCGAAACCCTTGACAAAGCACTGGGGGAACTTATTTGACCTCAAGCAAGCCCTCACGATCATATGGATTCAAGGGCTTGCCTAGAAGGAACCGATCATTATCAATGAAGAAAGAATATATCCTGCATGAAGGCAACAGCAGACTCATCCTCATCTTCCTGGGATGGGGAATGGATCCGTCCCATTTCCGCACCCTGAGAAAAAACGGATATGACATCCTGGCCGTGTACGATTACACGGGCTACCACGACGGCTGCGGTGACGAGGCGCGATTTGCCGACATAGTCGCCGGATATGCCGAAACCGTGGTTTTCGGATGGTCTTTCGGCGTGCGGGTGGCCTCCTCGTTCCTAAGAAACCATGGGAAGAGCCTGCCGCTGACGCGCACGGTCGCGATAAACGGAACTGCAACCCACATACACGACCGTCTCGGCATACCTCCGGCCATATTCAACGGCACATTGGCCGGGCTATCGGAAACCACATTGCGAAAATTTCACAGGCGCATGTTTGCCGACAATGCCGGATACTCGCATTTCATGTCAAATCCACCGGCGCGCGCATTATCGAACCTTATAGAGGAACTGCGCACTTTCGGCGCCCTACCTGCGATTGACGCCACGGACGTATGGGATATCGCAGTGATCTCGGAAGCGGATCATATTTTCCCCTACAAAAACCAAGTGGCAGCATGGAGCCGAAACAACGTGGTCACATTGAAAGGCGCGCCACACTTTCCCGACATACAGGCACTATTGGATCGGCTTGTGGTTGACAAGGGACTGGTGGCGACAAAATTTTCCCATGCCACGAAAACATATGCCGACAACGCATACGTGCAGACCATGGTGGCACAGGAACTATGGAAGCAGACATCCCGCTTCATAAACCACATGACAGCTTCCCCACGGGAAGTGCTTGAAATCGGATTCGGAAACGGCACCCTCACACAAGCCTACGCCGACAAGTTGCAGGGCTGCCATCTAAGGCTATGGGACATTGCACCCATGCCGATGCCCCCCTATGCGCCGTCAGATGCAAGCATGGAGTGCTGCGATGCCGAAATCGCCATATCATCAATCAAAGCCGGCAGCGTTGATCTGTTGCTGTCATCATCCACAATGCAATGGTTTCATTCCGTACCAAAATTCATCGGGAAACTACCCTTGGTACTTTCCCTCCATGGAATTGCCGCCATTGCTCTATACGGGAAAGGCACATACGGCGAAATAGAATCAGTCACAGGACGATCCCTAAGCTATCCCTCACTCGAGATTCTTTCCGATGCAGCCCGGGAAAGCGGCCTGAGGATACTGTACAGCGCAGAAAAACGAAAGAGCATCTGCTTCAAATCGGTAAACACCCTTCTGAAACATCTAAAACTGACCGGAGTAAACGCGCTCGGAGGCGACGATGGAGCACAAGCCTCCGCATTAAGGCTAATGCGCTCATATCCGACACTTCCGGACGGATCCGCTCCGCTTACGTACCATCCTCTCTATCTCATATTGCAGAAAGATCATGAATAAAGCTTTTTTTATAAGCGGCATAGATACGGATGCCGGCAAAACATACTGCACAGCGTGGCTTGCAAGGAAACTAATGAACGAAGGACATTCCGTAATAACACAGAAGTTCATACAGACCGGTTGCACGGATGAATCGGAGGATATTGTCTTGCATCGTAAACTAACCGGACAACCGTTGCTTCCGGAAGACAAGGATGGCACAACCGCTCCATTGATATATACACACCCCTGCTCACCGCAGCTTGCCGCACGATTAGACCGACGCGACATACCGCTCGAAGTTATAGACGAATCCACGAGGAAACTGCTTGACCGTCATGAATATGTACTGGTAGAGGGTGCGGGGGGACTGATGGTGCCTGTGACCGATACATTCTTCACTATAGATTATGTAGCATCCCGCAAGCTCCCGCTTATCCTTGTGGTACATGGGGGCCTCGGCTCCATCAACCATATCGTGCTTTCTCTGGAAGCTATCGCAAGACGAGGCATTGAACTCCACACCGTGCTGTACAATACCTATTTCGACTCCGACCCTTTGATAGCAGAAGACACCCATGCCTTCATAAGCCGTTACCTGTCGCGCGAATTTCCCCGGACAAAGATTTTAGATGTCCCAAGGATTCACATTTGAACGGGCTTTTAATTTTTTTAAGCAGCGTAATCCGGCATAAATAGCTAACTTTGTAGAATCAAACAATCTTAAGGAGATGCTCAGCATTTCAAAACAGCAGCTTATGGAGTTTCCCGAGGTCAAATATCCCGGGAAAGTGATCCTTGTGGATTCACCCTCCAAAAGCAGAAGCGCACTTGCATACTTGAACAAGGTTTCCCAGGTCGGATTCGATACCGAAACGAGGCCATCCTTCCAGAAATATCGTCATTACAATGTCAGCCTCATGCAGATCTCCGTGGATGACGAATGTTTCCTCTTCCGACTAAAACAGATCGGATCCCTTGACGCACTTGTAAGATTCCTTGAACGTGAGGATATTCAGAAAATCGGCCTGTCCCTTAAGGACGATTTCCACTCTATAGAAAAAATCGCGCCATTTTCCCCGGCCGGATTCGTAGAGCTTCAATCATTCGTAAAAGAATATGAGATCGCCGATAATAGCCTACAACGCATATTCGGCATAATATTCAACCAACGGATATCAAAGAACCAGCGCCTTACCAATTGGGAAGCGCAGGAACTTACAGTCAACCAGCAAAACTATGCAGCAATTGACGCATGGGCTTGCCAATTGATATATAACCATCTAATTGCCGGAAGATTCGATCCATCCCTTTCACCATACATAATGGAGGAACTCGAACCCGGACATGAACTCCGGCACAACAACTAACACCCTGCAACATGAAGCGTGCTATAATCATACCCGCGATCTTATCGGTATATCTGATTGTAATGGTGGTACTCGGATGGCCTTCATATGTCAGTGGCGCCACTTCCGCATTACTTTATTTCGGAGGTACCGCCATATGCCTTCTGTGCATAGTGCTCTTGCACTTCAACCTCAAACGATCCGCCATCCGCCGAAAGAAGGGGAAGGAAAATCAATGACACATCTCAAGTCATGATTAACAATCTATATAACACCATAAAATGAAAACTCCCGTTTACCTCTCTGCCATGGCTATGTTAGCATCATGTGCGTCTACCAACGATCGCCTCACATATCCGGAGGCTCCCTCGGACGCTACAACCGACACATATTTCGGCACTACCGTGCCGGATCCATACCGTCCACTTGAAAACGACACCGCAGCCAACACCCTCGCATGGGTGGAAGCCGAGCGTGAGGTCACGGAAAACTATCTTTCACAGATCCCCTTCCGCGACAAATTGCGTGAACGCATCTCCTCCTTCAACGACTACACCAAGCAGGGAACCCCTTGGAAATGGCATGACGGACGGTATTATTTCTCCAAGAACGACGGTCTTAAAAACCAATCGGTGATATACCGTTCTACGACACCGGACGGTGAGACTGAAATATTCCTTGATCCCAATACGCTGTCTGACGACGGCACTGTGGCACTGACCGGCTTGACAATGAGCCACGACGGCAAATATGTGGCCTACACCATCTCACGCAACGGATCGGACTGGACTGAGATATTCGTAGTGGATACCGAAACCGGCAAACTGCTGGAAGACCACATCGAATGGGCAAAATTCACAGACGCGGCATGGTACAAGGACGGATTTTTCTATTCGGCATACGACCGTCCTGAAGAAGGAAAGGAATTTTCCAACGCAAACGAGAACCACCGCGTATATTACCATAAGCTCGGAACACCACAAAGCCATGACATCGTAGCCTTCGAAGACAAACAGCATCCGTTGCATTTCCATAGCGCAGCCGTATCAGACGACGAACGCTGCATGCTCGTATTCGTCGGCGGACAAGGATTCGGCAACGGAGTACTTGCGTTGGATCTTACAGACCCCGCATCAAAATGGGTAACGGTAGAGCCGTCGCAGGACTATGAGATAGAATTCGTAGACCTCATCGGAGACGACCTTTATTTCGCAACTTCAGCAGACGCTCCCCGCAAGCGCCTTGTAAAGGCGCCACTCAAATCGCCGGCACGCGCCAACTGGACTACAGTAGTGCCCGAACAGGAGGGAGTGCTCGTAAGCGCTGACCGCTCAGGCAACGACCTTATCCTGACATATGAAAAGGATGCATCAATGCATCCGGCAATCTATGCCCTGGATGGCACCAAGAAAACAGACATAAAGCTCCCGACATATGGCAATGTAGGATTTTCAACCTCGGAAAAGAATGATGAAGTGTTCTATAGCTTCACATCCTTCCTATATCCATCGGAAATTTTCAAATACGACAAGAGTACCGGTGAAAGCACTCCCCTGTTTACTCCCGAAATCAAGGGATTCAATTCCGAGGATTATGTGACCGAACAGGTGTTCTACCCATCGGCAGACGGCACAATGATACCCATGTTCCTTACGTATAAGAAAGATCTCAAACGCGACGGCAAAAATCCCGTATACCTCTATGGATACGGAGGCTTCAACGTATCACTGCCACCATCTTTCTCATCCAACCGTCTGGTATGGCTTGAGAACGGAGGAATATATGCACAGGCCAACCTGCGCGGTGGTGCCGAATATGGCGAGCAATGGCATGAAGCCGGAACCAAGCAGAAAAAACTGAACGTATTCAACGATTTCATCGCCGCCGCAGAATATATGATAAAAGAGGGATGGACTTCCCCTGAGCACCTTGTAATAGAAGGCGGCAGCAACGGCGGTCTGCTTGTGGGCGCAGTGACCAATATGCGTCCAGACCTGTTCAAGGTTGCCATACCGAGAGTAGGAGTAATGGACATGATGCGCTATCATCTCTTTACCATCGGATGGAACTGGGCATCGGACTATGGCACAAGTGCAGACTCCCCCGAAATGGCACAATACCTGCTGGCCTACTCCCCTCTCCACAACATCAAGAACGACGGCACTCCGTATCCGGCCATAATGGTCACTACCGCCGACCATGACGACCGCGTCGTACCGGCCCACTCATTCAAATATGCAGCCGCCCTGCAAAAGGCCAATACGGGAGACGCTCCGAAAATAATACGTATTGACAGCAAGACCGGCCATGGAGCAGGGAAACCCATTGCCAAGGTCATAGACGAATACACCGACATATACTCGTTCATTTTCCACAATCTCGGAATCACACCGGACAAATAACCCACATAGGCTGTCGCAATTGAAAACGACAATACATATCCTTCCCCTGATATTGATTCCACTCCTGTTGCAAGCATGCTTTACGGGGGTGGAATCAACCCCTAAGATAACATACCGTGAGGTAAAAGAAAACAAGGCCGACGGAACATCCGATGAATCAGTTTTCGCATCCCTTTTCCAGGCTGAAAAATACGCGGACTGGCAACCGGGCAAGACCTTTTACGTCACTTCCCCCAAGATAAGCCTGATACTTTCGGCAGACAACGCCGACACCCCCACAGGTATGCCATCAGAGGGTGACATACTGACGTTGCAAGGTACCCGACAAGTGACAGACCTTACAGGGAAAGAGGTTGTGGAACTTATCTTCACCGATTCCTCAGGCAAAGGTACGACATTTACATACCGTACAGGTGCAACCAGTGAGGAACTGGCTGAAAGAGGGCATCTGACAGTCCCATTCACAATAGACCTTGATCTTGTAGATCTCATTCGCGACTCGCTTTCCGGCAAGGAACTGTATGTGATGACACCGTTATGGTTCAACAATGACGGCAAATCCATTCAAGGGAAGAAATACATAAAAATCAGGATCAAGGATGTAATCCCCGCCACTGACACGTATCCCTTCAGGGTAATATTCACGGATGCGAATGCATCGGGAGAAAAAGACACGTATTCCGTATTGATGTCGGCAGGCACCGGAAACAGCCATTGGGCTACGAGGGAATTTCCGGCGATATTCTCTTTTACAGATCCCCATCTCCAATATCCGGCCATATCGGATGTAATGTGGCAGAAGATAATCAACAACAGCGTATCCAAAGGAATGACCAAAACCGAAGCATCACTCGCCCTTGGCTCCCCGGTCAACATAGACAGAGGACACGATCATTCCTCCACATATGAACGTTGGAGATATTCAGACGGGATATACCTTATCTTTGAGGATGGCCTGCTTACGGAATCAAACAAATGGTAGAATCATGAAACTTACTTTCCTTGGCACAGGAACATCAACGGGAGTTCCGCAATTGATGTGCGACTGTGAAGTCTGCCGCTCAACGGATCCGCGCGACAAACGTCTGCGCTGTTCCGGCTTGATTGAAACCGACGGCGGCAACATACTGATTGATTGCGGGCCAGATTTCAGGGAACAGATGCTCCGTTTCCATTCCGGAAAGGGTCTGGATGCGCTCATCATCACACATCATCACTATGACCATGTAGGGGGCACTGACGACCTGAGGCCATACTGCAAGGGGAAGAAAGCCTTTCCAGTATACTGCAACGAACAGACGGAGGAAGACATGCGCCGACGCATGCCATACAGCTTCGTTGATCACCCCTATCCGGGCGTACCGTCATATGACCTGCATGTCGTACGACCATATACCCCTTTCAAGGTGTGCGGTATTGAAATCACTCCCCTTCTTGTAAACCACTACCTGCTTGAGATCCTGGCATTCCGCATCGGGAAACTCGGATATGTCACAGATGCCAAGACCATCCCGACAGCCACCAAGAAAGCCCTTAAGGGTATAGACACTCTCGTCATAAACGCGTTAAGACATAACGAGCATATCTCGCACATGACACTCCAGGACGCGTTGGCCGTGATAGCGGAGATACATCCGAGAGTGGCATACCTAACACATGTCAGCCATGACATGGGACTAACTTCAACAATCGAACCAATACTTCCTCCCGGAGTATTCCTCGCCAACGACGGAAGCGCCATTGAAATACCTGACTAATAATACACCCGGATTATATCCCATACATCTGAACCATGAAAAGATCCATCATATCGGCATGCCTCGCATTACTGGCAGTCACACTTAATGCGGCAGATGCCCGAACAGACCAGGCTGCCACAGGAAAATTCGAAGCCGGGAAAGGCACATTCCTGCTTGACGGCCAGCCATACATTGTCAAAGCCGCCGAACTGCACTATCCTCGTATTCCACGCCCATATTGGGATCAAAGGATAAAAATGTGCAAGGCGCTCGGCATGAATACCATCTGCCTGTATGTGTTCTGGAACGCACATGAAAGCGAGCCTGACAAGTTCGATTTCACAGGACAAAATGACCTGCGGGAATTCGTCAGGCTTTGTCAGGCCAACGACATGAAAGTTATCCTGCGTCCCGGCCCATATGTGTGTGCCGAATGGGAAATGGGAGGGCTGCCATGGTGGCTGCTCAAGAACAAGGACATATGCCTGCGCGAGGACGACCCTTATTTTATGGATCGTGTGGATCGGTTCCAACAAGCGGTAGCCACACAGGTCGGAGACCTTACAATTGACAAAGGAGGCCCGATAATCATGGTGCAGGTGGAAAACGAATACGGCTCTTACGGGATAAACAAACCATATGTCGCCCTGATACGTGACATGCTGCGCAAGAATTTCGGCGAAGACGTAACTCTATTTCAATGCGACTGGGCATCAAATTTCACCGACAACGGCCTTGATGACTTGATCTGGACAATGAACTTCGGGACAGGAGCCGACATTGACCAACAATTTTCGAGGCTTAAGGAATTGCGTCCCGACTCACCACTGATGTGTTCCGAATATTGGAGCGGATGGTTTGACAAATGGGGAGGGGCACACGAGACGCGTCCGGCTGACCAGATGATTGCCGGTCTTGACGAAATGCTCTCAAAAGGCATTTCATTCAGCCTCTACATGACACACGGAGGCACCAACTGGGGACACTGGGCCGGTGCCAACTCTCCCGGATATGCTCCCGACGTGACATCCTACGACTACGACGCACCCATTTCGGAATCCGGCCAGACCACCCCCAAGTATTGGGAACTGCGCAAGACCCTCGCCAAATATATGGATGGCCGGAAACAGGCCAAGGTTCCGGCCACTATAAAACCGATCTCCATACCCGCTTTCGATTTTACCGAAGTTGCGCCGCTGTTCAGCAATCTGTCCGATCCAAAATCCAATACCGATATAAAGACCATGGAGGAGTATGACCAGGGCTTCGGCTCAATCCTATACCGCACCACACTCCCCGAACTCCCCTCCGGCGCACTCCTCACGGTAAACGAAGCCCATGACTTCGCCCAAATTTTCGTTGACGGCAAATACATCGGCAAGCTTGACCGACGCAACGGCGAGAAAGAACTAATGATACCCGCCTCGAAGAAAGGTGCGCAACTTGATATTCTTGTTGAGGCTATGGGACGCATCAATTTCGGACGCGCCATCAAGGACTTCAAGGGTATCACAGACAATGTGACCCTGACTGTCAAGGACGACGGACACACGTGGGTAAACAACCTCAAGAACTGGCAGGTCTACAATATCCCCGATGAATACGATGCGTATGTCTCCTTCGGTGAATTCTTCCCTCTCGGGACTTTTTCCGCCGGTGACGACGGCAGACTGCCGCGTGGCGTGTATCGCGGTACGTTCAACATCAAGGGGAAACCGTCAGACACCTTCCTTGACATGTCAAACTGGGGGAAGGGCCTGGTGTACGTAAACGGCCATCCCATAGGACGTTTCTGGGAAATAGGGCCGCAACAGACACTGTACATGCCCGGCTGTTGGCTCAGAAAAGGTGAGAATGAAATCCTGGTCTTTGACATAGTCGGCCCAAGAAAGGCTACCATACAAGGACTTGACAAACATTTGTTAAACGAGCTGCGCTTGCCGGGACAGCTTCACCGGTCAGAAGGCGACAGCTTGTGTATCAGCATGCTTACTCCCGATCTCTCCTCCCCCATGCCGGAAGGCAACGGTTGGAAAGAATTCAGGATGCCAACTCCCAAGCAAGGACGCTATGCATATCTGTCCTTCTGCACCATGAATGACCCAAAACGTAAAATATCCATTTCCGAGATTCAGCTCACGGACTCTTCCGACAAACCCATCCCATGCGACACATGGCGCATCATATATGCTGACAGTGAGGATACCAACGGGAACCATACTGCAGACAAACTGATTGACCTGCAAGAATCCACATATTGGTCCTCCACCGGGCAAAACGCCTACCGACAAACCGTTGTGTTCGACCTCGGATCGAAACGTGAGATCAACGGGCTGCGCATATTACCCCGCATGGAACCGGCAGCGCCCGAAGCGCCTGACAGCATAAACCTTCATGTTGACGACAAACTCCATATCAGCAATACCCCCTCCCGACAATAATCCCATAGAAATTCATGCCTGAGGAAATCAGGAATAGGAAATGAGGGAGTTAAATAGATGGTTTTTAATTTTTATTTATTAATTTTGTTGCGTAAAATGCGCTTAAGATGGATTGGCAGAACCACTCCACAAAAGCGGCAAAATACGCTACAACGAATAACCTATTACAATATTTCTAAAACCAACAGACATGGACATTTCCCATATCGAACACATCGGCATCGCTGTGCCATCGCTTGAAGAAGCTATTCCTTTTTACGAAAACATCCTTGGCCTAAAATGCTTTGCCATTGAGGAAGTCGCAGACCAGAAAGTAAAGACTGCGTTCTTCAAGGTAGGCCAGACGAAGATAGAACTGCTGGAAGGCACATCTCCAGAAAGCGCCATCAGCAAATTCATTGCCAACAACGGCGGCAGAGGAGGCATACAGCATGTGGCATTCGCCGTAGCCGACGGTGTGGCAAACGCCCTTGCAGAAGCGGAAGAAAAAGGTTGCCGTCTCATTGACAAGGCTCCGCGCAAAGGCGCTGAAGGTCTCAACATCGCTTTCCTGCATCCGAAATCAACGGTAGGCACTCTGGTTGAACTTTGCGAGGATCCGAACAAATAAGATCCGGCACCGTCCGTGGCGCATATCATAAACAATCAACAGAAAAAAATCACTAATTGACCAGAAATGAGCAGTCAACTTGAAAAAATACAAGAGCTGATAGAAATGCGCGAGAAAGCGCGTATCGGAGGTGGTGAGAAGGCCATCGAAAAACAGCACGAACGCGGCAAATACACAGCCCGCGAACGCATAGCACAGTTGCTTGACGAAGGATCGTTCGAAGAACTTGACATGTTCGTGACGCACCGTTGCCACAATTTCGGACAGGAAAAGAAATCTTTCCTTGGCGACGGAGTGGTGACCGGCTACGGCACAATAGATGGTCGTCCCGTCTACGTGTTCGCACAGGACTTCACCGTATTCGGAGGCTCGCTTTCCGAGACCATGGCTCTCAAGATCTGCAAGATCATGGATATGGCCATGAAAATGGGCGCACCCGTCATCGGTCTCAATGACTCGGGAGGCGCACGCATCCAGGAAGGCATCAATGCATTGGCCGGTTATGCCGAAATATTCCAGCGCAACATCCTCGCCTCGGGTGTGATTCCGCAGATCTCGGCAATACTCGGGCCATGCGCCGGAGGTGCCGTATACTCCCCGGCACTGACAGACTTCACCATCATGGCCAAAGGCATAAGCTACATGTTCCTCACCGGCCCCAAGGTAGTGAAGACCGTGACAGGCGAGGATGTAAGCCAGGAAGACCTTGGAGGGGCTACGGTACATTCACAGAAGAGCGGCGTATGCCATTTCGCTGCAGAAGACGGAGAAGAGGCCATCAAGATCGTACGCAAACTCATGAGCTACATTCCGCAGAACAATTTGGAGGATGCTCCCATGGCAGAGTGCACCGATCCCATAGACCGCATGGAGGATTCCCTGAATGAAATCATACCTGACAGCCCCAACCGCCCGTATGACATGTACAATGTCATAGGAGCCATTGTGGACAACGGGGAGTTCCTTGAGATACAACGCGACTTTGCGAAGAACATAATCATAGGTTTCGCCCGTTTCAACGGCCAGAGCGTAGGCATAGTGGCAAACCAGCCGAAATTCCTTGCCGGCGTGCTTGACAGCAACGCATCGCGCAAGGCAGCCCGCTTCGTCCGTTTCTGCGATGCCTTCAACATACCTCTGGTATCGCTCGTTGACGTTCCGGGATTCCTCCCCGGCACGGGACAGGAATACAACGGAGTGATCCTCCATGGTGCGAAACTCCTTTACGCTTACGGAGAAGCCACCGTGCCCAAGGTAACCGTTACCCTGCGCAAGAGCTACGGCGGCAGCCACATCGTGATGAGCTGCAAGCAGCTGCGCGGCGATATGAACTACGCATGGCCGACTGCGGAAATCGCCGTCATGGGTGGTGCCGGAGCAGTGGAAGTCCTTTATGCCAAGGAAGCCAAGGCATCAGAAGATCCGAAGAAAGTGCTTGCCGAGAAGGAGGCAGAATACAACAAACTGTTCTGCAATCCTTACAACGCAGCTAAATACGGATACATCGACGACGTTATCGAGCCGCGCAACACTCGTTTCCGCATAATCCGTGCACTCCAGCAGCTCGCTACCAAGCGTGTGACCAACCCTGCCAAGAAACATGGCAACATTCCTCTGTAACATATAACCGACATTAAAGGAATGAACATGACGAAGAAAATATTTCTTCTCGCCACCATACTCTCTTGTTGCTGCGCGACCGTTTTCGCCCAAGCGCGAAAAGGCCTGCGCATCAACGAGGTGATGGTGATCAACGAGACCAACTTTGAAGACGATTACGGAAACAAAAGTGCATGGATAGAGTTGTTCAACTCCAACTTTGCACCGCTTGAGATATCAAGCGTATTTCTAACCACCGATCCCGCCAATCCCACAATGTATCCCGTTCCCCTCGGAGACAAGGATACAAAGATCGGGAAACGCCAACATGTGGTATTCTGGGCTGACGGCAAACCTGCCAGAGGCACATTCCACACCAATTTTACCCTTGATCCGCAAACTCCGAACTGGATCGGCATATACGATGCTGACGGCCGCACACTGATTGACTCGATCACAGTGCCGGTACTCGCAACCGATGCCACCTATGCCCGCAAGATCGACGGCAAAGGTACCGGTGCCGATGCATGGGAAATGCGTGACGGCACTGTCAACGCCATCGTCACCCCTTCGAGCAACAACGTCATCAAGGATACCAACAAGAAAGTCGACACTTTCCATGAAATCGATGAGAATGGCTTCGGCATGACCATCACTGCCATGGGCATAGTATTCTCGGCACTCCTGTTGCTCTGCATATGCTTCTACATCATCAACAAGATAGGGGCATCGCGCTCACAGATCAAGAAGATGGAAGCACACGGCATGGATCGTACGGAAGTGGCACGTGCAGAACGTCCCGAGGGAGACTCCGGTGAGGTAATCGCCGCTATCTGCATGGCACTCAACGAACATCTGAACGCCCACGACCTGGAAAGCGCCATCCTTACCATCAACCGCGGACGCAAGACATACTCACCCTGGAACTCGCACATATACACCCTGCGTCAGAATCCACGCAAGTAATGTCACAAACTCCTATTCATCACCATTGAAAAATTAAAGTAATGAAAGAATACAAATACAAGATCAACGGCAACCTTTACAAAGTAGGTATCGGCGACGTTGAGAACGGCATCGCCGAAGTGGAGGTAAACGGCACCCCATATAAAGTTGAAATAGAACAGAAAGCCGCCCCCACAGTGAAAGTGTCATCACCCAAGCCCGCCGCAGCCCCCCGCACGGCTACGGGTGAGAAAGTAATAGCCAAACCGGCTCCCAAGGCTGCCGCAGGCGGCACACCGGTGAAAGCTCCGCTCCCGGGTGTAGTGCTTGACATCAATGTGAGCGTTGGTCAGGAAGTAAAGGCCGCTGATACAGTCATCACTCTTGAAGCCATGAAGATGGAGAATGCCATCAAGGCCGGAGTGGACGGCAAAGTTACAGCTATCAACGTGGCAAAAGGCGATTCAGTGCTTGAAGGTGCCGTGCTCGTAACCATCGCTTAATCAGTCTGGGATATGGATTTCGGACAGTTTTTGGTTCAGAACCTTACAGAGTTCTGGCACTTGACAGGCTTTTACAATGCCACATGGCAGCACTTCGTGATGCTCGCCGTAGGTCTCTTCTTCATCTGGCTCGCCATTAAAAAGGACTTTGAGCCGATGCTTCTCGTGCCCATCGGCTTCGGCATGTTGATAGGAAACGTTCCCTTCAATACAGAGGCAGGTCTTGAGATCGGCATCTATGAGGAAGGCTCGGTGCTCAACATTCTCTACAACGGTGTAAGCGCCGGATGGTATCCCCCGCTGATATTCCTCGGGATAGGTGCCATGACAGACTTCACCGCACTGATCGCCAATCCCAAGCTTATGCTTGTCGGGGCAGCCGCACAGTTCGGCATCTTTGGAGCTTATATGGTGGCTCTCGCCCTCGGATTCATGCCCGACCAGGCCGGTGCAATCGCCATCATCGGAGGTGCCGACGGCCCCACCGCCATCTTCCTCTCGTCCAAACTCGCGCCGAACCTGATGGGTGCCATTGCCGTATCGGCATACTCATACATGGCTCTCGTACCGGTGATACAGCCGCCGCTGATGCGTCTTCTGACTACCAAGCACGAACGCGTCATAAAGATGAAACCGGCTCGTGCCGTAGCACAAAGCGAGAAGATCATTTTCCCGATCGTGGGTATGCTTCTCACCTGCTTCGTGGTACCATCCGGCCTTCCTCTGCTCGGTATGCTGTTCTTCGGCAACTTGCTGCGTGAGTGTGGCGTTACAAACCGGCTTGCAAAGACAGCTTCCAATGCCCTCACCGACATAGTCACCATACTGCTCGGCATGACCGTAGGAGCTTCCACACAAGCAAGCTCATTCCTCACAAAGGAAACCATCTTCATCTTCATGCTCGGCTTCATGGCCTTTATCATCGCATCCGCATCCGGAGTGATTTTCGTAAAGTTCTTCAACCTATTCCTCCCGAAGAGTAAGAAGATCAACCCGCTTATCGGCAACGCCGGTGTATCGGCCGTACCTATGTCAGCCCGCATCTCCAACAACCTCGGCCTTGAGTATGACCCGTCCAACTATCTGCTCATGCACGCCATGGGCCCCAACGTGGCCGGAGTTATCGGTTCAGCCGTAGCTGCAGGTGCCCTCCTTGGTTTCCTTGCATAAAAGAAGCACATCCCCATACAGATTATCCGGCATCGGATAACAGTGCACAGTTTACATCCCCGACGATTGAATCATTCGCAATCGCCGGGGATATTTTTGCAACTACATATCCATCCATAGCCGTCCATAACCTGTTGATCTTTTGCTAATTTAAATATTTTGCGTATCTTTGCGCTACGATTATCATCTTACTTATATTTGTTTTTAATTTCTTTTACCGATGATTAAACATTTTTTAGCGGTGCTCATAACGGCACTCGCTTGTGCAGTGGTGCCACAATGCGCTGTTGCGCAATTATTTACTACATCCCCGGACATTGTGCAGCCGGGCACAAAAAATCTAAAAATCTATTTCCATGCATCCCGAAGCGGTAAACAGGAACTGATAAACGCCACATCGCTGTATGCCCACATTGGAATAACGCTCACCACCGATCCCAAAAAATGGGAATACGTAAAAGGTGACTGGAATTCAAACACCGAAGATAAACGCTTTACCAAACAGCCCGACGGCACATGGGAATTGAACATAGGCGACATACGCGAATATTTCGGTATCAAACCGGGCGACGAACCCGCAAAAATCGCAATCATCGCACGTCTCCCTGCCGGTGCCGGCAACGGCTATGGCCAGACCGACGACTGTTTCATAGACATCGTGCCGGAAGGACTGCACATGGCGCTTGAAACTGACAACGGAACGGCAACCGTATTCCATGGAGCACGTCAAGTCCCCTTCACGATAAACGCAACCGCCAGTTGCGTACTCTCCCTAAGCGTGAACGGAACAAAAATCGCAAGCGTAAACGGCACACAACTCAAGGCGACACACAATTTTGCCATCTCCGACACACCCTACGAAATAGTGGCCACCGCGACAAGAGGCACAGAGACACTGACCGAAAAGATGGAGATAAGCTGTCTGCCGGCAAGCACGCAAAAGAACTATCCCGGTGGTAAGCCTAAACAAGGCGCCATAAGGAATGCCGACGGTACTGTCACTTTCTGCATAGCTGCTCCCAAGAAATCAAATGCAATGATAATTGGTGCCTGGGATGACTACCGCGCTACAGGAAAGAGCGTAATGAACTACACCGACCACGACAGCCAGCGTTATTTCTGGACTACTATATCCACTCCGCTTGCAGAAAACGAGTATTTCCCCTATTATTTCAAGATAGACGGCGACATCAACGTGGCCGACCCGTATGCCAGATTGATATTGGATCCATACAACGACATTTACCTCCCCTCCGACCGCCTTGACGGCATCCCCGCATATCCCACCGGCAAGGTACCGGAAAACACAATGCTTGCCGTATATCATGGCGATATTGACAAATACAACTGGGACGCTTCAACTCTTGACTTCAAAGTACCCGACCACCGCTCGCTCACCATTTACGAAATGCTCATACGCGATTTCACCGGCGACGGCACCGATCAGGAGGGCAAATCGTTCGGTACATTCCGCGCAGCCATGGAGAAACTCGACTATATTGAGTCGCTAGGCGTAAACGCCGTGGAGCTTATGCCGGTGATGGAGTTCAACGGCAACAACTCCTGGGGATACAACACCAACTTCTATATGGCACCCGACAAGGCATACGGTTCTCCAAAAGAGATGCGTGATTTAGTGGCAGAATGCCACCGGCGCGGCATAGCCGTGATTCTGGACATCGTGTTCAACCAGAGCGACGGCCTCGCACCGTGGTATCAGATGTATGGAGGTGCTGCAAACAATCCGTTCTACAACGTCACCGCTCCCCATGACTATAGCGTTCTCAACGACTGGAACCAGGATTGTCCGCTTGTAAAACAGCACTGGAAAGACGTGCTCCGCTACTGGATGGAAGCCTACAAGGTCGACGGATTCCGTTTCGACCTCGTAAAAGGCCTCGGATCAAACGACAGCTATTCAGCAGGAACGGATGCCTACAACGAAAGCCGCATACGCCTGATGAAGGAACTGCATGCCGCCATCAGCGAAATAAAACCTGATGCCATACACATCAATGAACTGCTCGGCACCGACAGGGAAGACAACGCAAACGGAGCAGACGGCCAGCTTACATGGGTAAAAATCTCTGATCCGAGCATAGATTACGCCACTGCACGCCCCGGCGGAAACTCCGGAAACATGATCGGATTCCTTGCGTCAAACTGGAACCGCACAGTAGGACAGACAGTGGATTACGCGGAAAGCCATGACGAGCCTCGGTTGGCCTCAAAGATGCGCACCACGGATACCCGCGAATGCGATGCTACTGTGGCATATACGGCAACCCATCCCAAAAGCGCCTCGGTAAAACGTCTCGGTGCCGTGGCTGCCCAGATGCTCCTTACACCCGGAAGCAAGATGATATGGCAATTCGGTGAGATAGCAGCCGACGACTCCCAAGGAAGCGACCTTGAGAAATTACGCCCCATAAAACCGAAATGGGATCAGATGTCAAACGGCATACGTGCAGGTCTGCTTGAGAACTATCGCCAACTCATAAACCTTCGCAAGAAGAATCAGGAGATGTTCAACGGACAGGATGCAACCTGCACCCTGACCGGCTTCAACAACAGCCTCGAAAGCGTTCGCACCATCCGCGTGACCTCCGGCGAGAAGGAGATAATAGCCTTCTTCAATCCGGCGATTTCCGGGACAGCGAAGACCGTAATATCACCCGCCACGAAACTGACACCGGCGAACGCACAGCTTGTGACAGCCTCCTATGGCACAACTCCGACACTTGAATCCGCCGGTGGCACATCCGTAAGCGTCAAGCTCGCTCCAAACGAATTTGCGGTCTATGCATCAACATCAGTCGCCGACATAGATCAAATCGCGCCTGACGGTGCCGGCAATTCAGTCTCAGTAAGCAGTGCTTACGGAATCATCCTGATTTCCGGGGAACACTCCACCGCAACGGTTTATTCCATCTCAGGCCAGACGGTAGCTGCCTCCAACGGCTCACAGGAAGTTGCCACCATACCTGTAGCAACCGGCATTTACGTGGTAAACGTGGACGGAAACGCATACAAAGTGGCAGTTCCATAAGAATCACACATCCATCAAAAATCAACGAGGGTTCCGGCGATCGCCAGAACCCTCGTTTTTATCAGCCACCCGCAAGTCATGCACCCACGGGAATTGAGAAATATTAATCTTCGGTTGCCTTCTCGGCGTACTCCTTCAGAAGTTTCTCCTGAACATCGCCGGGTACAAGTTCGTATGAAGCGAACTTAAGTGTGAACGAAGAGCGGCCACCGGTTATCGAACTGAGCGCAGTCGAATAGGAGGACATCTCTTTCAAGGGTACCTTGGCGGTGATCTTCTCGAAACCGTTCTCGGAGGACATACCCATGATCATTGCACGTCGTCCCTGAAGGTCGCCCATCACGTCGCCCATCACATCAGAGGGTACCATTACCTCCACGTCGTAAACCGGCTCAAGCACCTTCGGATTAGCATTGCGGAACGCCTCAGAAAAAGCGTTGCGTGCAGCCAGACGGAAGGAAATCTCATTGGAGTCTACCGGGTGCATCTTGCCGTCGTAAATGCATACGCGCACATCACGGGCATATGAACCGGTAAGAGGGCCTTGCTCCATGCGATCCATCAGACCCTTGACGATGGCCGGAATGAAACGCGCATCAATGGCACCGCCTACGATACAATTGTGTACCACCAGCTTGCCACCCCACTGCAGAGGTATTTCCTGAGTGTCGCGCACGCTCATCTTGAATTCCTGATTTCCGAAACGGTAGGTGTCGGGAACCGGGGCATCCTCCACGTAAGGTTCGATTATGAGATGAACCTCGCCGAACTGTCCGGCACCCCCCGATTGCTTCTTATGACGGTAATCGGCACGAGCGGCCTTCGTTATGGTCTCGCGATACGGAATCTTCGGTTCCTCGAAGATGATCGGGAGTTTGTCATTGTTCTCCACACGCCATTTGAGTGTGCGAAGATGGAATTCTCCCTGACCCTTGAGTATGGTCTGTTTCAATTCCTTGCTCTGCTCTACCTCCCATGTCGGATCCTCCTCGTGCATGCGAGTCAGTATGCCCGACAGTTTCTCGGCATCGCTCTCGGTAACTGGACGGATCGCACGCTGATACTTCGGTGCCGGATACTTGATGAAGTCGAAAGCATAGTCACACCCCTTCTCATCAAGCGTGTTGCCCGTGCGCACATCTTTCAGCTTCACGGTTGCGCCTATATCGCCGGCGCACAACTTATCGACGGGTGTCTTGATCTGTCCGCACACGCAGAAGATCTGAGCCAGACGCTCCTTTCCTCCACGGGTTACGTTATCAAGGTCGGCACCGGCATTGAGCGTGCCGCTCATCACCTTGAAGTACTGTACCTCGCCGATATGAGGCTCAACGGTAGTCTTGAACATGAAGATGCTCAGGGGGCCGTTGCTGTCAGGCTTCACTTCGCGTCCCTCGCTGTCCTTGGGAGCGGGCATATCCTTGACGAAAGGTACCACATTGCCGAGGAACTCCATCATGCGGCGCACACCCATGTCCTTAAGGGCGCTCACGCAGAACACCGGATAGATCGAACGATCCACAAGACCCTTGCGGATACCTTCGCGCATCTCGTCCTCGCTGAGATGCCCCTGCTCGAAGAATTTCTCCATAAGGGTCTCGTCGTTTTCGGCAGCGGCCTCCACGAGAGCCTGATTCCACTCGCGAGCCTTCTCCATTTCCTCTTCCGAAATATCTTCTATGGTAGGCACTCCCCCATCGGGGCCCCATGAATATTTTTTCATGAGAAGCACGTCTATCATGGCGTTGAAACCGGGGCCTGACTGCAACGGATACTGGATGGGCACCACTTTCTTGCCGAAGATCTCGCGCATCTGCTCGAGGGTGTTCTCGAAATCGGCTTTCTCACCGTCAAGCTGGTTCACGGCAAAGATAACAGGTTTCTTGAGCTGCGCCGTGGTACGGAATATGTTCTGCGTGCCCACTTCCACACCGTACTGCGCATCAACCAGAATGACACCGGTATCGGTGACGTTGAGTGCCGTTATGGCATTGCCCACGAAGTCGTCCGCCCCCGGGCAATCAATGACATTCAGCTTCTTATTGAGGAACTCAGCATAAAAAACCGTGGAAAAGACCGAGTAGCCATACTCCTTTTCCACAGGGAAATAGTCTGATACGGTATTGTTAGCCTCAACCGTGCCGCGACGTTTTATAACTCCACACTCGAAAAGCATCGCTTCTGCGAGTGTGGTTTTTCCCGAGCCTTTGCTACCGAGCAAGGCTATGTTTTTGATTTCGTCAGTCTGGTAAACCTTCATGTTATTAGAATTTAGTAAGTTCGTATGATAACCTAAGCAATTCCGTTAGGTGGAGAAAGATTTCGGAGCGCAAATTAGTCATTTTTCTATTAACTGCAATAAAATTTCATATGTTACAAAACATATTTACATAATCTTCACAGGACGGCCACCTCTCCATATTCATCAAAGTCAATCAAAGTCTAATCCGTCAGACAACAAAAGCCGGGAAAGATAACATATGCGCCCTTGGTATTGTTTCACAATAATTTATTAACTTTGCAGGCAATTTGACGACTACGGCCTCATGGCCGCAATCGCATGATAGAATAGTACGATTGTCTAAAATGGAAATAATAAGAACAGTCGACGGTCTGCGAAAACGTGTCGCCGAAGCTCGAGCCAACGGGAAGAGCGTAGGTCTGGTGCCCACGATGGGAGCCTTGCATGCAGGACACATATCCCTTGTAGACCGTGCAAGAAAGGAAAACGACCTGGTCGTGGTGAGCGTTTTCGTCAACCCGACCCAATTCAATAATGCCGAAGACCTGGCCACATACCCCCGTACCGAAGAGGCCGACTGTGCCAAGCTCAGCCAGGCAGGAGTGGACATTGCTTTCATCCCGTCCGTGGAGGAAGTTTACCCTGAACCGGATACCCGCGTATTCGATCTCGGCTCTGTAGCGGAAGTTATGGAAGGAGCCATGCGTCCCGGCCATTTCAACGGAGTGGCTCAGATCGTAAGCAAGCTGTTTGCCATCGTTGAACCTGATCGCGCCTACTTCGGCGAGAAGGATTTCCAGCAGATCGCAGTGATACGCCGCATGGTGGAACTGGAGGGATTCAAACTGCAAGTTGTGGATTGCCCGATTTGCCGCGAAAGCGACGGACTCGCCATGAGCAGCCGCAACACGCGCCTTACCCCGGAGCAACGACAGATAGCCCCCGCCATACACCGCGCCATGCATGACAGCCTTGAGTTTGCCCGCACGCATACGCTTGCCGAGACAAAAGCGCATGTCGTAAATGAGATCAATGGGCACCCCCAGATGGAGGTGGAATATTACGACATCGTGGATCCCCTCACGATGCAGTCCTTGGAAAACTGGAACGATGCGGTCAACGGCTCTCCCGTCGGATGCATCACCGTATATTGCGGCAAGGTGCGCCTCATAGACAACATCAAATACAATCTTCAGTAACCATGCAGATTGAAATACTGAAATCAAAGATCCATCGTGTCTCGGTCACGGAGGCGCGCCTGGATTACATAGGTAGCATTACCATCGACGAAGACCTCATGGACGCAGCGGGAATATTCCACGGCGAACATGTCTACATCGTCAACAACAACAACGGCGAACGCCTTGAGACATACGCCATACCAGGCGAACGCGGAAGCGGAGTGATATGTCTCAACGGAGCCGCCGCCCGCAAGGTGCAACCGGGCGACGTGGTCATAATCATGGCATATGCATCCATGACACCGGAGGAAGCACGTGGATTCAAACCACGTGTCATATTCCCCGACACCGCCACCAATCGCCTGAGCTGACCGCTATTCCCCTCCCCTCTCCCCCTACACTAATTCTCTCCCATCCTAACCCATTCACATACCACGACATGTTTGAGAACCTAAGCGAGAAACTTGAACGGAGTTTTAAGATACTTAAAGGCCAAGGCAAGATCACCGAGATAAACGTTGCCGAAACCCTGAAAGATGTGCGCCGCGCCCTGCTTGACGCCGATGTCAACTATAAGGTTGCCAAGAACTTCACCGATACGGTAAAGGCCAAGGCGATCGGTCAGAACGTGATCAATGCCGTAAAGCCCCAGGAGCTGATGGTCAAGATCGTGCATGACGAATTGGCGCTCCTTATGGGTGGCGAGACTGCACAGGTGAACCTTTCCGGAAATCCTACAGTAATACTGATGTCCGGTCTGCAAGGCTCCGGTAAAACCACCTTCTCAGGCAAACTCGCCAAGAAATTCAAGAGCGAGAAGGGGAAGAGGCCGCTTCTGGTGGCATGCGACGTATACCGCCCCGCTGCCATAGAACAGCTGAAGGTTCTCGCACAGCAGATCGACGTTCCGGTCTACACCGAGGAAGGCAGTAAGAATCCCGTGGAGATCGCCCGCAATGCGATTGAATATGCCAAACGCAACCATCTTGACCTGGTGATAGTGGACACCGCCGGCCGCCTTGCCATTGACGAGCAGATGATGGACGAGATTGAAGCCATCAAAAAGGCGATCAAACCGCAGGAGACCTTGTTCGTGGTCGACTCCATGACCGGTCAGGACGCTGTGAACACTGCAAAGGAATTCAACGACCGTCTTGACTTCGACGGTGTTGTGCTCACAAAGCTTGACGGTGACACACGCGGTGGTGCCGCTCTCTCCATCCGCACGGTGGTTACAAAACCTATCAAATTCGTAGGTACGGGTGAGAAACTGGATGCACTTGATCTTTTCCACCCCTCCCGTATGGCCGACCGAATTCTCGGCATGGGCGACATCGTATCTCTCGTGGAGAAGGCTCAACAGCAGTTTGACGAGAAGAAAGCCCGCGAACTCCAAAGAAAGATAGCCAAAAACGAATTCAACTTCAACGACTTCCTCGGCCAGATCCAACAGATCAAGAAGATGGGCAACCTCAAGGATCTCGCAGCTATGATCCCGGGAGTGGGCAAGGCGCTGAAAGACGTTGAAATAGACGACAACGCATTCAAGGGGATCGAAGCCATCATAAGCTCCATGACCGAAAAGGAGCGCGTGAACCCAGCGATAATCAACGGAAGCCGCCGCCGCCGCATAGCCGCCGGCTCAGGCACGTCGCTTCAGGAAGTGAACCGTCTGCTCACCCAGTTCGAACAGACACGCAAGGTAATGAAGGCCGCCACATCCATGAAGAACCCCATGCAGATGATGCGCCAGATGCGTCGCCGCTAAATAAAAAGCAAGAAGAAATTACTAATTACTAATTGATAATTACTAATTAAAGAAGGGATGGAGCTGATTGACGGAAAGAAAGTTGCCGCTGAAATCAAGCAGGAGATAGCAGCCGAAGTAGAGAAGATGGTCGCCGAAGGCAAACGCAGACCGCATCTCGCCGCCATACTCGTGGGACACGACGGCGGCAGCGAGACATACGTTGCCAACAAAGTTAAGTCGTGCGCCGAATGCGGTTTCACATCGTCGCTCATCCGCTTTGAAGATGATGTTACTGAGGGACGGTTGCTTGAAGAGATACACCGTCTCAACAACGACAGCGAGATTGACGGCTTCATAGTGCAGCTGCCTCTCCCCCGCCATATCTCGGAGCAGAAACTCATAGAGGCGATTGACTACCGCAAGGATGTGGACGGTTTCCATCCGATCAATGTAGGACGCATGTCAATCGGACTGCCATGCTTCCGAAGCGCCACACCCGCCGGCATAATGATGCTTCTGAAACGTTACGGCGTGCCCACTTCCGGTGCAAACTGCGTAGTACTTGGCCGGAGCAACATTGTTGGCAAACCTGTGGCAGCGCTCATGATGCAGAAAGGCAACCCCGGCAACGCCACTGTCACGGTATGCCATCGCGACACCAAGAATCTTAAGGAGATCTGCCGCAACGCCGACATAATCATTGCCGCAATGGGCCGTCCGGAATCGGTCACCGCCGACATGGTGAAGGATGGAGCCACAGTGATCGACGTAGGCACCACACGCGTACCTGACGCATCGCGCAAAAGCGGCTTCCGCCTCTGCGGGGATGTCAAGTTCGACGAGGTATCTCCGAAATGCGCCTTCATAACACCAGTACCCGGAGGAGTAGGCCCCATGACAATAGTCTCGCTGATGCGCAACACACTTCTTGCAGCCCAGCGCGCCATATACGCCGACTGAAGATAAACTATTTTTCATAAGGTGTAATGTCGGAAGCCATCCTGGCCATAGTGATGAAGCTGACCCTGGTCATGGCCGGGGAGCAAGAAGCCACGCTCCTCTTCGCGGGAGATGCCATGATGCATCAGGCGCAGATAGATGCCGCCCATAGCCTCGCCGAAGGAAAGGGCTACGATTATTCGGCATGTTTCGAGCCTATAGAACCACTGATAGCCCAAGCCGACTATGCGGTCGTGAACCTTGAGACACCGATAGGCACCGGGAATTTCACGGGATACCCATGTTTCAACTCCCCGGTGGAATATGTGCATGCGCTCTCCGATGCCGGTTTCGACCTCTTCCTCACAGCAAACAACCATACGCTTGACCGACGGGACAATGGACTAAGGCATACGATAGCCACCCTTGATTCACTCCGTCTGCCACACATCGGCACATATTCCAATCCGGCAGAACGGTCACGCCGTATACCATACCTGGCCAATGTAAACGGTTTCAAGATAGGTTTCTTGAATTACACCTATGGCACCAATGGCTTCAGCATACAATCGGATGCCGTCGTGGATTACATAGACCGCGAACAGATAAGCCGCGACATAGAGGCCACACGTTCCGCCGGGGCAGAACTCCTTGTGGTCGCCATGCATTGGGGAGAAGAATATCGCCTGTTGCCGGTGGCAAGCGAGAAGTCGCTCGCCGACTTCCTCGTAAGCAAAGGGGTGGACATGGTGATAGGCGGCCATCCGCACGTGGTGCAACCATATGAGATGCGTACCAACCCTGCTACTGGGAAAAAAGCGCTTGTGGTCTACTCCCTCGGCAATCTCATCTCCAACATGAAGACACGCGACACACGAGGAGGAGCACTTGCCGTCGTAAAGCTCACTCGCGACAGCATCGGAAATCCGACAGTATCAGACGCACGCTACGAACTTGTCTTCACCGTACCTCCCCACGGCAACCCGTCCAAGAACTTCGTAGTATACCCTATTGACAGCGTACCCGCCCCATGGCAATCCGCCGCTGATGCCTTCAGGAAAGCACTCAAATAGCCCAATGAAATTGCTAATCCAAGAGTCTTTACATCATTAACACTGTTTAACTATTGGGGGGGTAATTATATGGTTTTGTTGTACCTTTGCGCAATTAAAAACCAAATTTAACAACACACCAATCAACATGAAAAAATTAATAAGGCTCTTGGTATTGCCGTTGACAGCAATAACATTGCTCATTGGCTCTTCAGCATGCAGCAACGAAAAAGATGACGAGATCATCACCCCTGCTCCAGATGGATTCGCTAAAGATCTAATCGGCGAATGGGAAATCGCGGGATTTGGTACTGTAACTTTCAACGGGGACGGTACCGGCTTCATGACCATAGATGACATGGACGAGGAGGAAATGGCTGTCAAATCAAAAATGGCCCCCATGTTGTCAAGAGGAAGCTATACCGTACGATTCACATGGAACTACAATCCCACAACCCATAAGATCAACTTCGATCTTGAGGGTGAATCCATGACCTGGACAGTCATTGATTACCACAACGGTGTCATTGAGATCATTGATGACGAAGGCGAATCGCTTACCATCAACCGAAAAGGCGAATCTCCCGATCAGCCGGTTCTTCCTGAATACACCATCGGGCCGGCAGAATGGCTCATAGGGAAATGGGGAGTGGCAGGAAGTGTCCAGTATGAGTTTACCGAAAACGGATTCATGCGCCAATACTACCTTGACAGTGAGGATGGCTGGAAATATGAGTCCACGCCATATACCTACAATGAAGACCTACATCTCATAACATTCAAGGAATCCTATCAAAACTTTAACGTGACAGCCCTTACAAAGGAATACATCCGTCTTGGAAGTGGCGAATACAACTTCTTCCTCTCAAGGATATCCGATGATGAAACTTTCACTGTAGGATCGCTTTCCTTGATATATGACAAGACATTGGTGGCTATGGGAGTCGCCTCACTTGATGACGAGCCGGTGACCATGAGCATGACTATTTTTGCCAACAAGACCATCACAATGCTGCCTGGAGGAAAAATGAACTACTCCTACGATGCTAATACCCATATCCTTACATTGTCAATGTTCGGGGAAGAAGTTCGCAAAATGAAGATAATCAACCTCACTTCCACCGATCTCATTTTCGAATGGATCCCTGAAGAGGACGATACTGAGGGCACAATTTCCCGCATGGAATACCGCGTCCTTTAACCTACACCATATCGCATACACCAAGCGCCTCCCGATCTTGTTGAAAGTCCGGAGGCGCTTATGTTATCTTCGTTCATGTAGTGATTTTCACCCCAAGGGCATCATTACTTTTTAACCGTTTCCGACTCGAAATCCTCCACGATCACCTTGCCATTATCATTGCGCAGCTTGAATGTGGTGCTTCCACGATGTCCCATATCGGAATATGCCACCTTGAATCCCCCATTGCATGGATATATGGACAAGACCGATGATTCGTCTTCGGGGCCATCCTGAAAACCTGTTCTCAGAAGCCATAGCGCATAACCCTCACCGTCCATGTCATACCCTTTTTTAAGTCTGGTCAGGACACTGTCTGCAAAATGATCCTCCAGACCCTCCAGACCACACCCGCCAAATACATGCTTCTCATACAGCTCCCTTAGGAAACGAATCTCATCGCATGCACATGAATCCTTTGGAGACTCCCTTTCTCCGGCGGCACAACAAGAATGTATCCCCACATTCGAAAGCCTTGTATCGCCTGACTTGGTATCCTCCGTCTTCGCACTTACTGCTGCGACAAAAACGCAGCTTGCAATCAATGGAAAAATGATATTCTTAATCTTATTCATGATTTAGAATCGGTGGTTTAGAGGTTATGGTTATAAAATATTTGGGAATGGATAGCTTAAGCTATCCATTCCCAAATATTTGGCGAGTAGCGAATCCGGGAATCGAACCCGGGTCTCCACCGTGAGAGGGTGGCGTGCTA
>CAJTYH010000010.1 GCA_910583675.1 uncultured Muribaculaceae bacterium
AGCGACCTCACGCCCCCCAGACGCGTACTCTAACCAACTGAGCTACACCCCGATGGTGTATCTGTGAGGAATACCTTGTATTACGTTGCAACATTGGGGAGGACGGAGTTTTCGGCTCCATTGCTGCGGGTTGTTCCTCAAAAGCGATGCAAAGGTAGGCGTTTTTTTTTAGCCATGCAAGTTTTTAGTGAAAAAATATTGATTTTTTTGTTCTATGGGGTGTTTGTGACGTCCGTTGCGTTTTTCCAGGTCAATGGGGCGGTTTGCTGATGCATGATCTGGAGGGAGGAGATGGCGTTGTGTGGCTTCTATGGGCGTAATGGTGTTAAAAATGATTCGAAAGTGATTTTTTTGATTGCAATTTCTTTGTAGTCCAGAAGAAGATAGATACCTTTGCACTCCCAAGGTTATTGGTTGTCATCTATCTTCGATGTCGTGACCAATTTTAGTAACGAGGTTGCTGAGGATTATACGTCTGGTTTCCTGTTGTTGCATAAATTCTAAATAAACCACACAGATCTATAACTATGCATTGCATAACTTGTTTGAGGATTCTTAAGGCAAATATGGGCAAGAACATGCCGGAGGGTGAAAAATTACCCCCCCGTTTTTGTTATTTGACTGTAAATCAATCGTTTGCAATCGCAGGCAAGTGTTGCGGGCAGCAATCTGTGCCCTTTTCTGTTATTTTTGTACCCCTCCACTCTTCCGGTCGGCAGTCTGACCGGGAGTTTCCTGTCGTGCATATGTTACGCCATCAGGCTCCCTTCCTTGCGAAGAGGGTCTGAGTTTTCTTGCATCTTGTTCCCTTAGTGCTCTTTAGTGCTCTTTCCTCGGCTTGACACAGCCACCACCATTGTCACTACCCTCCGGTACCAATTAAAATTATGAAAATACGATACCTGATCACATTTTTGCTAATGCTCGCCGCAGTGCAAGTGGCGCGTTCACAGAGCGTGGCTCTGAAAAGCAACTTGCTTTACGATGCTACGCTTACGCTCAATGGCGGCGTGGAAGTGAAGTTCGCGCCAAAATGGACAGGCGACCTTAGCGCCAACCTTAATGCCTGGACTGTAGACAACCGTCGTTGGAAGCACTGGCTTGTGCAGCCGGAGGCTCGTTACTGGTTCTGCGAGGCGTTCTCCGGACATTTCGTCGGTGGGCATCTTCTGGGTGGCCAGTACAATTGGGGCAACCTGAACCTTCCGTTCAGTTTCCTCGGCACCGATTTCGGCAAGCTTAAAGATTACCGCTACCAGGGTTGGATGGTCGGTGCCGGCATAGCCTACGGATATTCCTGGATCCTCAATCGCCATTGGAACATAGAGGCCGAGATAGGCCTGGGATGGGTGTATACCCGCTCCGACGTGTTCGAGTGTGCCGACTGTGGCCAGCGCATAAAAAGAAAGGTGCCTCACAACTATGTGGGACCTACGAAAATCGCCATTAACCTGATTTATACACTTTGACCGATACAGATATGAAATATACCAATCTCATCACCGCCGCCTTGCTCGCCCTTGTGGCGTGGGCTCCGGCTGCCGCCGGGGAGGGGGAGCTGCTCAAAGTGACCGAAATACAGGTGGCACGCCGCGACAATGCCCTCTCGCTTATCCTTGACATAGACCCCCGCTCGGTCAATCCGGGGCGCGACCGCGAGGTCATCTTCACCCCGGTGGTCATCTCCGATGCCGGAACCGACAGCGTGGCTTTTCCGGCCATCCGCGTGGCGGGACGCAACCGATATTACTCGCATCTGCGCAACCACAACCTCCCGGAAGGGGAACGCATGTGGTCTGCCGGATCGCGCGACCTCATAGAATACCGCAAGGAGATACCTTTCGAGCCGTGGATGGAGCGCTGCCATATAGACATGCGCCAGGCCACCGGTCACTGCTGCGATCCGATACTGCACGATGCCGACATCCCATTGGCCGAGCTTGACTACACCACTCCTCCCGTGGCGCCCGCCATAAACTTCGTGGAGCTTACGGGCGACGAGGCCGTGGAGCGCACAGCCGAGGGGAGCGCCTACATTGACTTTATCGTCAACCGCACCGAGATCCGCCCGACCTACCGCCGCAACACTGTGGAGCTTGCCAAGATCATAGAGTCCATAGACCTGGTGAAGAACGACCCCGACGCCACCATCACGCGCGTCACCATCAAGGGTTTCGCTTCTCCCGAAGGCTCCTATTCCAACAACGTGCGGTTGGCCATGGGGCGTACCCAGGCGCTAAAGGAATATGTGCGCGAGCACTACAACTTCAACCCCGAGATCATGTTCACCGACTACGAGCCTGAGGACTGGGAAGGGTTGCGTCGCCGTCTGCTTGACCTTGACATCCCCCATCGTGAGGAGATACTCCAGATCGTGGACTCCCCGATGGAGCCTGATCCGAAGAACGCCGAGATCCAGACGCGTTACCCTGCTGAATACAAGTTCCTGCTTGACAGCATTTATCCGGCCCTGCGTCACTCCGACTACACCGTCAAGTACCGCATCCGCACGTTTGTTGACATTGAGGAGTTGAAAGCAGTGTATGCCACTAACCCCGCCAATCTCCGTCCGGTCGATTTCCAGCGCATCGCCGCCACCTATCCGTCGGATTCCCCGGAGTACGAGCAGGTATACCTCAAGGCCGTAGAACTTTACCCGGCCGATCCCGAGGCCAACCTCAACGCCGCCAACATCACCCTGCGTCATGGCGACCGCGCCTCGGCTGCCAACTATCTGCGCAATGCCGGTGACTCTCCCGAGGCTGTCTTCACCCGCGCCTCTCTTGCGGCGGTCAACGGCGACCTGCAGCGTGCCGTCGAGCTGTTCGACACCGCAGCTGCAACCGGCATGGAAGCTGCAGCCGTCGAGCGCGACCGCGTTGATGCCATCATCAAGCGCCCCCGTGTCACATACCTGATCAAGCCGCAGCCCGTATCGAAATAAACCCCATACGCGTGAAAGCGTAACCGATATACAAGAAAGAAAAAAACAATAATTAACTTTATCCAAAACACAATTACAATGAACAAAACCAGTAAACTGTTCGCAGGATTCGCAGCGCTTGCCCTCATGGCATCCTGCTCCTCCGACGAACCCCTCACCGGCGGCGAGACCGGTGGCGCTCCTGTAACCCCGGTAGAGGGTCAGAAAGCCTATCTTAATGTGAAAATCAGCGATGCCGGCAACATGCCATTCGGACGAAGCACCGACTTTGAGACTCCTTCGTATGAATTTGGCGATGCCGACGAGCACAAGGTGAACAACGCACGCTTCTTCTTCTTCGACGAGAACGGCATCAAGGTTGCTGAGGCCGGGTTGACTCCCGTCGTTGATGTGGATAACCCCGGCGGATCTGATGGTGATTTCGAAAAGAATCCCAACATAGAGTATTTCGTGAACAATGTTCTTGTCCTGGAGGATCTCAAATCCAACACGTATCCCAAGTACATGCTTACCGTGCTCAATAAGAAGGATTTCGAGCCGGAACCCACACTTCAGGCTACATGCGACAAACTCGTGAATTTCGCTACCGACGAAAAGTCTCAGAACTTCGTGATGTCCACTACCAGCTACTTCAAGGGTGCTGCTGAAGACAAGAATCACGACGACAAGTACTATGGTGTAACCATGCTTGATGAAGGCGATTTCAAGACCACACCTACAGAGGCACAGAATATGTCTCCGGTGAACGTATATGTTGAGCGTCTTGCTGCAAAGGTACAGTTGACTATGGATGTAGAAGATGGTGTCATCACATTGGATGGCGGCAGGAAACTCTACCCCCTTGCACAGACCGTGGCCGGTATGCCCAACGAAGACGGCAACGGTGAATGGCAGGCCAACACGAAGATATATGTGGAGGTTATTGGTTGGAGCCTAAATGCTACCGCAAATAATTCGCATATGACAAAGGATATCTCCAACTGGAGTTCTAACGATGTGTTTACCGCATGGAACAATGCTTCTCTCTATCGTAGCTTCTGGGGAGCCGCAGCCGAGACCTATGGTCTGACAGGTACGACACTTGAGAATAATCTGACCTACATAAACGACAAGGCGCTTACCGGCAAGCTTACAAACGAAGATTCGAAATATGCCCAGTATTGCTATGAGAACACAAACACTCCCGTCAATATCTTCGCTCAGAATGCAGCTGAGCAGAACCTCGTAATTCCCAGCCACGTAACTCATATTGTTCTCGCTACTCGTATTTGCGATGCTGAAGGGAATGAGATACCGGCTCTCAATTTCCGTGGAATGCTCTATACCGAAGAATCTTTCCGTGCTTATCTCCTCAACGTACTTAAGAATCAGACCGAAGGCCTGAACTATTATTACGTAGATGGCACAGAAGAGGTAAATGGCACAGTAACGACCAAGTATCGTCAGGTTAACGAAAACGATATCGATTTCGCTAAGAAACCTAACACCATCGGTGCTGCCACTTTCGCTCTTAAGAGCACAGACCAGCTGTATGAGAAGACCGGTGAAAAGGACGCTCAAAACAATGATGTCTATGCACCGGTTGACGGTCAGCAGCTTGTTGCTCGTCTAAATGTCCTTATTCCTTCGGGAACAGACCTCCAGTACTACAAGGATGCCAACCTCTACTACATCCCCGTTGAGCACAATACTTCTGTAGAGACTGCGAATGAAGGCAAGGCTGTAGAAGGCTACTATGGCGTTGTACGTAACCACTGGTACAAGGTTTCCATTAACAGCTTCAGCAAGGTGGGTCATGCCCTCTTCGTGCCCGATGGTGGCGAGGTTGTCATCCGTCCTGACAAGCCCGAGGATCCCCTCTACTACGTAGGTGCCAAGATCAACATCCTCTCCTGGCGTGTGATCAATCAGGGTGTTGATCTCTGATCCATGCTTTCAAAGCTGTAAAATAACAGACTTTTTCCTATGATACCCGCAGCCGGTCGCCATGACCGGCAGACCGGCTGCGGTTGCTTTTACTCTCAATCTCCCTCCTCTCATTAAAAAACTCTCTGTCCGAGAACCCAAGTGCTGCCCGCTCATGCGGCAGTGCCGATACCTCTCCTCCTTTTTTATCTCAGAAAATCCCTGCCCGCACCACACAGTGCGCGGGTTCCAGATATATAGAAAACAGAAAGAATGAAACTTACTCTCACCGACATAACTTTGCGATTGGCGGCTCCGCTGATAGCCCTCGCGTGTCTCACAGGATGCAACGGCCTGATATATGACGACGAGGGGGACTGCGATCCCTATTACAAGGTAAAGTTCGTATACGACACCAACCTCAAGTTCACCGATGCCTTTGCTGCCGAAGTGAGCGAAGTCACCCTCTATGTGGTCGACTCCTCCACCGGCGAAATAGTATGGCAGCGTCATGAGGAGGGGGAAGCCCTGCGTAGCGGCAACTACCTGATGGATGTTGATGTGGCGCCAGGTCGCTATGATCTCATCGCCTGGTGCGGCGAGGGGCATACCTCTTCGTTTACCGTGACCGATGCTACGGTGCGCGAAGGGCTTGCATGCAAGCTGACCGACCGCGAGGCGGCTCCCGAAGATGGGGAGGCGCATGTGCGCAACGAGCTTCGTCGGCTCTTCCACGGCAAGAGCGACAATGTGGAGTTTGAGGACGAGCAGGGTGTGCACATAAAGACCGTGCGTCTCATAAAGGACACCAACGACCTACACATAATGCTCCAGCACCTTTCAGGCGAGGATGTAGACCACCGTGACTTCACTTTCACCGTGACCGGCACAAACGGCCACATGGATTGGGACAACTCCCTGCTTCCAGATGACAAGCTCACATATTTCGCGCACAGCATCTATTCCGGTACAGCCGGAGTGGAGGTGCCCGACTATACCAAGCCCGAGGGTGAGGAAGGACGCGCCATAACTCAGGTAAGCGCCGCTGTAGGTCACCTCTCATTGTCGCGTCTGATGGTGGATGATGACCTTTACGTGAAGATTCACAACAAGGAGGGGGAACAGATTGTTTCCGTTCCTCTTTCCGAATATGCCCTTCTGGTAAGGGGCAAGTACAAACACCCCGACGGCACTGAACTGACACCGCAGGAATACCTTGACTATCAGGACGACTACTCCATGGTCTTCTTCCTTGACGAGAACGGCCGATGGTCAAAGACACACATCTACATCAACAGCTGGCGCGTAGTGCTCCAGAACACCGATTTGTAAACACACACGATAGGAGAAGAGAAAACAATGATACTACCCCGCACATACATCGATGCTATCCGGCGCTTGCTCAGGCAGACGGCGGTTGCCGTCGTGCCCCTGATGGCGTTGATCCTCATGGGTGCATGCCGCTCCGACGTTGCCGGGGATGAACCGGGCGATGTTCAGCGAGAGCCGGTATACAGGGCCGGATTCTACGTCACCACCGGCGACGTGCGCCTATCTCGCGCCCCGGCTCCGGGAGACTATGAAGCCGGCACACCTGTGGAAAACTACATAGACATAGATGGTGGAGACTTCCGCATACTCATGTTCAACGAGAACGACACGTATGTGGGGCAGCTTACCGACATACTTATCCATCCGGCTTCGTCCGACGGCACTTTCAAGACCTACCTCGTAAGCGGCATAATACCCGCCGCCGTTCCTGAGACGCTTGGTGGGAAGCTCAAGGTGATGATGCTTGCCAACTGGCGCGGATCCTACCCCGAGCCGGAAGCCGGTGTGACCTCCCTGGCCGACATAGCCACCGATGCCGCCTCGCTCTATGATTTCAGTTATCCTGCCGACACCCAGATAGGTGCCGGGCGGCTTATCCCGATGTTCGGAGTTACAGACCTACTCACCGGTTTGGAGTTTGATCCCGGATGGTCTACCGACCTTGGCACCATCCATATGCTCCGAGCCTATGCCCAGGTGCGCGTGCGTGTTGCCGAAGGCTCGCTGCCGATCGTGTCGGCAAGGCTCACCAACACCAATTCCCGAGGCTACCGTGCACCCATAGGTGTAAAGGCGCAAGCCGACTATGTGTCCGGCTCATATGCTCATGACTACTACCGCCTACCGTCCATTCCAGCCGACGCACGAGTGCGGAAAGGGATGGCGTTTACCATGGGCACTGACGGATGCTGGCGCATATACGTGCCGGAATTTGCCAATCTCGCCGACCCGTCAAAGCCGCAGCAGCCAAAAGACGATGCAGATCGCTGTCAGCTGGAGGTGAAGTTCGAGGGCGACGTACTCACGCACTATATAGACTTCAAGTATTACGACGATCCGCCCTCCTATGCGCATCCCGACGCACGCAAGGGAGACCATTTCAACATACTCCGCAACAACATCTACGACTACACTTTGCGCCGCATGACAGGCGAGTCGGAAGTGCAGGTGGAGGTTGACGTGATACCCTATTCGGAAGTCGTGCTCAAGCCCGAGTTCGGTCTTGACCGCGACAATGTCACCGGATGGATCATTATAAAGGGATATGCTCCCAAGACCTATTATTACGACGACAAGCACGACCGCTACTACGACGGGGACAAGAATCCCATAGCCAAGCGTGTGGAGCTTTCCGAAAACGGCCTCTATCTGATCCGCGATCCACGGACGCGCGATCTTCGCTATGCCTACGACTATGCCGCTGACAAGTACTGGCTTGACCGCGATCGCCTGAAACCGTTTACGGAGGTCATGCAATATGAAAAGTACCTCCCCGAGGCAACCATCACTACAGGATTGGGGGAGACAGGTACGCTTGACGTGCTTGTGATGTGGCAGGACGAATATGGTTCGGCTATATCAATGTACGGAATAAAGACCGGCATCGTCTACGACAAGAACCTCGCACCAAGGGACTATATACCCAATTACGGATACAAGCGTTGGACGGAGGTCGGATATGAGAGTCGTGGTTACATGGTCATTGCCTATGACTATGACGGCAATCCGATGTTCTTCTACGATGTGGCGAATGACAAGTATTTCTATGACGGCAAGCCCGGCGAAATATCCCTCAGGGAGGTGGAGGCTTTCCCTCCGCGACCTTGAGTAAACAGGTTTCTCTGCCAACCTCTTATTTTGAAATCGACCTATGACTGAAAGATACAATCACATGATATACCGGCGCATCTCTCCATGGCGCCTTTTCATAGCCCTGTTTGCGGTTCTCCTTTCTGCGTCGTTCAGTTCCTGCATCGACGAGATAGAGTATCCCGACGGCGAGATTCCCGACGGTGAGACCACCGTCATGACCGAAGTGCGTTTTACCCCATTGGTGGAAGCCGAGCTTGACGGTGCCTCCAGTCGTTCCAACGGCCTGGAGTTCGGCCAGGGCAACACGTCGGCTCCCACAGGCGACCGTATGGATGCCATAACGTCGCTCCACCTGCTGTTCTATACCACTGCCGGCGATCTCATCCCCGATCTGTCGTTTACGGTGGATCTTGAACAATACAAGCCGGTGCTCGAACCGCGCGTTGACGAGAACGCCTCAAACGGCGTGTCGGCTCAGGATGCCACATACTGCGTGAAGCTCCCTCTTACGCTTCCCAACGGCGTATACAAGATCTTTGCCGTGGCCAACATGCCCGGTCTGCTCACAGATTCCCAATATGCCGAGGCCATTAAGACGATCGGTGGACTTCGCAGCATAAAACTCTCATGGGTGCCGAATGACATATCCAAGAACTCGGAGATGCTGGGATATTTCACCAACGAGAAACAGGATACCCGTGGCATGAACTTCGAGAACGAGGGCACTGTCACAGTAAGTCCCCGCAACACGACATTGCACGCATGGATACGCCGCGCCGTTTCCAAGCTCACCATTGACTTTGACGGCAGCAATCTGCGCGACAACGTGTTTGTATATATCAAGGAAGCCCGCGTGTATGACATAGCCGACGGTTGTTACCTCGGTTACTACAGTTGCGTCGGCGACCCCTCCAAGGAGGCCGACATTCAGGCCAAGGGTGGCTTCGGACTGGCCAAGTCCAGCCATGTGCTCATGTATGGCTCCGGTGAGGATGCCGACTATGAGAAGTGGCCGGTAGTGACCCGTGGTCAGAACTTAGACAGCTATAAGGGGCTGGATGGCAAAGAGGTCAAGTTCCACGACGAGAAGGCCTATTGCCTCCCGTTCTATGAGAATATACAGGGTAACGGCGACCTGAAATATCAGGACGGCGACGGTGACGGCATGGTGGATCATCCTACTGCCGGCGATCATACCGGTGAAGGAGCAGACCGCGTGTGGACGCACGAGAAAGCCAAGGACAGCAAGCCCAACGGCACCTACGTGGAGGTCATAGGTCACTATGAATCCCGCAATAAGGACTATGCCTCGGGGGGCGAGATCAAGTTCCGTTTCATGCTTGGCAAGGACGTGAAGCGCAACTTCGACGTGGAGCGCAACCATCACTACAAGCTCACACTCAGCTTCAAAGGCAACGGCAACGATGCCGACTGGCACATCGAATACGATGAGACCCCCGGCATCCATCTCCCCAGCCCGCTCTACATATCCTACCTCTACAACAAGAGCCTCACTTTCCCCATCCGTATCAACACCGGAGGCAAGAAACTCAAATCCGTCAAAATTGACATTGTCCGCAACAACTGGGCGCCCTACTTCGAGGACGGCCACGACATCTCCGAAGATCTCGACTACTACAAGGATGCTGACGAAAAGGGGGGATATGGGACGAAGTATCCCGAATATGGTTTTCTGTCTTTGTTGAAAACTTCTCAGAAAACGATAGAGGGAGTCACTGTATCAGGGCATTACAATCAGAAACATATTGATGATGGTGGCCTTCAGGTATCGCGTGGATCACGCGAATATCTTGTTGATGCCGGGGAGCATGGGAATGAAGATCTCGGGAAATATGTGGTGCGACATGACGGAAATATCGTTGAGATGGAAATACCGCTGTATACGAGGGCAAAAAATCTTGTAAAGGAATCCGCATACACGGGTAACAATCCCTATTTCGGCTATCCGCGTCTGGCGGAAATTACCGTCACGGCTACCTATACCGATGATTCAAAGACTATCATCCCTAATATACCGGTCTATCAGGTGCGCCGTCTTGTCAATCCCAAGGGGATATTCCGAAAAGCCGGCAACAACACCTCTTTTCATGTGAAGTTGCTTGAAAAGGAGCATGAGGCTTCCACTAAGTTTCAGGAATTGTCCTCAATAGGACCCTGGAGAGCATATGTGCTTACCGAGGATGGTGACTTCATCAATCTTGATGGCAAGAAAGAGGTCAGTGGGACGACCTCCACAGCAGTTGATTTTAATGTAAACTTCGTTGGTAGTACCGACAAAGACAAAAATCGTTTTGCCATTATACAGGTAGAATACCATAATCTCAGCTGTATCCATCAGATATTCGTGCGTCAGGGAGATGCCCCGGTTCAACTGTTCGACGAGAAAACCAATGGCAAGAACGTTTACTGGCATACCTATAACATGTTGCTTAAGAATAAGGAGGTCACTTCCCCTCTTGATGAGGGATCCATGTTCAAATGGACAAACTGGGATCAACCTATTGATGCTTCTAATAACAAGAATTCCAAGGCAGATTGGGTGAAGGTAACTCCTGAAGATTTCAAACCTATAGGAGATTTGCGATTAGCTACTACGGGCAACGCTGTCCCATGGTCTACAATTACGAGCGGTTCGAAATCAGGGGGAAATTTTGATGACCAAAAAGATAGCGAGGGCAATGTTTACTCTCTTCCTACATTTATGGAGTTCATTTACCTCAGAAATAATACTGAACAGTCATTCGGTGTCCTATATGGTGATGAGGCGGAAGGTGTAAGTACTACTCTGACAAGTGCATATGGCTATCAGCGGGATGATAAGGGTAATGTAAATGGATCCTATGGAATGAGAGGTTCTTTCGCGTTTGTGGGTGATGAGTCTTCATCCCATTATGGTAAGCATGTTTTCTTACCCGTTGGCGCATCAGGATACGGGAAACGCAAAAATTCTGGTGTGCATGGTTGGGGTGTGGTAAAAGAACCATATGCCGGTCAGCTAAGATATGCCGCAGGTAGAATTGAACGATATGAGAATCCGGGTGATGAATTGAAATTACCTTTGTTTTATGATATTTATATGCGAGCAGGTGCGATATATTGGGCGCAAGGAATTTATAATTATATAGGAGATAAAGATTTAGGTTTTACAGACTATTCCTTAGGGAAGGGGAATTATTTGGGGTTGGATATCAATTATTTTACTTTTGACTTCAATGGCATAAGTACCAGTAACCTTTTTGGTGATGGTACAACAACAAATCAAAGTGATGCATGTTTGATCCGGTGTGTAGACCGCAGATAGGGGAAAGGATAGATTGAAAAGGTTCTTATTGATTATGATAACGGCGGCAGCGCTCGCGGGATGGTCTACGGAGGCCATGCCGCAGGGGCTGCCGCTCCCTGTTATACCGGAGGAACTGACGGAGCCGGCTGAAAGGGCTGATTACTTGCTGGCGCATTTCTGGGATGGATTCCGCTCGCGCGTCATTGAAGAGGGGGAACTGGCGGAGTTTCTTTCCGTGTTTCCGCATGCTACCGAGGAGGGGAAGAAACTGGGAGCCGGGAAACTGGTGGCGATAGTGGACGCACAGGGGGAGGAGAGCGTGTTGCGCATGGAGGAGCTGATAGAAGGGTATCTGCTTGACTGGCGATCGCCGGTGCGCTGCGATGCCGCTTATCTGGCGTTCGCCGATGCGATGATGGAAGCCGGATGGCCAGGCGGGGAAACCACAGCCTATCTCCGCGAGATGGTGATGCGCACACCGGTGGGAGCGATAGCGCCCGATTTCCGGTTCATAAGCGACGATGGGGAGGCGCTCTCGTTCAGGGAGACGGCTGCCGGGGTGAGGTGTGTGCTGCTGTTTCATGATCCTGACTGCGGGGAGTGCCGCGAGCTTATCGGGAAGATGAGGGAGGATGCCGCTCTCGCGGCATTGATTGCGGCGGGGAAGCTGCGGGTCGTGGCGGTGAGGATGCCCGGGGAGGAGGAAAACCGGGAGGGGACGATAGGGGGGATTCCGCTTACGCGTCATCATCTGCCGGGAGGGAGCGAGGTGCTGCCGGAGGGGTGGACAGGCGGGTGCGCGACCGAGGGATGGATAAGCGGGTGCGCGGTGGAGGATCTGGGGGAGAGCCTTTATGCCATTCCGGCGTTCCCCGCGCTTTATCTGGTTTCGCCCGAGGGAAGGGTGGAGCTTAAGGATGCTTCATGGGAGGAGGTGGCCTCTGTGATGACGCGTAAGCAGAATTGAGCTTAGCGGAGGAGGGAGGGGGAGATGGTAGTTGTGCAGATCTCTGTGGCCATGGCATTGAGGGTGAGTGCTGCCGAGCGGGTCATGGTGAAGCGGCGGGTGTTGTCAGGCCATGGTGCCAGCAGGAGGAGGCGGCCTGAGGTGCACAGCTCGAATTCGGCACCGGAGGGTTTGAAGCGCTCAGGGAAGCCTTCGGCTCTCAGTTCTATTATGCGGCCGCCGGAAGCTATGGCGGCGTTTCGCACATCCTTTTCAGCACTGCTTATGAAGGGAGAGACGAGAACTCCTCCCGAACGGGTGCATTCTTCCCATCGACGGCGGTTGGCCGCAAGTTCGTCAGCGCTCCAGGCACGGTGGATGATCACTGGTTGGCGGTCGAAATCCTTTAACAGAAAGATGTTGCCGTAAGCGGCGTATTCGCGTGTGCCTATGCGCAGGTGGTTGTATCGGCGGAAAAGGTCGGGATACATCCGTTTGATGGCGAGTCGGCGCGGGTTGTCGGCTATGTAGTTGATGAGGGTTTGCAGCTGACCGGCTTTGTTGACTATGCGGTCATGGAATTTCTGGGTGAAAAGCGGTGTGGTGGGAGCGCCTGTCTGTCGGGCGTAAGCGCTTGAGATATGCCCTTTGAAAGCTCCGATGATGCGTCCGAGATGGCGCGGCAGACGTTCGCGCACATGCACGAGCATGTGGATGTGGTCGGGCATTATGATAAAGGTTATTATCCGGATTTGCGGCGTGACTTGTGGGAAGTCACCGATGGTGAGGTAGATCAGGTCGCCTAAAGGGGAGAGGGTTACCAAGGGTGTGCCGTCGCGGATGATCAGGCTTCCCAAAGGGGGAGTTCCGGCAGCGGCGGTGATGGTGATCATGTAGAAGCCCGGAGCCTGATAGTCGCGGAAAAAGGCGCGTCGCGTCATGCGCGGCTTATGAGGCTTGAAATAAGGGGGCTGGGGCATGGAGGGAAGTGAGAAATAAGAAATTGAGAAAAGGAAAAAGAAGAGAGGGAAAGGGAGATGGGAAGGGTTTCCGCTTTCGCGTCAACACATGAGGAGGGGCAACAGTTGGGGAGGAGAGAGGTTTCCGCTTACGCGCCAGCGCACAGGTGCTGACGCGTAAGCGGAAATATGCTGCTCTGAGCGGAAGAACTGCTCTTGGCAGGGAAATGGCTGCTCTTGGCAGAGGGGGATTTTACCAGATGATTACCTGCTCGGAAGCGGGGCGGTAGAGGGGGGCGCCCTCCTTGATGCCGAAGGCTTCGAAGAAGGGGACGATGTTGCGGAGGGTGACGTTTACGCGGTTCTCGGCAAGGGAGTGCACGTCGCCGATGGTGAGGTTGCGTTTCTCCTCGTCGCGCATGTTGGTAGCCCAGATGTTGGCATAGTTGAGGTAGAAGGCCTGATCGGGGGTGAAGCCGTCAATCAGGGCATCGCTTGAGGTCACGTCCACACCTTTGCGTTTCTGGGAATCAAGGAATGCGGTGCGGGCTATGCGGAGGCCGCCCTGGTCGGCGATGTTCTCCCCCATGGTGTAGGTGCCGTTGGCAAAGAGGCCGGGTAGGATCTCCACTTCGTCGAACTGCTTGCCGAGCTTGGCGGTCAGTTCCTCGAAGCTCTTTGAGTCCTCTTCCGTCCACCAGTTGGTCATGTTACCCTTGGAGTCGAAATTGCGTCCCTGGTCGTCGAAGCCGTGTGTCATCTCGTGGCCGATCACTACTCCTATGCCGCCGTAGTTCTCCGCGTCGGATGCCTCAGGATCAAAGAATGGATTCTGGAGGATGGCCGCCGGGAACACGATCTCGTTGGCGAGCGGGTTGTAGTAGGCGTTGACGGTCTGAGGTGTCATTCCCCATTCCGACTTGTCTACCGGCTTGCCCCATTTTGCGAGCTGCTCGTCGTTGTGCCACATGGATGCGTTGTGCACGTTGGCATAATATGAAAGGGAAGGGTCTATCTTCATTGAAGAATAGTCCTTCCACTTGTCGGGGTATCCTATCTTCACCGTGAAGGAGTTGAGCTTCTCTATGGCCTTGAGTTTTGTCTCGTCGGTCATCCATGGGAGGTTGATGATGTGCTTTCCGAGAGCCACGCGGAGGTTGCCGACAAGGTCTAGCATCTTCTGCTTGGAGGTCTCGGGGAAGTATTTCTCCACATAGAGGCGGCCGATGGCCTCCCCCATGTAGCTGTCGGGCACTCCGAGAGCGCGTTTCCACAATGGGCGCTGCTCCTGCACCCCCGAGCGCACCTTGGAGAACTCGAAATTGGTGTCAATGAACTTCTGGCTGAGGTAGGGAGCCGCCTGTGAGACATATTTCCAGAGGTAGTAGTCCTTGATCTCACGGTCGGTAAGCGATGAGATGAGGTTGTCGGCCTGTTGCAGCCCCTTTACGTCGGTGACGATGAAATCGGCGGGTGTGTCGATGTTCATGGTCTCCACGAAGAACCGATCCCATTTGATGTGCGGATACTGTTCCTTAAGCTCGGCAAGGGTGCGGGGATTGTACATGCGTGTGATGTCGCGGCTCTCCTCGCGGGTCATTGCGGAGTCGGCGATGGCCGTCTCGATTTTCATGACGTTCTTCATGATGCGCTGTGCGTCCTTTTTCTTGAAACCGGCATTGACCATCTGGTCGGTGATCAGTTTCTTGTAGGCGTTGCGGATGCGCAGTGTCTCCTTGTCGTCCTTGAGGTAGTAGTCGCGGTCGCCAAGACCCATCGAACCTCCCGAGACATACATGGCGTAACGATTGGAGTCCATCATGTCTTCCATGGGGCCTGCTCCGAAGAACGGGCTGGAGTAGTATTTGTGCATCCAGAGCAGGAGATCTTCCATGCCTGCGGCATCGGTGGCTTCTATTTTCTTGAGGTCGTCGGCGATGGGAGCTATCCCCTCGGCATTGCGGCGATCCATGTCCATCCCCTGTGAATAGAGCGTCCAGATCTTGTATGCGTTCGTCCCGGGTTCGGGGTTGGTGGCACCGAGGTTGAGCACGATGTCCTTCACCTTGGCCTCGGCAGAGTCGGCAAGGATGTTGAACACGCCGTAGCGGGCATACTCGGCTGTGAGGGGATGCGCGTCCATCCACCCCTTGTTGACATGCATGTAGAAATCCTCACCGGCGGGTATCGAATTGTCTATGTAGGCCGGATTCACGCTTTTGAGGTGCTCGGCATTTGCAGCCGCCCCCGATGCGATGGCCAGGGCTGCGAAAGCCATGACAGGTTTGAAAATTTTCATTATACAAGTAGATTTAGATTGTTGTCAATTCATTAGACGCATCCGGTGACGGAAAGTTACACGTTGAAGCGGAAATGCATTATGTCGCCGTCCTGCACGATGTATTCCTTGCCCTCTACTCCGAGCTTGCCGGCTTCCTTTACGCCGGTCTCCCCTCCGAGAGCCACATAGTCGTCGTATTTTATGACCTCCGCGCGGATGAAGCCCTTCTCGAAGTCGGTGTGTATTACGCCGGCACATTGCGGAGCCTTCGCACCGCGCATGAAAGTCCATGCACGCACCTCGTCGGCACCGGCAGTGAAGAATGTCTGGAGGTTGAGCAGGGCATATGCCGCACGGATCAATCGTGCCACCCCCGATTCCTCAAGGCCGATCTCGGCCAGGAATTCCTGGCGCTCCTCGTATGTGTCAAGCTCGGCGATGTCGGCCTCGGTCTGAGCGGCCACTATGAGCAGTTGGGCGTTCTCACCCTTGATGGCCTCGCGCACGGCATCCACATACTTGTTGCCGTTTACAGCCGAGCTGTCGTCAACGTTGCAGACGTAGAGCACCGGCTTGGATGTGAGCAGGAAGAGTTCGCGGGCGAATTTGCGTTCGTCGGGGGTGTCAAGCTCCACCGAACGTGCAGGTTTCCCCTGGTCAAGAGCCTCCTTGAAGCGGCAGAGCACGTCGTACTGCATCTTGGCGGTCTTGTCGCCGCCGGTCTGAGCCTGTTTCTGCGTGCGTGCGATGCGTCCTTCGATGGTTTCGAGATCCTTGAGCTGCAGTTCGTAGTCTATGATCTCCTTGTCGCGCACGGGATCGATCGAGCCGTCCACATGTGTGATGTTGTCGTTGTCGAAACAACGCAGCACGTGGATTATGGCATCGGTCTCGCGGATGTTTGCGAGGAACTTGTTGCCCAGTCCTTCACCTTTGGAAGCACCTTTCACCAGGCCGGCTATATCCACTATCTCCACCGTTGCGGGTACCACACTGCGCGGCTGGCACATGTCCACGAGCTTGTTGAGACGTTCGTCTGGTACGGTGATCACCCCCACGTTGGGTTCGATGGTGCAGAACGGAAAGTTTGCAGACTGCGCTTTTGCGTTGGAGAGACAGTTAAAAAGAGTGGACTTGCCCACATTGGGTAGTCCCACGATTCCACATTGCAAGGACATATTTCGTTGTATTAATGATCGATTGAGAAATGTATGCAAAGTTACAAAAAAAATCACAAACAAGGGGTGTCTCCTCCCCGAGGGAAGAGACACCCCATACAAAAGCAAGGTGTTTGTTAATCAGTAGTATAGAGTTCCAACTTATGGAGGGGGAGATCCCATGCCTCGGCCACGGCGGGGAAGACCACCTTGCCGTCGACGACATTTACTCCCTGCTCGAGCGCCTTGTCCTCTGCACATGCGCGTCGCCATCCCTTGTCGGCAAGCTGTATTGCATATGGCAATGTGGCGTTTGTTAGCGCGAGGGTGGAAGTGTAGGGCACCGCACCCGGTATATTGGCCACGGCGTAATGCACTATTCCGTCGACGGTGTATGTCGGGTCGGAATGCGTGGTCGGCACTGAGGTCTCGAAGCAACCACCCTGATCAATGGCCACATCCACCAGCAGCGAGCCGGGGCGCATCAATTTGAGCATGTCTCTCGTGACAAGGTGTGGTGCCTTTGCGCCCGGTATCAACACCGATCCTATGACGAGATCGGTCGTGGGGAGTTCTGCCTCAATGTTGTGGCGCGAGGAAAAGAGGGTCTTTACGTTGCGCGGCATCGTCTCTGCCACGTGGCGCAATGTGGGTAGTGATATGTCGGTGATCGTGACATCGGCTCCAAGGCCTGCGGCCATGAGGGCGGCATTGCGCCCCACAACCCCTGCACCGAGGATGAGTACCTTTGCGGGCTTCACTCCGGGAACACCGCCAAGGAGCACTCCGCGTCCCCCTTGTGGCTTTTCGAGGAACCGGCATCCCTCCTGCACCGACATGCGGCCAGCAACCTCGCTCATGGGTACAAGAAGAGGGAGCGAGCCGTTGGGGAGGCGCACGGTCTCATATGCGATGCATGTGGCTCCCGATTCGATCATGGCTTCGGTAAGCGCGCGCTCGGATGCGAAGTGGAAATATGTGAAAAGCAATTGCCCCTTGCGGATGAGCTTGTATTCAGGCTCTATAGGTTCTTTTACTTTTATTATCATCTCCGCGATTGCATACACCTCCTCTATGGTCGGGAGGATCGCCGCACCCGCGGCGGTGTATTCCTCATCGGAGAATCCGGTGCCAAGGCCGGCTGTGGACTGCACATACACTTTGTGGCCGTGTGCCACAAGTTCACGGGCGCCGGCGGGAGTAAGTGCCACTCGGTTCTCGTTGTTCTTGATCTCTTTTGGTACTCCAATGATCATGGCAAGTAGTTTTTAGGTTGGTTCTTGGTCGACAGGCTGATTGACTGAGATTCGACGGCGGCAAATCTAATTAAATTCCATAAAAACCACACATAAAACCGGTATGTTTTTCAACAGTGTTTTTTAGTATAATTTGCCTGTAGTCAGCGCGGAAGGGTGGGCAAAGCCTTGATGCGATCCATCGGTATGCCCAGACTTGCGGCCTTTGCGGCATCGGCATCGCGGTCGGCGTCGCGGAAACGGAGGTGGTTGAGGTATGCCCTACAGAAGTACAGCTCGGCATCCTTGTCGTCAATCACGAGGCCGCGTGCTATGTCGTCGGCTGCCGCGAAAAGGTCTCCGCAGACCATATGGCACATGGCACGCGCGGAGTAGTAGACCACATCCTCCTTGGCCTTGATAAGTTCGGTATAAAGCGGTATGGCGTCAGCCGCGCGGTCCGTGTTGGAGTAGATCAGGGCAAGCATCAGTGCGCCGTGCGGATCCTTGGGGCATAGCTTCCGAAATTTCCTGATGTCGGTTTCCGCGTCGGCGTACCTGTTCATATGCATGAACAGCACGGCGCGGTCGCGGTATGCGTCGGCATACGTGGAGTCCATCTCCATGATCTTTCCGTAGTCGCGCATGGCATCGTCCGTACGCCCGAGGGAGCCGAGCACGGTGGCGCGGTTCTTGAGGATGACTACTGATGCCGGTGCCATGGCTCGCGCCTCGGTGAGGGTGTGCAGGGCGAGGGAGTCCTCTCCCGCGTAGTGCTGGATCATCCCTACGTTGGAGAGGAGCATCACATTCTGGGGGTTGGCGGGCTCTGTGCGCATGGCCTCCCGGAGGCAGGAGATGGCGCGTTCCCAGTTGCTCTGGGCCACGGCCTCGTCTGCCCACTGCACGAGCTGGAGATATTGGGTGGAACCTCCGGCGGAGCCGTCGGCACGCAGGGAAAGGGGGAGCAGGAGGGCGAGGAGGGGGAGAAGGGAGGGAAGAAGAGCGGCGATGAGAGAGTGGGAGAGCCGTATGCGTGTCAGATCCATTTGTGTCTGTAATAAAGAATTGTCTGGAGGGTGCCTCTGAGGAAAAGGTAGGCGATGAAGGCAAGCCAGAGGGCATGGTTGCCCATAGTGTTGAAAAGCGAGAGATATATGATGAAAAAGGCGGCCATGGAAACGGCCATGGAGAGGAGCAGCTGCCGGGTGAGGGTGGCTCCGATGAACACCCCGTCCCAGGCAAAAGCGGCAAATCCCGCAAAGGGGACTGAAACCGCCCACAGGTAATATTCGCGTGACGAGGCTATGACTTCACGGTCGGAGGAGAGCAGCGCGAGAAATCCCTCACCGCCGAAGAAATACAATGCCGTGAATAGCGCTGCCCATGCTGTCCCCCACAGCAGGAGGCGCTTGGAGCAAAGGTGCAGGGAGGCGAAATCGCGTGCACCGACATAGCGTCCGGCCAATGCCTCCCCGGCGAATGCGAAACCGTCCATCATGTATGAGAAGAGCAGGAACAGCTGCATCAGCAGGGTATTGACGGCGAGTATCACCGCTCCCTGCGATGCACCGGTCTTGGTGAACCATACGGTAACGGTGATGAGGCATGCAGTGCGGAGCATCATGTCGGCATTGACCTTGAAGAAGCGCCTCAGTTCACCCCCGCGCATGATATGTTGCCATATCGGGCGGCTGATGTCGTAGCGCCGCAAGAGCCATAGCCCGGTTGCGAAACCGATCCATTGCGCGGCCAATGTGCCGCATGCCACACCCTCTATCTGCCATCCCAGGCCATAGACGAGGGAAAGGCTCACGGCGATGTTCACCACGTTTATCACCACTGAAGTAACCATGAGCATGCGCGAGTTCTGCATGCCGAGGAACCATCCCGAAAGTGCGTATGTGCCCAATACAGCCGGTGCGCCGTAGATGAGTATGGTGAAATAGCGCCAGGCCAGCAGTCCTGTGGAGGGATCGGGGTCTACGAACTGCCTCAGCAGCCATCTCAGCGGCCACTGGAGCAGGATCATGGCCGCTCCTACGGCACCGGCCACCATCAGCGAGCGGTAGAGTGCAAGGGCGCATCCCTCCCGGCTTCCGGCACCGTATGCCTGCGCGGTAAGAGCCGATGTGCCGCCGCGCAGGAAGCCGAAAAGCCAGTAAAGCATATTGAACATCACCCCTCCCACGGCTATCGCACCGATGTAGACGGCACTTCCCATGTGGCCTACTATGGCCGTGTCCACGAGTCCGAGCAGGGGGGTGGTGATGTTGGCTATGATCGATGGTATGGCAAGCGCGAGTATCTTCCGGTTCACGGTTTCTTTACCCTGCAGCTGTCATACCAGAGGTATCCGATAAGGAGCAGGTAGGCGATGATGCCGTAAACCTGGAGCATGCCGGCGGATACGCCGCACTGGTACTCGAATCCGAAGAAGCGTGTGAGGGCGGCGAACACACCGAAAAGTGCGCCACCGGCGATGAGACCTGATGCGATGAGCGTACCCCGGTCGCGACGCAGGTCGTTTACAGCCTTGTCCTTGGAGCTGTGGCTTACGAAATAGGCTATCGCTCCTCCCACAAGCAGCGGGGTATTGAGCGACAGGGGTATGAACATCCCGAGGCAGAATGCGAGTGCCGGCACCCCGAGCCAGTTGAGGAGCAGGGCGAGGATAACGCCTGTCATATAGAGGATCCAAGGTGTCTCGCCTCCCATCATCAGCGGTTCTATTACCTTTGCCATTGCATTGGCCTGAGGCGCGACGAGGGCATTGTCGCCCGTGAATCCGTAGACCTGGTTCAGCACGAGGATTACCCCCCCGACGGTGGCGGCGGATACCAGTGTGCCGAGGAATTTCCACTGCTCCTGCTTGCGGGGCGTGGAACCGAGCCAGTAGCCGACCTTGAGGTCGGTGACGAACCCGCCGGCCATGGACAGGGCGGTGCAGACAACGCCGCCGATGACCATCGAGGCGACGATGCCGGAAGGCCCTTTGAGGCCGATTGCCACGAAGATGGCCGAGGCCACGATAAGTGTCATGAGCGTCATGCCGCTCACAGGATTGGAGCCTACGATGGCTATGGCGTTGGCTGCGACGGTGGTGAAGAGGAAGGCGATGACGGTAACCACGATCCATGCCACCAGAGCCTGCCACCAGTTATTGATCACACCGAACCAGAAGAAAAGCAGGACGGCCACAAGCGCTATGGCGATGAAGAACACGATGTGCTTCATGGAGATGTCCCACTGCCAGCGCACCGGCTTGGCATCTGTGGCGGCTCCACCCTTGAATTCGCGTCCGGCAAGTCCCACGGCCTGACGGATTATAGGCCAGGACTTGACGATGCCGATGACACCGGCCATGGCTATGCCTCCGATGCCTATCATGCGTGCATAGTTGGAGAAAATGTCCTGCGACGACATTGCGGCGATGGTCTCGTTGCCGTATGTGCCCATCAGGGGTATCAGAACCCACCACACGAAGAATGAGCCGGCACAGATGATGAAGGCGTAACGCAGTCCGATGATGTATCCCAGTCCGAGCACGGCGGCACCTGTGTTGCAGCTGAGCACGAGCTTGGTCTTTTCGGCCAGCGTCGCACCCCATGAGCTTACGACGGTGTTGAGCGTGCCGGCCCAGAATCCGAAAGTCTCCACCACGAAGTCGTATATGCCGCCGATAAGCGATGCAATGACGAGTGTCTTGGCCTGTGAGCCACCCTGTGCCCCTGCACTTTGTCCGGATGCGAGCACCTGAGTTGTGGCGGTAGCTTCAGGGAAAGGATACTTCCCGTGCATGTCCTTTACGAAATATTTTCGGAAAGGAATGAAGAACAGTATGCCGAGGATACCTCCCAGCAGTGAGCTGAGGAAGATCTGAAAGAAGCTGACTGTTATTTCGGGATATTTGTCCTGAAGGATGTAGAGTGCAGGCAATGTGAATATGGCACCGGCCACTATCACGCCTGAACATGCTCCGATGGACTGTATGATCACGTTCTGACCCAGGGCATCCTTCTTGCGGAGCGCTCCCGAAAGCCCCACAGCGATTATGGCAATCGGTATGGCGGCCTCAAAAACCTGACCGACCTTCAGGCCGAGATAGGCGGCAGCGGCGCTGAATATGACGCACAGGACAAGTCCCATTGTCACTGAGTATGCGGTAACCTCCTTGTACTGTCTCGCCGGATGCATCATCGGGCGATAAGGCTCGTCTTCGGCAAGTTCCCGGAAAGCGTTTTCCGGAAGTTCCACCGGATCGGTATCGGTGTACACGCCGGCGCTCCCTCCGGTATCCTTACCGGCAGCTGCGCGCAGTTCCATTTCGTCGTTTACTTTTTTCATATGCTGGTGATAAAAATTGTCAATTACCAAGCATCCATTACAAATGGGTAATTGCTAATTACTAATTTTTAATTACTAATTGTTTAAGGCTCTGCTGAGGATGTCGAACCGTTCGACTATTATTTCCGTGATGTTGCGCTTTATAGCATTGGAATCCTGCCATGTGCGTGTGCGCAGTTTCCCTTCAAGATATAGCTTCGTGCCCTTGGTGATGTACCTTTCCGCAGTCCTGGCAAAGTCGTCCCACATGATGATGTTGTGCCATTCGGTGATCTCGGGAACATGCTCCCCCTTCGGGGAGGTATATGCCGGTTCCGATGTGGCCAGGGTGAAGCGCACATATGGGCGGTCTCCGATGAAATTCATCTCGGGATTCCTGCCGACGTTGCCCACTAAAATCACTTTGTTGACAGACATTGCGGTATGATGTTTGACTGTATAAGGCTTATGGATTCATATAAAATCCTATGATTTGCAAAGATAGTCATGTTTCTGCAAACAAATGCCATAAGAAAGGGTTAAAAAACTTTTTCCTTTTTCAGCAGGTATGTCAGCAGTTCCCGTTGCACCTTGCTTCCCATCAGGAAATTGCAGCCGCAATATATGGCAAGCCCCGTGACGCACTGTGCTCCGAGCAGCATCCAGGGGTCTTCAATGACAAGGCTCTCGGAAAACATGACCATGGAGGCCAGCAGCGTAAGAGCGCCATAGGGCACGTTGTCGCCTATGAATCCGATGACATTGCGGCCTACGATGGCGGATGTGCGGTAGGCCATTACTCCCCAAGTGATAGCTGAGGCGGCTACCTGTCCCCACAGCAGTATGTTTATTCCCGCCACAGGATCCGTATCGGTGGAATATGCTATCAGCGGGAATGCGGCGACAAGGAACACCACGGCTGTTATGTCGCGCAGGGCTTCCATGCGCACTACTTCACGTGTGCGAGCCAGGGCTATCAGGTAATTGTTGTATAGAGCCACGAGCACAGTGAATACCCCCCTTAGCAGCAATAGCCGGAACAGCGGTATCGAGTTGTCCCATTTCGTGCCGAAAAGGCAGTGGAAGACCGGGGTGGCGCATACGATCAGGAATCCCATGGAAGGGAGCACCAGATAGGCGGTGAACCGGTTCATCTTTGTGCTTACTCGGATGAATCGCTCCCTGTCATCCTGCACATGCGACAGCCCGGGCAGAAAGGCCGACGTTACTGTCTGTGAAATCGTGGTGATACCCATTTTGCTCCATTTGTCTGCCTGGGTGTAATCACCGAGGGACACCAGTCCGGCGCGGTTGCCGATGAGAAAGCCGTAAATGTTCTGGAAAAGGGTGTTCAGGAATGAAGTGGCCATCATTCCGGATCCCACGCTGAAAAACTTGCGGAGGGAATCCATGGAAAAACGCCACAGCGGGCGCCATCCGGTAGTGAGCCACAGCACAAGGCTCTTGACCCCGTTTATCACTATCGCCTGCCATACGAGTGCCCATGCACCGTAGCCGGTCAGTGCCAGGGTAATCCCTGTAATGGATCCCGCAAGAAGCCCTATGGCGTTTGAGGCAGCGACCATGCGCACGTCCATCAGTTTCATCAGGCGGTTTGTCTGCACGATTGCCGAGGCGTTCAGTATGAAGCTCAGAAACATTACCCTGGAGAGGGGAACCAGACGGGGATCGGATTCAAAACAGAGCGCTATAAGCGGTGCGCAGAAAAACAGGATGATGTATATGGCCGTGGCCATGGCCATGTTGAACCACAAGACGGTGGAATAGTCAAGGCGCGAGGGACGTTTGCGCTGTATGAGCGCATAAGAGAAACCGCTGTCAACGAACAACGATGCAAATGCCTGGAATACAAGGATGGCTCCTACAAGACCGAAATCTTTTTTTGTGAGGATGTTTGCCAGTATGACCCCGGTGACACCGTAGAGGATTTGCGATGCGACCCTGTCGATCAAGTTCCACTTGACCGAATTGGCTGTCATCTGTTTCAGGCCGGCTCTTCTCAATGGTGTTATGCGTGAATGTGATAATGCGTCGGGTGCGGTCGGTTATTTTTTCGCTTCTTTTTCTTTCGTGTCGGTCGATGCGTCCTCGGGTTGGGGCGTATTTCCCGTCCATTCCATCCCTTCAAGTGTGTAGATCTTTACACCCATGGAGTAATTCTTTATTTTCGGCTTCCCACGGTAATATAGTTTTCCTGCCATGACACCTTTCACTTTCAGCTGATTCGTGGCCCAACATCCTGTGGTACCGGTACCGAAAAAATGCACGCTGACTTTCTCCGCCTCAAGGTTGTCCGCCTGTATGGTGCCTGTGCCGGTGTTGCTTAGGGTTGCGTTCTGGCATTTGCCTGACATTACAAGGGTGCCGTTGCCGGTCTTGATGGAGCCGTCTACCTTCTCGCATTCAAGGTCTCGCACTACCAGCCTGCCGTTGCCTATAACCGTAGCCTTTATCTCCATTGTGGGTCGCACATCAAGAACCCGCACGGTGGAGTCGCCGGCGTTGCGCACATCCTTAAGGAACCGGGAATAGACGGTGATGGTGGGAAGTCCCTCGTCAAGTGATCCTTCCGGCCTGAACGGTTTCTCTATGCTCAGTCTCCCTTTGTTGTTGTTCTCGAATATGATCTTGTCGGCAAGGTCGGGAGTGGTCACGAATACAGCCAGCCCTGCTGAGTCGTGGCTGCACTTATAGTCTACGTTGTAGCTGTTCTCTATGTCAAGGCTTGTGAAGTCGCCTACCTTGACCTCGTATCTTTTTGTTGTCTGTGGTTTGCCGGTGGTTTCAGCGCTTGCCCCGCAGACTGATGCGAGGAACATGAGCGCCACCAAAACCTGTGTTGTAACTGTCTTCATGCTGTCGTCTCGTCGTAAATGTCCTGTGAGGTGTCGGCGGTTTCATGCCGTAAGGTTTCCACCTCGTCTATTATTCCAAAAAGTTCCTCCTTGGTATTGGCACGCAGCATTTTGATGCGTGTCTCCCGGAAAAACGGGATCCCCTTGAAGAGGGCGCTCACGGCCAGATGTCGGCGTATGTGGAGTATACCTCTGTATTCGTCTATCCGGTCTATGCTTTCGTCTATTTGCCGCCGCAGTATCCCGAACTTCCGGTGAAGCGACAGCGGTTCCGGTACGTGTCCGTGGAGCAGCGTCTGTTTCATGTCGTGGAATATCCATGGATTGCCTATGGCGGCTCTACCTACCATCACCCCGTCGACTCCGTATCGGTCGAAGGCTTCCACCAGTCGTTGCGGTGTTGTTATGTCACCGTTGCCTATTACAGGAATGTGCAGCCGTGGATTCTCCTTTACGCGTGCTATCATCTCCCAGTCGGCTTCGCCGGTATACATCTGCGAACGGGTACGGCCATGGACTGTTATGGCCTGTATGCCGCAGTCCTGTAGCTGCTCGGCAAGTTCCACGATTATCTTCTGGTTGTGATCCCACCCAAGGCGTGTCTTGACCGTCACAGGGAGCTTTACAGCCTTTACCACCTCGCGGGTGATCTCAAGCATCTTGGGTATGTCGCGGAGCATTCCGGCTCCCGCACCTTTTCCCGCCACTTTCTTTACCGGGCAGCCGAAATTTATGTCAATGAGGTCGGGGCGGGCTTCCTCCACTATCCTGGCCGCTTCCACCATCGGCTCCACCTCGCGTCCGTAAATCTGGATGGCTGTTGGGCGTTCGGCGGCTTCTATGTGTAGCTTGCGTGTGGTTGCGGCGATGTTGCGTATGAGTGCGTCTGCCGATACGAATTCCGAGTATGTCATGTCGGCTCCCAGTTCCTTGCATATGAGCCGGAATGACTGATCTGTTACATCTTCCATCGGAGCCAGCATCACAGGCCTCTCTCCAAGTTCGATATTTCCGATGCGCATGTGGTGGTAAGGGAAGTCAAGAAATTTAGAAATAAGAAATTTAGAATGCAAGAAATGAGAAATTGAGAATTTCCTCCTCTGCTGTCAGTTTTCAGGGAACTTGCGGTAATATTCCTCAAGGAGATTGCGGATGTTGAAGTAGTATGTCGCGTTTTCCTTTCCCTTGCTTCCGCGCTTTTCGACTTCTATACGGTCGAAGTATGGTTCTTCGTATTCCTGGTTCTTTGCCACTGAGTTTTGGAAATTTATTATGTTGTATTCGTGCCGGGGATCTATCACGTACCAGGCGTTTTCCTTGTCTGCGCCTGTGCCTGAGGAAATTATTGCCTGGAGAAGATGGTTAAGGCGGTATTGCCAGATGCTTGCCAGATTCACCTTACCTCGTGCACGCAGGGCATATATGAGGAAGTTCATCTGGGAGAGGTTGAACGGGTTGTCGGCCAATGCCTCCTTCGCATATGCTATGATGGAATCAAGTTCAGCACGTGTATGTCCTTCCTTGTAGTACAGGCTTTCATTCTTGGTGGAGACTTCCGAGTGACGGTACGGATTGAAATCCTCCTGAAAAAGATATCCGTAATATAGGTGACGGTAGTCGTTGAGGTTCATGACGGTTTCGTTCTTCTCATAGCGCTCCATAAGTGCGGGATAGTAGTAGGGCGACTTGGGGTCAAGAACCTCGGCTTTTATCTGATCCAGGTCAGGCTTTTCGGGAGCAGCCTTTTTATCTGCAGGTTTTACCGCCGGTCGTGGATTTGATGGTGCCGTAGGGCGTGGTGGCACCGTCCGTTGTGATGTGGTGCGGGCATTAGCTCCGGTACACATCGCAACTGTTACAAGTGCCAGTATGTAATATAATATTCTTTTCATCTTGGGCTGCACATTATAAGTGAGACAGGCTCGTCACGTATTGACGAGCAGTTGGGCCAGCGCTTTTCCGGCAAGGGTCATTGTAACTATCGCCGGAAGGCCTGTAGACAGTACCATACCCCATAGCTTCCCTGGGGCAGTCCGTCCGGAGGGTGTGCGGCTCCATGCTAGTCCTCCGAGTATGGCGCCTATGGCTGATCCGATTATCATGCCGCTCTGCCCCAATGTAAGACCGGCGAGCATCCCTGCCAGGGCACCCCCGGTTATGTAGTAGCGTGCAGGAGTCTGTCCGTGTGGGATGCGGTCTCCGCCTGCCATGCTGATCCCGCATACGATTATTACGGCAATCGCCCAGAACAGCAGCGTGCGTTGGGAGAGGGAGGCTCCGTATCCGCTGTATGACAAGGAGATTATTCCCGCATATGCCGCAACAGCTCCGGCTGAGGGATGCCGGAACGCTTCTACTATTCCGACGCTCAGCAGTATTACGCCTGTTATGAGCAAAAATGTTGCCATTAATCAATGCTTTTATGAAGGGTTATTGCCGGCTGTGACCGGAGAAATATGCCCGAAAGTGGACGGCATCAGCTGTGCCATGCACATTCAACTGTAATATCAGAACATCCCTGTGGAGCATGTGGCCTTTTCTGGCATCACAAATTTAAGTTTTTTCGGACAATCGCCCGCTATCTTTATTATTTCTTCACACTTTTTCCCTAATCTTAAGGTGCTATGAAGCATGCAGACAGGGGGATAATATGCATGCCATCGAAGTGTTAAATGAAGAATTAAATTTTTTGTATGAATATAAAAATTACGTAAATTTGCATGTGCCCAACAAACAGTTTATAGCGTCCGGACGCTATAGGTGTATATTGATTGTGACCATGCAGAAGGAATTTGGGAAGATTTTCAAAACCTATTTCGCACCGGTGAAAAACTTCGTCAGGAAGTTGGTAAAGTCTGAGGATGATGCTGAGGATATCGCACAAGATGTGTTCACTCAACTTTGGGCCAAGCCGGATGTGTGGCGTGACAATCCGGAAATAGACAAGTACATCTACCGTATGGCTCGCTATCAGGCGCTTGATTTCATAAAAGCGCATGTTCGCAATACTGAGCGGGGATTGGTGGATGCACCGTTGCATGAGGTGGAGACGATCAGCTCGGGTCTTTCCACGGTCGACCCGATAATTCGCGAAGAGGCGGAATTGCTGTTGCGCATGGCTCTTGACAAGATGCCTGAGAAGCGCCGCGAGATATTCTGCATGTCGCGTTTCGACGAATTGAGCCACAAGGAGATAGCCGAACGTCTCGGCCTGTCGGTGCGCACGGTGGAGAGTCACATCTACAGTGCCGTGGCGGCGTTGAAGTCCGTATTCCCTCGGCATGAGAAATCCATGAAGGTGTCATAGTGGCTTTCCAAGCGGCGCACGGCGTATGTATGGTTCCGGAAGATTCCGGTCTTTGGCCACGTCTCTCAGCTGTTCGCTGAAATATGCCGCTATCGAGCCTGTGAATTTCAACGGCAGTAGTTGTGGTGAAAGCAGCGGGTAGCGGTTGTAGTAGAGCATTATATTGCGGTCGAAAAACAAGTTGAATCCCCGTGTCACAATTTCCTTTATGTAAGTATGGGAGATATGTGCGCTCAAGAATGGCGCGAATGAGGCCAGGAAGCGGTTCGGGGCGATGTCGTCTGCCGTCGGACGGTATATGCGGCGTATCAGTTCGTCGTACCCGTAGGGGTACAGCCTATGGAATTCGTTTGTAAGATCCTCAGGCAGCATCTTTTTGAGAATGTCAGCTACCAAAGTTTTGCCGAGCCACGCGCCTGAGCCTTCGTCGCCGAGCAGATATCCGAGCGGTGGCACATTGTCTATTATCTTTTCCCCGTCGTAAAGGCATGAGTTCGCTCCCGTACCGAGGATGCAGACTATCGCGCTTTCCCCTTCGGACATGGCTCGGCATGCCCCAAGCATGTCGCTTTCCACGGTGATGTCAGTGGCATGAGGCAGCGCGTTCACGATGGCGCATCTCATCGCGCTGCAAGCTTCCCCTCGGCATCCGGCTCCATAATATTCAACCTTTCCGATCAGTTGCGGGTGCTGCAATTGCGGAACCAGATGCTTCCTTAGGATGGAAAGCAGGGTTTCGGCAGACATTGTCGCGGGGTTCATTCCGGGAGTGAAGAGGTCAATGCTATGTCTTTCCCCATCGTAGAGCACCCAATGCACTTTGGTGCTTCCGCCGTCGGCAATAAGTCTCATATGGCGAGAATTGGTCAATAGAGGTGGTATTTATGTTTTGTTTTCTCGAATGCGGGCAGGTCTTTGTGCCATAATGGCTCAATGTCCTCTACGCGGTGGTTCTTGAAGAACATGCGGCGCACGTCCTTGCTTCCGCATACCTTGTCGAACATGCCGAAGCGTTTGGAGTCTGCTCCGGTTGCAACTTTATGGTCGGGATACATCCTGGCCAGTTCCTGCATCACGTAGAATTGCACAAGTGTAAGCTCAGCCTTGTCAAAGTCGGTGACATAGATTTCAACTCCATTGAGGTTCAGACCCTTGTTGAATCCATAGTAAGGCTTGTAGGTTACGGGACGGAACGCGATACCCGGAAGTTGCAGCGCATTGAGGTTGTCGGCGAGTTTGCGTCCGTTGATCCATGGTGCGGCAAAGGTGCGGAACGGCATAGTGTAGCCGACACCTATACTGAGATAGTCAAGCTCGCCGGCGATTCCGGTCGCCGGATAATATATGGCCGTTTCAGCGGACGGAATATGCGGCGACGGAAGCACCCATGGCATGCCGGTGTCGGCAAAAAGCATGTCGCGACTCCACCCTTTCATGGGCACTACGGTGAGTTTCAGCGGTTTTTGTGTAGAGAACATTTTCTCCTCATATAACAGCCTGGCCAGTTCACCCGGTGTGAGACCGTAAATGTACGGGATAGGATACTGGCTTACGAAGCTTGTACAGTCCGGTTCTGTCAAAAGCCCTTCGATTTTCTTGCCTCCCAATGGATTGGGGCGGTCAAGCACTACGAATTCCTTGCCAAGGTTCGCGCACTGCTCCATGGCAAGACCCATAGTGGAGATGAATGTATAGGAACGGCAGCCGTTGTCCTGGATGTCGTATACGAGCACGTCAATGTCCTTAAGCATCTCGGGGGTAGGTTTGCGTGTGGCTCCATAAAGTGAATAGACTTTTACTCCGGTGGCCTTGTCGGTGGTGGAGGTTACCTTTTGTCCAGCCGGGATGTCGCCACGCACTCCATGCTCGGGAGCGAACAGGGCGACGAGATTGACCTCAGGGCTTTCGTGCAGTATGTCTATGGTAGATCGCAGGTCGTTGTCCACACCGGTAGGATTGGTGATCAGCCCTACGCGTTTACCTTTGAGGCATTCGAAGTTGCTCTCGCGAAGTACCTCAATCCCGGGTTTCACTTTGGGATGTGCTGCGGCGGTTATGATGACTGTGGCCGCAAGTAGCCACGTGAGAATACGTTTCATATGGTAATCGGGTCTTGATGTCGTGTTGAATCTACTGAATTATAACGCGTTGCCGGCAGGTTAGGTTCTGGTCGCCTTTTTGCCGAACGCAGGGTCTACCTTTATGAGGTAGCAGACACCTATAGTGGCTGCGCAGCATATCATAGTCCATATGAAGAATGCGGTGTAGCTGAAAGTGTCGGCAATCCATCCGGCTGCCATGCCCGGAAGCATCATTCCCAGCGCCATGAACCCGGTGCAGATGGAGTAGTGGGCGGTCTTGAAGCGTCCGTTTGAGAAATAGATCAGATAGAGCATGTAGGCCGTGAAGCCGAAGCCGTAACCGAATTGCTCCACGAAGACACATGCATACACTTCCCATATGGCCGAGGGCTGGACTATCGCGAGGTAGACGAACGTAAGGCAGGTGAGCGACATGCTCCATGCCATGGGATGAAGCCAGTGACGCAGTCCGTTGCGTGCGGCTACCAGTCCTCCTACGATGCCTCCGAGCATCAGTCCGATTACGCCGATCGTGCCGTAGACCCATCCGACCTCGTCGGCGCTCAGTCCCAATCCCCCCTTGTCTATGGGATCGAGCATGAACGGGGTTATCATCTTTACGAGCTGTGCCTCCGGGAGCCGGTACAGCAGCATGAACAGTATGGCTGTTCCCACTTGGGGTTTGCGAAAGAACGCCACGAAGGTCTCAATGAACTCCCGGAAGACCTCGCTGCCTGAGCGGGGCCGGTGGAATGCGTCGGATGCGGGCTTCGGAAGTATTGCGGCATGATACACGGCTATCCCCACGAAGAAGGTGGCAAGGATGGCGAACACAAGGATCCACCCGGCTTTAGGTTCCGCCCATGCCTCGCTCACGTGTGCCGCCACGATTACCAATGCTCCCTGGCCTATGACCATGGATATGCGATAGAAAAGCGACCGTATACCCACGAATAAGCTCTGACGATGCTCGCTGAGCGCGAGCATGTAGAATCCGTCGGCTGCGATATCATGCGTGGCCGACGCGAAAGCCATGAGCCAGAAAACGGCCAATGTGGCCTGGAAGAAGCCCGATGCCGGAAGGGTGAAGGCGATAGCTGCCATGGCGATCCCTATGACCCACTGCATCGTGACAACCCACCATCGCTTGCTGCGGATTATGTCCACGAACGGACTCCAGAACGGTTTTATGACCCAGGGCAGGTAAAGCCATGCCGTGAAAAATGCGAGTTCGGTATTGCTTATGCCTAGGCATTTGTACATGACTGTGCTGATGGTCATTACGGCCATGTATGGCAATCCTTCTGCGAAGTAGAGGGTAGGCACCCACCACCATGCGCGGTCTTTGTTTTGTGGGGTATGTGGCATTTTACCGGTAGTGTTTTAGGTGTAGACAGGTGATTTCAGATGTAAAGGGTGGCTATTTCCGCCTTAGGGAAGTAGTGATGAAGTATGGAGCGGTAGTCGTATCCTTTGTTTCCCATTACCGCCGCACCGATCTGGCACATCCCGACACCGTGTCCCCATCCTCGTCCCTTAAGTATGAAGTTCCCCTCGTTGTCGCGTTCCACTTTGAATATTGAGGATCGCAGGTGGCTTTCCGACAGCCAACGGCGTATCTCAAGCTCCTTCCCGACAACGGCGGTGTGTCGGCTCCCTTCAATCAGTAGGCGCACGATGTGTCCTGCATGCGTTGTTTCCAGAGGTGTGAGGCTTTTTATCTCCCCGAAGTCTATTCCTGAGCGGCATTTCAACAATTCGGACAGCCGTGCGGCGGTGTATCGGACTTCCCATTTGAAGAAGTCCGAGTTCTCACGGTCGTAGTCGTTGAGCACCTGGCTCAGTATGTCGGGATCGGAGGTATCGCAGAAGACACTTCCTCCGTCATGGTCTGCTACGTGTGTGAGGTATTCTTTCGGGTCGTCTTCCCAACAGTTTTCGAAACGTTCGCTTATGCCGCCGCAGCACTTGCTGAACCGCGCATCGCATACATCGCCTAGGTATGTCAGCATCTCGCCCCGGGTCTCTTCCACGGCTTGAGCCACTTCCCGGCGTGTCTGGCGCGTGATGCCTTGGTAGCGTTGGCAGTGATCGTCGGCACAGACATCGAACTGGGTGTGGTCTTCACGGTCATACCATTTCACAAGTTCATCTACCTCGCGTCCGTCTGGGAGCGTAGTATGCTTCCATCCTCCTTTTTCGGTACAAGTGTGCTTACCCCGGTCAAGGAGCTGCCTTGTCAGCCAGCTGCGGCTTACCACGGCATGTGCCATAAGTAACGATCGTGAGGCTGTGGCGCTCATTTCCGATGAGATCACGCTTTTGAGGTATTCTTCAAGGCCGATGGAGTTCACTGCGATTATATGTCCGGGATTCGCTTCGTCGGGCAGGAGGGTAAGTGCTCCCCGGAAGCGTTGGCTCTCGCGTCTCTCCCAATGGAACCCTATGCCGATAGTGACATCGTGCAGTTCGAAGCTGCACGTCTCGGGATTGGCGGGGGTGTATGTAGTCGGGGCTTGGCACAGATCGGCCACCATGTCGCCTGTGACAGGAGCGCCCCCGACAGAGCGATGATATAGTCCGTAGAATGTGACATTGAGCGTCGGGGCGCTCATGATGCCTATGTTTATGATTGGTTCCTTGTCAATTCTCATACCGCAAAGATAAGGATTTTTGTCGGTTGCAGGTTGGCCGGGCGTTGTTTTTCAGGTTTATCTTTCGTACATTTGCATCCTATCACATTTTTTTGACAATATGAGAAAAGACTACCGGAGAGCCATGGCGGCATTGGCTGCGTGTGTTGCGTTGAACGCGGCTGCGGACATCCCTCTTGCATATTATGCGTCCATTCAGGGGCTGTGTGGCGCTGAGTTGAAAAACGCCCTGCATGAACTGATCGGGAATGACCCCGATGTGAAGATGCTTTCGTACGGAAGCGGGAACCTGCATACCTGGTGGGGCTTCTATGTGACGGACAGGAATGCCGACAATTCGGTCGTGGATCGTTACAGCAACGACGTGCGTTACTTTACCTCGCAAGGCAGTTCCGTTTCTGGAATGAACATAGAGCATTCCTTCCCCAAGTCATGGTGGGGCGGGAGCGAGAACAACGCCTACAAGGACCTATACAATCTCATGCCCTGCGAGCAGAAGATCAATTCTACCAAGAGCAATTATCCCATGGGCATAGTTACCCGTCCCACACCGGCTGGCAATAACGGATGTACCAAGGTCGGTGCCGGGGAATGGGACGGCAACTGGTGGGAGCCGGCAGACAAATGGAAAGGAGACTTCGCACGAGGCTACATGTATATGGTGACCGCATACCAGCAGTTCACATATTCAAGTCCCCAGGCCAGACAGATCATCCAGACAGGGGATTACCCGACACTCCTGCCACGGGCATCGGAACTGTATATAAGGTGGGCGCTTGCTGACGACGTAACGGAGATGGAAGCGGTGCGTAACGACCGTGTGCAGAACATACAAGGGAACCGCAACCCGTTCGTGGATTTTCCCAATCTCATGGAATACATATGGGGTGACTCTGTGTCTACCCCCATTGACTTGAGGTTTACCCGCAAGTCAGCTCCCGCATACGGGGTGATAGGGGAGCCTGTCGGCCCTACGGTCACATTGTACGACAATACCCTGTTGGGTCAGGATGGCGGATTCGTGGAGGATATGATAGAGGCTCCAGTGAGCGGCTATCATGTATGGACAAACACTGCGCAATATGGATGGAAAGGAACTTCCTATAGTGGTGGAGCCGTGGCGGCGGTGGCAGACCTTGTAGGATCCGAGATAGACTTGACGGAAATGGCATCGGCGCGTATGTCGTTTGACCATTCCGTCAATTATGCAAGCGTGAGTCCTTCCGAACAGTTATTCGTGTATGCCCGCGATGAAAATGGGGCCGATACGCAGTTGAACGTGCCCTCATGGCCTGCCGGCAACAGCTGGAGTTTCGTGTCGTCTGGAAATGTGAGCCTTGAAGCTTTCGTAGGCAAGAGGGTGAGGATCGTCTTCCGCTATGTATCCGACAATGTCAAGTCGCCGACGTGGGAGATCAAGAACCTGAAGATCTCCGGTCAGAAGCGCACATCCGGCGTGGATTACATACAACCGGCTCTTGATCCGGACGACAACACCTCGTTCCCTGCAGAATACTACACGCTTGACGGGCGTCGTATTGACCCTGCTACGTATCGTGGCATAGTAATCCGCCGTCAGGGCACTTCGGTCACCAAGGAGCTGCTCCGATAGGTTTAATCCCATCGTTTCATAATAAGGCGCCCTTGAGAATTTACCGGCAAATTCTCAAGGGCGCTTGGTGTATGGGATGTTTAATGTTTTGTAGTTTAGGGGCGGGGAGGGGCGACGGAGTCGCGGAGGATGATGGAGGGCTGGAGCAGGAGGCCACCCGGGCCGGTGGGATTCCCCTTTATGCGATCCAGGAGCATTTTTACTGCTACCATGCTGATGCTATCTATGGGTTGGGATATGCGTGTGACCGGAGGGTCAAGGAAATCAAGGTAGATGTTGTCGTCAAAAGAGACGATGGATATGTCCTCCGGCACTTTCATGTCATGTTCCCTCAGTGCCTTTATTACTCCGAGGAGTATAGTGTTTGACAATGCGAATATAGCGCTGATCCTTTTCCCCGTGTTAAGCGCCAACTTGGTCTCCACATAGCCGTTGCGGGTGGAAAATTCGTTGCCGCAGGTCATGGCGTGAGCGGATAGTCCCGCTTTTTCCATAGCGTCAAGATAGCCTTCCACGCGTTGTCGCGACGTGATGGACTGTGGCGTTCCTTGTATGCACAGGATCTCCTTATGGCCGGCCTTTATGAGGAGGTCGGTGGCGTCAAGCGCTCCCCTGTAGTTGTCGGTGGCGGCGTATGCCAGCTCGCAATTGTCAAAGTACCGGTCTATGAGCACCAACGGCTTTTCCATGGCCAGTTTGGTGAGCCTTGTGGGATCGTCGCTTGTCGGAACCATTATTATTCCATCCACGTTACGGGAAAGCAACGTGTCTATAGCCTCGTTCTCATCCTCTATGCTTTCGTGGGTGTCGATTACCATTACCGGATAGGAGTGTTTGTGGGCTTCCCCTATAACTGCACTGGCGATGTTGGCGAAAAAAGGATTGTCTATACAAGGGACAAGCAATCCAATGGTGCGTGTGGCGCTGTTGCGCAAACTTTGTGCTACATAATTCGGCCTATAATTCAGCTCCCTTACGGCATCCATTATCTTTTTTTGCGACTCGCTGCTGATCCTGAATTGCTCGGACTTTCCGTTGAGCACACGCGATATGGTTGTGGGGGAGAAGCCTGTATATTTTGAAATGTCAGATAAGGTGCTTTTTCTCATTGGGTTATCTTTTCGTTTCCTCAAAGGTAGCGTTTTTAGTTGAAATATTTTTCAAAAATAATTTCAAGCCGACGTTTTTTCCAGCTTTTTTACATACCTTTGCTCAAACGTTTGAGCAAGGGCGGTGTCAACGGACATGAAACATCCAGTCCCATGTCGTGTGCACCTGCTTGTCTCCGCGTTTGCCTAATCTCAATATCGTAAAAACATGAAGAACAATAGGATAGTCGTAGTCGGAAGCAGCAATACCGACATGGTGATACGTTGCCCGAATATGCCTCGTCCCGGCGAGACGGTGCTCGGAGGAGAATTTCTCATGAACCATGGGGGCAAGGGTGCCAACCAGGCGGTGGCCGCTGCAAAGCTCGGAGGCAATGTGACATTCATCGCAAAGATCGGTGATGACATTTTCGGGGCAGAGACATTGGAGATGCTCCGTAGGACGGGCATAGACACCTCACATGTGAGTGTCAGCAGTGATTTGCCTTCCGGTGTGGCCTTGATCAACGTCGATGCCAAGGGAGAGAATTCCATCAGTGTGGCATCCGGATCCAATGCTGCGTTGTCAGGGAAGGATATAGACAATGCCATGGAAGTCATATCCACCGCCGATGTGATGATTGCCCAGCTTGAGACACCTGTAGAGACTGTCGCCTATGCGGCTGAGATGGCGAAGAGACATGGTGTCACGGTTGTGCTCAATCCTGCTCCAGCTCCATTGTCGCCGCTCCCGGATGCGCTTCTGCGCAATGTTGACATAATCATACCCAACAAGACGGAGGCTGAGGCAATATCAGGCATATCTATAACTGACGGAGATTCCGAGCGAAAGGCCATAGAGGCCATTTCGGCAAAGGGAGTCGGCACCACAATAATCACCCTCGGCTCCAAAGGTGCGCTGCTTTGCACGGGAGGGGATTTTATCATGGTGCCCACGATGAAAGTAAAGACTGTGGATACTACGGCTGCGGGAGATACTTTCTGTGGAGCGTTTTGCGTGGCGCTTACCGAAGGAAAGGGGCTTGTAGATGCCGTGAGGTTCGGCAACAAGGCGGCTGCCATATCCGTGACACGCAATGGCGCACAACAGTCGGCTCCCACAAGGGAGGAAGTGGATGATGTCTGGGAAGCAAGAAATTAAGAAATAAGGAATTCTTACCTTAAAACTGAAAAATATCATGTTTATAGTTGAAAACTACACAATGGCAGTGGTCTTGTGCTTTATCACCATGCTCTGCTGGGGATCGTGGGGCAACACACAGAAACTCGCCGCAAAAAGCTGGCGTTATGAGCTTTATTATTGGGATTATGTGATAGGCATGGTGCTCTTCTCCCTGCTTATCGGCTTCACTTTCGGTAGCATAGGGTCGGAGGGGAGGCCGTTCATGGAAGATCTTGCACAGAGTTCGCTCGCATGTGTCGGCAGCGTCGTATTGGGTGGAATAATATTCAATGCCTCCAACATACTGCTTTCGGCATCGGTATCGTTGGCCGGCATGGCAGTGGCTTTCCCTCTTGGTGTGGGCATAGCCTTGGTGCTCGGTGTCATAATCAATTATATCGGTGCCCCGAAGGGGGATCCCGTGTTGCTTTTCACAGGGGTCGCACTGGTGGTGGCGGCAATCGTGTGCAACGGCATCGCCTCTGGGCGTGTTAGCAAATCCGACGACTCGGCGGCACAAAACCGCAAGGGGATCATCCTTGCCGTGTGCGCAGGGGTGCTCATGGCCTTCTTCTACAGGTTCGTGGCGGCTGCGATGGATCTCTCTGATTTCCGCAATCCCGCTCCAGGTATGCTGACCCCATATACGGCTCTGTTTATCTTTTCGGCAGGGGTGTTGTTGAGTAATTTCGTGTTCAACACCGTTGCCATGCGCAAGCCTTTCGTTGGAGCGCCAGTGACTTACGGCCAATATTTCAAGGGATCTTTCGCCACCCACATGACCGGTGTGCTCGGTGGGGCGATATGGGCTTTGGGAACTGCGTGCAGCTACATTGCGGCGGGGAAGGCCGGGGCGGCCATCTCATATGCCCTTGGACAGGGGGCTCCGATGATTGCCGCCATATGGGGAGTCTTCATCTGGAAGGAGTTCAAGGGAGCCGACCGCAAGACAGATTTTCTGCTCGGATTTATGTTCCTGTTCTTCATCGCCGGACTGGGGTGGATAATCGCGTCCGGAGGCAATTGATTATAGAAAAGAAGAAATATAGAAAATAGAGAAATATAGAAGTTCAGAAATTTAGAATAGAGAGACAATAACGACATGAAGATCATAGGATTTGTATTGGTAGTTGGCGTGCTTGCGTTGTGCGCCTCTTGTAGCAATAAACAGGCAGTTGTCGCAGATAAGGCTCAGGAGCCGATGAAGATTATATTCGAGACAGACATGGGCAACGATGTGGATGATGCCTTGGCGATGGACATGCTGCTCAAGTATGCGGAGGAGGGGAAGATAGATCTCCTCGGCATATCTACGAACAAGCGCAACGAGGGATCAGTGGAATATATAGACGCTCTCACCACATGGTATGGTGTCCCCGGCATACCTATCGGCAGGGTGGTGGACGGTGCGCCTTGTGACGATGCCGTCAACTATGCACTTGAGGTGGTAAAGATGAAGGATGCCGATGGCAAACCGCTGTTTGCCCGCTCGCATGATACTGACGGCTTTGTAGTGCCGAGTGTGGAGATGTACCGGAAGTTGCTCTCGGCTCAACCTGATTCTTCGGTAACCATAGTTTCCGTGGGATTCTCCACCAACCTTGCGCAGCTGCTTGATTCCGAGGCCGACGACATATCCCCTTTGCCGGGCAGGGACTTGGTGTCACGCAAGGTCAAGGCTCTCGTCACTATGGCAGGATGCTTTTCCAACAATGAGGAGGCTGACAGCTTAAAACGCATGCCTGAATATAATGTTGTACGCGACATAGATGCCGCGCGGAAGGTGTTTGCCGATTGGCCGACACCGATAGTAACCTCACCTTGGGAACTTGGCAATTACATCTGTTTCCCGGCGTCAGAGATAGAAAACGACTTCACCCGTGCCATGCCGAATCCGGTTACTGAGGCCTACAAGGCATATCTTCCCATGCCGTATGATCGTCCGACATGGGATTTGACTTCGGTGCTCTATGCCGTGGAGGGGGCGGATGGTTATTTCACGTTGTCGGAACCAGGTGATATTGAGGTAGACCTCCGTGGAGGCACCCGTTTCATTCCGCGTGCCGATGGCACCCGCCGCTACCTGATGTCGGATTCGGTGCAGAGTGCCAACATACTCAACCGTTTTGTGGAGATGGTACCTTCCGTGCCGGCCAAATATGCAAGCCGCTGATAAAAACGATAGGGATTGAAGGGGGGGAAGTGCAGTGGGAGGGATCAGCGGCCGGGACGGCGGTTGGCGGCATCGAGAAGCTGCTGGAGCGTGGCACGGATTTCGCGGAGGCGTTCCACGGCTTGGGCACGGCGCGACACGTTAGAGCGGTTATGCCTGATCTGCTCTTCGGCTGCCTCTATGTGCAGTCCCTTGTCTTTTACAAGGTATGATACCATGCGTAGGCGCTCAATGTCGGAGGTGGTGTAGATGCGTGTTCCCTTGTCGTTGCGCTTGGGTTTTATTATGGTGAATTTCGATTCCCAGAAACGCAATGTGGAAGGAGGGAGGCCGAGTATCTCGGCCACTTCCTTTATCTTGTAATATTTTTTGTCGAAGTCTGCCATGGGGATTATGATTTGCAAAAGTAGCAAAAAAATCGTAATTTTGCGGCTTGAATCGGGCGAAAAGGCCTGCAACAGGCCGTAATGTCCCGCACACTCCGAAAAAAATACAATCTACACCATACGATGAGCAATAAACCTCTTACTGCAAAGGAGATAAGAGAATCTTTCAAGCAGTTTTTCGAAAGCAAAGGGCACCGGATTGTTCCCTCGGCACCCATGGTAGTAAAGGATGACCCCACGCTGATGTTCACCAACGCGGGCATGAATCAGTTCAAAGACATAATCCTTGGAAACAAGGCTCCGAAATGGACGCGTGTCACCGACAGCCAGAAGTGCCTGCGTGTGAGCGGAAAGCACAACGATCTTGAGGAAGTGGGTCATGATACGTATCATCACACCATGTTCGAGATGCTTGGTAACTGGTCGTTTGGTGACTACTTCAAGAAAGAAGCTATTGACTGGGCCTGGGAATTCCTGGTAGACGTTCTCGGTCTGAATCCGGAGCATTTGTATGCGACCGTTTTTGAAGGCTCGCCCTCCGAGGGTCTTACCCGCGACGACGAGGCAGCCTCGTATTGGGAGGCTCATCTCCCGGCAAGCCATATAATCAATGGCAACAAGCACGACAATTTCTGGGAAATGGGTGATACTGGGCCTTGCGGCCCCTGTTCCGAGATCCATATAGATCTCAGAAGCGACGAAGAGCGTAAGGCTGTGCCCGGTGCCCAGCTCGTCAACAAGGATCATCCGCAGGTGATAGAGATATGGAACCTTGTGTTCATGCAGTTCAACCGCAAGGCCGACCACACGCTTGAGCCGCTTCCCGCCAAGGTGATAGACACCGGTATGGGATTCGAGCGCCTGTGCATGGCGCTTCAAGGAAAGACCTCGAACTACGACACCGACGTGTTCACCCCCATGATCGGCAAGATTGCCGAGCTTTCAGGAAAGAAATACGGGGAGGATCATATGGTTGACGTGGCCATGCGAGTGATAGCCGACCATATCCGCACGATAGCATTTTCGATAGCGGATTCACAGCTTCCGGGAAATGCCAAGGCCGGGTATGTGATCCGTCGCATATTGCGTCGTGCCGTGCGTTATGCATATACTTTCCTTGACCAGAAAGAGGCGTTCATGTACAAACTCGTGGACACTCTCATAGAATCCATGGGTGAAGCTTATCCCGAGCTTCCGCAGCAGCGTGAATTGATAATGAAGGTGACCAAAGAGGAGGAGGATTCTTTCCTGCGCACTCTTGAGAACGGCATCCGTATGCTTGAAAACGCCATAGCGGCAGCCCGCAAGGATGGCAAAACCGAGATCGCGGGCAGTGAGGCCTTTGTGTTGTATGACACCTATGGCTTCCCTCTTGACCTGACGGAACTAATCCTTAAGGAAAAGGGAATGACCCTTGACCAGAAAGGGTTTGACCGCGAGATGGAGGCTCAGAAAGCTCGTGCGCGCAATGCCGCTGCAGTCGAGGCCACCGATTGGGTTACGGTGCGCGAAGGTGAGGAGGAGTTCGTCGGCTACGATCATACGGAGGCCGAGGCTCGTATACTCCGCTACCGCAAGGTGAAGCAGAAAAACAAGGAGTTCTATCAGATAATTCTTGACCGCACCCCGTTTTATGCCGAAATGGGCGGTCAGGTAGGGGACAGCGGCAAGCTGGTTTCCGCATCAGGAGAGGTTATCGAGATATTCGACACGAAACGTGAGAACGGCATCGGCGTCCATCTCGCCCATAAGCTCCCGGCAGACCCGGGCGCGGAGTTCATAGCTTCCATAAACAAGGAAGCGCGTCGTGCCACCTCCTGCAACCACACTGCCACACACCTGCTGCACGAGGCTCTGCGTGAAGTGCTCGGCACCCATGTGGAGCAGAAAGGCTCCTATGTGTCACCCGAGATCCTGCGTTTCGACTTCTCGCATTTCCAGAAAGTAACACCCGAGGAACTGCGTAAGGTGGAGCATCTGGCCAACCGCAAGGTGCGCGAGGCATACAGTCGTGATGAGCGTCGCAATGTTCCCATAGAGGAGGCTCGCAAAATGGGCGCGATGGCTCTGTTCGGCGAGAAATACGGCGATGAAGTGCGTGTGATACGTTATGGAAGTTCCGTGGAGCTTTGCGGCGGAACGCATGTGGACAACACGGGTAATATCGGTATGATAAAGATCGTTTCCGAGAGCAGCATAGCAGCGGGCATACGTCGTATAGAGGCCATCACGGGAGAGAATGTGGAGAAAGCGATAGATGACATGAGCGACAATCTCCGTGAGATAGGGCTGATGCTGCACAATGCTCCGGATCTCGTTGCCGCCCTGAAGAAAGAGATTGAGGAAAATGAGAACCTGCGTCGCCAGGCCGAGGAACATTTCAAGGAACGCGTGGCTCAGCTTACATCCAAGCTTCTGGCCGATGCGGAGGAGATCAATGGCATAAAGGTTGTGCTCCTCAGTGGAGTGCGCCTTCCCGAAGTGGCCAAGAACGTGGCTTTCAGCGTACGCGCTTCGTCTCCCGAGAAGACTGCGTTCATAGGGGCTACCGTTGACATGAGCGGTAAGCCCCTGCTTACCGTAATGCTCACGAACGACCTTGTTGAGGAAGGTTTGAATGCATCGCAGATGGTGCGTGAGGCTGCCAAGTCCATCAAGGGAGGTGGAGGAGGCCAGCCCGGTTTTGCCCAGGCGGGAGGCAAGGATGCCAACGGACTGTCGTTGGCTATGGAGACGCTTCGTGCGGCCATCACGCATTGAGATTTCATAAGTATTTATCAATTATAACCGTTCACCGCCATATACTATACAGGTGCCGGACACACGCATGAATAAAAATATGAAAAAGACAGCTTTAATTACAGGTGTGACAGGTCAGGACGGCTCTTTCCTTGCGGAATTCCTTATCGAAAAAGGATATGACGTGCATGGAACCATACGGCGTTCGTCAGTGGATTACCGCGAGCGCATCGCACACCTTGAGGGGAATGAGAATTTCCACCTTCATTACGCCGATCTCGGCGATTCCATGAGCATCCTTCAGGTGGTACAGAAAGTGCGTCCTGATGAGATCTATAACCTTGCCGCACAGAGCCATGTGCAGGTGTCGTTTGACTCGCCCGAATTTACTGCGGACGTTGACGCCACCGGTGTGCTACGTGTGCTTGAGGCAGTGCGTCTCTGTGGCATGGGGGATACTTGCCGCATTTACCAGGCTTCCACTTCGGAGCTTTACGGCAAGGTGGAGGAGGTGCCCCAGAATGAGAATACCCCATTCCATCCCTACAGCCCCTATGCTGTGGCCAAGCTTTACGGCTATTGGATCGTAAAGGAGTACCGCGAGGCATACAACATGTACTGCTGTTCCGGCATCCTTTTCAACCATGAGAGCGAGCGCCGTGGCGAGACATTCGTCACCCGCAAGATCACACTTGCCGCCGCACGCATTGCCCATGGCAAGCAGGACAAACTCTATCTTGGCAACCTCTCCTCCCTGCGCGACTGGGGCTATGCCAAGGATTATGTGGAGTGCATGTGGCTCATTCTCCAGCAGGAGAAGCCTCAGGACTTTGTCATCGCTACCGGCGAGCAGCACTCGGTGCGGGAGTTCGCCACCCTGGCTTTCCGCAACGTAGGCATAAATCTCCGTTGGGAGGGTGAGGGACTGGATGAAAAGGGGATCGATGAAGCTACCGGGCGTGTGCTCGTGGAGGTTTCGCCTGACTTCTACCGTCCTACAGACGTGGTAAACCTTTGGGGAGATCCCACAAAGGCCAAAGCGCTCCTGGGATGGAACCCCACGAAGACTTCTTTCGAGCAGTTGGTCAAGATAATGACGGATGCAGACATGGAGAAGGTGGCTGTGGAGCGTGCCGGTGAACAGGTGCGTACCAACCTTGCCGAATATCTTGAAAAGGGTATCGTAAAATAAGCAGTGACCATGATGGAAAAAGACGCAAAGATATATGTGGCAGGTCATCGCGGAATGGTAGGTTCGGCCATTGTGCGCGAACTTGAGCGTCAGGGATATACCAATATCATCACCCGCACCCACAAGGAGCTTGACCTCTGCCGCCAGGATGAGGTGGAGCGCTTTTTCGCTGAGGAGAAGCCTGAATACGTTTTTCTTGCCGCCGCAAAGGTGGGAGGCATAATCGCCAACCATTCAGCCCTCGCCGATTTCATGTATGACAACATGATACTGGAGATGAATGTGATTCACTCGGCATGGAAAAACGGTTGCAAGAAGCTTGAGTTCCTCGGGTCGTCGTGCATCTATCCGCGTATGGCACCTCAGCCCATGAAAGAGAGTTGCCTGCTGACTTCGGAACTGGAGCAGACCAACGAGGCATATGCACTTGCAAAGATCTCTGGATTGAAATACTGCGAATATCTCAACCGCCAGTACGGTACGGATTACATCAGCGTGATGCCAACGAACCTCTACGGCCCCAACGACAATTACCATCCCACGCATTCGCATGTGGTGCCCGCTCTCATACGGCGCTTCCATGAAGCAAAGGAGCAGGGGTTGACGGAGGTAACCTGCTGGGGGGACGGCACGCCGTTGAGGGAATTCCTCTACGTGGACGATCTTGCCAACCTGTGTGTATTCCTCATGAACAACTATTCCGGAAACGAGACTGTGAATGCCGGATCGGGGAAGGAACTGACCATAAAGGAGCTTACCGAGCTTGTGGCCAAGACCGTAGGTTACGAAGGGCGCATACTCTGGGATGCTTCAAAGCCGAACGGCACACCGCGCAAGCTGCTTGATGTGAGCAAGAGCGCGGCTCTCGGTTGGAAATATCGCACGGAACTGGAGGAGGGTTTGCGTCTCTCCTATGAGGATTTCCTCTCCAATCCCATGCGTGCCGAGCGATGATATTGCAGGTCTGCAATAATCAATTGCAGTGCATCGTTATTTAGGAAAGCAATGAATCAATCGGGGAGGCTTGTGCCTCCTCGATTTTCAGATGAATGATTTGATGATATGGTAAAGTCTCTCTCAAACAGGGCAGCTTGCATCTTAAGGGCATGGTTATGGGGAGTAGTGATTTCGCTCCTTGCAATGCTTGCCGTGTCATGTTCCAAGGAAGATGATCCGGTGCCTCCCGTGCAAAAAAACGGGGAACGGTCTGTCCTTGTCTACATGGTGGCGAACAACAGCCTTGGAGGCTCTATCCCTCCCGGCAAGGATGAACCAGGTTATGATAATGCCGATATAGGTGAGATGCTTTATGCGGCAGCCAACGGGGCGCTTGGTGGAAATCGCCTTATCGTCTATCACCATGCCTATCGTAAGCCTCCGGTGTTGAAAGAGATAACCTCCGGAGGGATAAAGGAATTGAAAACCTATGAAACTTCGGAAAGCTCAGTAAGCGCCTCGCGCATGCTGCAGGTGCTTGAGGATTTCAAGAGTGAAGCGCCGGCTGAGAAATACGGGATCGTGTTGTGGAGTCATGCCAATGGCTGGATCCAGAACGGGATGCCTGAAAACCTGGAACAAATACGTCCGAAGGCATTCGGGGAAGACTTGTTCGACGGACGTAGGGTGTATATGAACGTGACAACCCTGGCGAGGGTGCTCGCCGGGCAAGGTTTCGATTATGTATATTTCGACTGTTGCCATATGGCCGGAGTGGAGGTGGCATATGAATTGCGGAATGTCACTGAAAAGATTGTGGGATCGGTAACCGAACTTCCTGCTGCCGGCATGCCATATGACCTTACGCTTCCATATCTTATGTCGGGAGAGGTGGAAAAGGCGGCAGGCGCCACTTTCGCGAGTTATGACGCATTGTCGGGAAGCGAGCGCACCTGCACCATGTCGGTGGTCGATACTTCGCGCCTTGACCGCCTTGCGGCGGCAGTAGGAGCCCTTTACAGCTTGTGCCCTGCATTGCCTGACGACTATGTCCCCCAGAAGTTCATATACCGCAATTGCCATTATTTCGACCTGCTTCATTATATGGAGGGACTATGCGGAGGGAGCAGTGAGTTGGCCGTCCCGCTTGCGGAAGCAGCCGCTGCATTGGACGATGCGGTGGTGTATAGCGCCGCCACCCCATGGATATGGGAGGGGCATTATTCGCAGGTTGAATTGAAGAGTCATTGCGGGTTGTCAACTCATATATTGCGTTCTCCCCAGGATGCAGCACAGTACAACTACAATCAGCTGGAGTGGTATGCCGATGTGGCATCGCGCCTGTTTTAGACGAATTCCAAATAGGTTAACTTAGAAAACAGTTACTTATGCTATTATACGAGATATTATTGCAGTCCATTCCATTGGCCGGAGCTGCCGATCAGTCTGCGGCAGGGTCTGATAAGAGTGGCGACATTGCCTCGGCGTTGAAGTCGCTTTCGATACAGGATCTTCTGAACCGCCTTGCGGAGTCGGCGGTGGGTTTCGCCATGGATCTCGCCATCGCCATAGTGGTCTTCTATGCCGGACGTTTCATAATAAGGAAAATCTATGGTTTTGTAAAGTCGGTGTTCCTCACCCGCCGCATTGATGCGTCACTCACCACCTTTGTGTTGAGCCTGATCAACATAGTGCTGTACTTCATCCTGATCGTCACTGTGATAGGCATAATCGGCATAGAAACCACCTCGTTCCTCGCGCTGTTTGCCTCTGCCGGCGTCGCCATCGGTATGGCTCTGAGCGGTACGCTTCAGAATTTTGCCGGCGGGGTGCTTATCCTGCTTTTGAAGCCTTATAAGATAGGCGACTTCATCGAAGTACAGGGTTATGCCGGGACGGTAAAGGAGATACAGATTTTCTTTACCGTGATAACCACGGGCGACAACAAGTCCATACTTATTCCCAACGGCGGTCTGTCCACCGGAAGTGTGAACAACTACAGCAAGGAGGAGTATCGCCGCGTCTCCTGGACGGTGTCCATTTCTTATGGCGACGATGTGACAAGGGCGCGTGAGGCTATACTCGGTTTCTTTGCCAAGGATGACCGTATCATGCCTGTTTCGGCAGATGCGGTACCTGTGGACGAAGCTGCTGCAATTGACGCTGCCGGCAAGGAGGCTGATATGGCCTACCCCGGTGAGCCGGTGAAGTGTCCGGGGTGGCTTAGGTCTGTTTTCGGAAAGAAATCCAAGGGTGTTGCAGGGGTATCGGGCGGCATAGGAAATGCCGTCAAGGGTGAGATGCCGTTGCCTAAACCTAATCTGTCGCCGGCTGTGCTTGTCAACGAGCTTGGAGCGTCCAGTGTGGATCTCCAGGTGCGTGCATGGGTGAAAAGCGCCGATTACTGGACGGTATATTTCCACTATAACGAGCTGTTCTACAACGAACTTCCCAAATATGGCATCAGTTTTCCGTTCCCGCAGCTTGACGTGCATGTCAATGGCGCGCTAAATTCTCAGGCATGATGTTGCAGATACAGGACACGTTGGTCTCCCTTGACCTTGCCGAGCAGTTCTTCTGCTGCGATCTGGACAAATGTCTGGGTGCATGCTGCATAGAGGGAGATGCCGGTGCGCCGGTTACGGAAGATGAAGTGAAGGAGATAGAGCGCGTACTTCCCGAGATCGAGGCCGACATGATGCCCCGTGCCATAGAGGAGGTGAAGGCCAACGGGGTTGCTTATACCGATGTGGAGGGGGATCTGGTCACGACCATCCTTGACGGACGCAATTGCGCCTTCACATGTTATGCCCCGGGAGGTGTATGCCTGTGTGCGCTTGAGAAGGCTTTTCGCGAGGGACGCACCGACTGGAAGAAGCCGGTTTCCTGCTCGCTGTATCCGTTGCGCATAAAGGAGTTCCCGACATTTACGGCGGTGAACTATCATCGTTGGAAGATATGCCGCGATGCCGAGGCGCTCGGTCGCAAGAAAGGCATACGGTTGTATCAGTTCCTACGCGAGCCTCTTATAGAGCGTTTCGGAGCCGATTGGTATGCGGAACTGGAACAGGCTTGTGAACTGTATCTTAAGGAATACGGTGACAATTCCCCGCGCCGTTGACCGCTCAGCCCGGTTGAATATATAATGGCGATGTGTCAAAATTTACATATCGCCATTTTTTATCCGGATGGTGAGGGTGCTATAAGAATGGTTCAGATGTTAGGAGCCATTATGATACACCCTCGTTTACAGCGATTCGATCTCCCGCAGCCAAAGGGCGGAGGTGGCATCGGACGGCATTCGCCAGTCTCCTCGGGGAGAAAGGCATACGGATCCTACCTTGGGGCCGTCAGGAAGACAGGAACGCTTGAACTGCTGATTGAAGAAACGACGGAAGAAGATGCGCAGCCAGTGGCGTATAGTTTCCGGGGAGTATGTGCCGTTGAATGCGTGCAAGGCCAATCTGTAGATGCGGCGGGGAGAGGAGCCGAAACGCAGTGTGTGGTAAAGGAAGAAATCGTGCAGTTCGTAGGGGCCTACGAGATCTTCGGTTTTCTGAGCGATGTTTCCGTCGGCGTCGGCGGGTATTAGCTCCGGTGAAATGGGGGTGTCTATTATGTCGTGGAGGGCATTTGCCAATTCTGGATTCCCGGCGCGGTCGGCAAACCACCTTACGAGGTATTTGACGAGTGTCTTGGGGATGGAGGCGTTCACGCCATACATTGACATGTGGTCACCGTTGTATGTGGCCCACCCGAGCGCGAGTTCGGAAAGGTCTCCGGTGCCGAGCACCATCCCCCCCTCACGGTTGGCTACGTCCATCAGTATCTGTGTGCGCTCGCGTGCCTGTGAGTTCTCGTATGTCACGTCGTGGACTTCGGGATCGTGGCCTATGTCTGCAAAATGTTGCATTACGGCATTGCCGATGTTGATTTCCCGTGCCGTGACCCCGAGCCTCTCCATGATGGTGACGGCGTTGGCGTGGGTGCGTCCGGTGGTTCCGAATCCGGGCATCGTTATGCCGATTATGCCGGTTCGTGGCAATTTCAGCCGGTCGAATGCCTTGGTGGCAACCAGCAGTGCAAGGGTGGAATCCAGACCTCCCGAGATTCCTACGACGAGCTTTCTGCATCCTGTGGCCGAAAGTCTTTGGGCGAGTCCGGCAGCTTGTATGTTTATTATTTCCGTCGCGCGGGCATCTATCTCTTTGTCGGAAGCAGCCACGAAGGGGTGCGGGTCTATATGGCGACGCAGTTCGCCAGACATGTCGTCCGGTACAGGTGCGAGTGGCACTTTTACGGTCTGTGCCTGAGTTTCCAGTTCGGCGCTTGCGCAGTCGTGGAACGATCCCATATGCATCCGGTCGCGGTTCAGGGCTTCCACGTCAATGTCGCATATCACGCTCCTTGTTCCTGTTTCCCACCTTGGGGATGATGCAAGGATTGTCCCGTTTTCGGCGATTATGGCCTTCCCGTCGAATACAAGATCGGTGGAGGACTCGCCGAATCCGGGCGAGGCATACACATATGCCGCTATGCATCTGCCCGACTGCTGCCTTATAAGGTCGCACAGATAGTCGTATTTACCTATGAGGTCGTCGGAGGCCGATAGGTTGAGGAGTATCTGTGCTCCGGCGAGTGCGCGGCGGCAGGAGGGGGGGATAGGTGTCCAGAGATCTTCGCAGATTTCTATGCCGGCCTTCACTTCGTTGCCCATGTCAAGGAGCAGGTCTGCAGCCAGTGGCGCGCCAAGCAGTGTGCCTGTCTCTCCGTGGCCACTGTCAAACCATCGCTTTTCGTAGAACTCGTTGTAGTTAGGGATGTATGTCTTTGGCACTACAGCCCGGATTTCGCCTCCCGCAATGACCACCGCGCAGTTGAGCAGCCTGTGCCCGTGCCTGAGGGGCGCTCCCACGACGATGGCCGTGGATGGGAACGACTTTGACATTCCGGCGAGTGTGTGAAGCGCCTCTTCCGTGGCATTGAGCAGGGTGGAGTTGTGGAAGAGATCGCCACAGGTGTATCCGGTAACGGAAAGTTCCGGGAACACTGCGAGGCGTACTCCCTGCGATGATAGTCCGGCGGCTGTTTCTGCGATGTGTCTTATGTTTTCCTCGGGATTCGCGAGCACGACCGGTACAGTGGCCGCTGCAACCCTGAAAAATCCGTCTTGCATAGTTGAATTCTGTTTTTTATCGGTGCCGACGCCAAGATGTCGGCCAAATTGTGTGCTAAGTTACAAAAAAGGGGGTTGCAAAATAAGATTTAGGCTGAAAATCTTTTGTGGGATTTTTTGAGGATCCTAAAAATGGAATGGAAAAATTTGGTCAAATCGCGAAAAATCACTTACTTTGCACTCTGATTTGTGGCACCTCGGAAAAAGCCGGCGGCAGTGATGCAGCCTCCGGCGATATGAGAAATGAATGGCGGCCAACAGATCGTGCTGAAAATCAACAACAAGAATCAAGAAAATATAATTAACAGCCATGTCAAAGATTTGTCAGATCACAGGCAAAAAAGCGATTACAGGAAATAACGTATCGCACTCAAAGCGCCACACAAAGCGCCGCTTTAATGTGAACTTGTTCAATCGCAAGTTCTACTGGGTAGAGCAGGACACCTGGATTCTCCTTACCCTCAGCAACGCCGGTCTCCGCACCATCAACAAAATGGGTCTCGACGCCGCTATCAAGCAGGCTGCCGCGAAAGGTTATCTCACTGAAATCAAACAATTAGACTTCTAAGAAAATGGCAAAGAAAGCAAAAGGTAATCGCGTGCAGGTGATTCTCGAGTGCACCGAACACAAGGCAAGTGGTATGCCCGGTACTTCCCGCTATATCACGACCAAGAACCGCAAGAACACCACCGAGCGTCTGGAGTTGAAGAAATACAACCCCATCCTCAAGAAGGTGACAGTTCACAAAGAAATCAAATAAGAAACAGCATAATATTTTTTGACTCGATATGGCAAAGAAAACCGTCGCATCTCTTCAGAAAGGTGAAGGCCGCACCTATTCAAAGGTGATCAAAATGGTCAAGTCTCCCAAGACCGGTGCATATACCTTCCAGGAACAAATGGTGCCCAACGATGCCGTTAAGGACATCCTGAAATAAACAAGTCTGTAGACAAAACTTCCGTAGGTGTCCCGATTTGCTGGATACTTCATATACGGGAAACATCATAGGCATGAGCGTTGACGCAGCTTTTATGAGCGAGCGTCAACGCTCATGTTTGTTGGTGTCGTATATAATGGACGGTCGCCTCGTGTTGGTGATAGCTTCCTTGCGTTTTTAATTGGTTGAATTGTGTTGGAATTGGAAGGAATTGCGGGTTGAATTGTCTGAAAAATTTGTGGATATTGGAAATAATGCGTACCTTTGCATCGCTTTGACGGAGACTGCCGTCAAGGTCTTCGGGGCGTAGCGCAGTCCGGTAGCGCACCTGGTTTGGGACCAGGTGGTCGCAGGTTCGAATCCTGTCACCCCGACGATAAGGCGATGTGCCAGTAGGCATGTCGCCTTTTTAGTATTAAGATGGCAAGTGTTGTAGTATGTTTGTTTTTGGGGTCAGCGGATATTGGCAGTTGCCGTTGCGCCTTATTAGGCGCCTTCGGATGGGGATGGGTGAAAATAAAAAGGCGCTTATCACTAAGCGCCTTTTTATTGGTTTCCAATAGGTACAATTTCTAAGGTAAAAAAGATTGTTTTAGGTTTGTGATGCAAAGGTCACCTTTTTTTTGTACCCGGCAAAATTATTTCATATGTTTTACGGCATAGTTTTAAAACCATAAGATTCATAATGCTTGTTAAATTGGATTGCAAACGATTGGTTTTCAGTGCTATGTGGCTTGCTGTATAGATGCGGCTGCGGGATTAAAAACCGTTAATTGAGATGTTAAAACTTAATATTTGCCAGATTGCTCGAAGCGGTGAAGCGAGAAACTGTTGCCGTCAAACATGCCGTATGAGAAGTGGTGGATCCAATCGCCGAGGATTATCATGCGGCTGTCTCCGATGCCGAGTGGAAAGTCCACAAGCACATGTCTGTGGCCGAACACGAAATAGTCCACTGTTCCGGGATTCTCTTTCAGGTATTCGCGGCAGAATCCGATGAGCGGTTCCCCCTCCTCACCCGAAAAGCGCGGGGTGTAGTGTGCAAAATCGCGTGAATGACTTGACCATCTATACGCAAACGGGATTGTCCATCTTGGGTTTATGGCTGCATATAACCGTTGGCAGATGCGGTTGCGGAAAGTCGCCCGTATGAACCGGAAAAGGGGGGGCAGTTTGCCCAGGCCGTCGCCGTGGCTGAGAAAAAATCTGCGTCCCATTATTGTACGTAGCTCATAGCCGTCCACTACCCGCATCCCGATCTCGTCGCGCAGGTAGTCGAACAGCCATATGTCGTGGTTTCCGATGTACCAGGTGATCCTTACGCCTGAATCTGAAAGCCTTCCGAGGGCGCCGAAGAAGCGTGTAAACCCCCGTGGGACGACCGTGCGGTATTCATACCAGTAGTCGAGTATGTCTCCAAGCAGATACAGTTCGGCGGCATCTTCGGCTATCGAATCAAGGAATCTTACTGCCCTGCGCTCATACTCCATGGGATCAGTGAAATATCGTGCGCCGAGATGGAGGTCGGAAATGAAATATGCCTTGTCTCTCACTGCTTATGGACGTATTAAAGGAGGCCAAGTTCGAGTTTTGCCTCTTCGCTCATCATGTCGCGGTTCCATTCCGGTTCGAAAACGACGTTGATCGTCACTGATTTTATCCCTTCAATGGTTTCGAGCTTGAGGCGCGCGTCCTCCACGATGAAGTCCGCCATCGGGCACGAGGGTGCCGTCATGGTCATATCTATCGTGAGGTTTCCTTCGTCGCTGAGGTCTATCTTGTATATCAGTCCGAGGCTGTAGATGTCAACCGGTATCTCTGGATCGAAAACGGTCTTGAGCATTTCCACAACTTTCTCTTCAAGTGCGAGATGTGTCTGTGCGTCCATTCTATAATTCAATTATATTCGCAAAGATAGCGGTTTTATATGGTTTTTAGAAAAAATTTGCTACTTTTGCGTCTGAGTATGTAATGCGGGAAAGGGTGGGGAAGTTTAAGGTCAACTCTTAAAAACAGAATAAAATATGAAAAATCTCAAAGCCGCCGTAGTTTCGGCAATCATGGTCTGTATCGCGTTTCTGGCATCCGTTCCTGCCGCTTCGGCTGGTAGCCCTCTTCGCTTCGGCATCAAGGCCGGTGTGAACATCAATGAGCTTAAGTTCAATGAAAAAGCATTCGATGCGGCCAACAGGTCGGGCTTCACCGGTGGTCTTACTCTCCAGTTCACCGCTCCTATAATCAACATCGGTGTGGATGCTTCTGTCATGTATACCCATCGCAACAACAGGATCTCCTTTACAGGGGAGGACAATGTGGTGGATCGCATCACCACCAACAACGACTACCTTGAGATACCGGTCAATTTCCGATGGAATATCGGGTTGCCCCTTGTCGGCAAATTCATAATGCCGTATCTTTTCACGGGCCCTGACTTTTCTTTCCTGCTCTCCAACAAGAATGTAAAGAATGCATGGAATAACCGCACATTTGATCTCGGGTGGAATTTCGGTCTCGGTCTTCGATTCATAGACCATCTTGAAATCGGTGCATCGTATGGCCTCGGAATCACAAACGCGGCTTCTGCAGACAATGCTATGTATGGAAAGAACCTCGTAGACGGCAAGAACCGCTTCTGGACTGTTACGGCTGCATGGCTTTTCTGAACTCCGGCATGTCAGGCTTTTTAGCCTTGTTAACATAAAATGGGTATTATTGGCAGGGAACCGATTGGTTCCCTGTCTGTTTTTCAGTACCTTTGCAACCGAACGTTTTATGCATGATCCGGATACGCGATAGCCTTGTTTCCCACGTTTCAGGCTCGTCCGGGCAATTCTCCTACCGAAAATCTATGTCAAGATATCTCATTGCCATATTGATGTGTCTTTCCGTTGCCGTAATCCCGATGGCGGCTCAGAATGTCGCGTCCTCCAAGGCCGGAAAAGCGGCCAAGACTTCCTCGCATGCCAAAGTTCAGGATGACGATGAGCTTACCTATGCTTCGATTTCCAAGACGAATCCCTTTGAGATAGTTCCGGCTGCCGGTATGGAGCTTCTTGACGACATAGACAACAGCGAGACGGCCATCATGGCAGCGGATATGATCGCGTTCGCAAAGAAATATCTCGGTACCAGATACGTGCGCGGCGGCAAGTCTCCCAAGAGAGGATTTGACTGTTCGGGGTTCACGAGCTATGTGTTCGGCCAGTTCGGTTATAAGCTGGGTGCTTCTTCCGGTGACCAGTATTCGACCGGAAGCCAGATAACCCGTGAGGAGGTATGCAAGGGTGATCTGCTGTTTTTCACAGGACGAAATTCCCGCAGTGGCCGTGTCGGGCATGTGGGGATTGCCATAGACAACAATCCTGTGACGGGTGAGATTACATTCATCCATGCCGCTATCAGTGGCGGTATCCGCATAGACCGTATTTCAGCTCCTTATTATGCCACACGCTTCATAGGAGCGCGTCGTGTGCTTTAAGTTGATTGCGTATAGAAAACCGTTTAAAAAGAAGATATGATGCCCATGTCCGTGACAACAGTCCGGATATGGGCTTTCCTTTTGTGGATTTCATGAATGGTAGAGTGGTTCTGCGAATTTTCCCGGTTGATGGCTAAGCATAAATTGGCAATTCCCGAGCAAGCCTTCGGAGAAGGCTTGCTCGGGAAAGCGTTAATATAACGATGTATTACATTGGAAATATCTTTAACGATATTTAACAATGGGGGGGGTAGAATGGGCAGAAATATTTAATTTTGCGGATGTTAACGGGCAACTCATGATAGCATTTTAGGAGTTGCTATAAAGGTTATATGACCTTAGGGTATTCATTGGAAATACCCACGACGCAATACACAATTAAGCCAGCAATTATGGCACCGTCCGCAAGGTTGCGATAAAGTAGTCTTGTCGCTCCCTTGCTCTATTGTCCGGCTATCCGTGGGGCGGCTCCGTGAGGAGTGCCCTACGGTTTTTGTGTTTTGTGTGAAAATACACCGGGTGCTATCTGTTTATTCGAAAGATTATAGTTAATTTTGTCTTGAATCTCGGCTCTGGTATGACAGCGAATTTCAACTCATATATGGACTCCCCGGGAGTGGCCTATTGGCGTGCCCTCTGCGAAAGGGAGGGGGTTCTACGGCATTATGACAAGGGAACGGATTTTTTTACAGTGGGGAACGTAGCGCAATATCTGGGATTCATTCAGTCTGGTACGCTTAAATATGTGGCATATGGGCAGGATGGTTCGGAGCATGTCTTGGGATTGGAATTTGCCGGGGAGTTTGTCGCAGATTTCCCTTTCTCTTTCAGGGGGATTCCTGCCCGTACTTCAGTCGTAGCCACGACTCCATGCGACATTCTTTGTGTCTCCACCAGGGCGGTAAGCGAGATGATGAAAAGTGACAACGGGTTGAGGGAGGTAGTCATGATCAGCACCGAGGCTGTGTTTTCCACTGTCTATGACCGTTACGCCGCCCTATACTCCCAAACCTCCCAAGAGAGATACAACGACCTTATTTCCAGACATCCCGATCTGTTCAACCTTTTTTCACTCAAGGACATTGCCTCGTTCCTGAAAATCACGCCGACACATCTTAGCCGTCTGAGGAAGAATGTTTAGCCATTCTGGATCTCTTTTCAACATATGTTGAGGCCGATTGCAACCTTCTGATGTAGTTTTGCGTCAAAAATCAAAAGGTTCATCAATATGAGGAATATATACACACTCCTTGCCGCCTTGTTGTGTGCGGGGGAGATAATGGCGCAGACGGAAAAATCGGATACCATCATGGGACGGGAGCTTCAGGATGTGGTAATTGAAGCTCCGAGAGTGATTCACAAGGCTGACATGGATGTCTATCACCCCTCCCATAGCGCGGTGGAGGCTTCCAAGAACGGCATGCAGTTGCTTGACAACCTTATGATCCCCTCGCTGTCGGTAAATGACGTACTTGGAACCATATCGGCAGCCGGGGAATCGGTGCAGGTGCGAATCAATGGCCGGGAATCTTCGATCGATCAAGTCAGGGCATTGCTTCCAGAGACAGTCAAACGGGTGGAGTGGATGGATAACCCCGGTCTGAGATATGGGGGCGCGAATTACGTGTTGAATTTCGTCGTTGCCAATCCGACGCTCGGAGGCTCGTTTCAAGGGCAGGCACGTCCGGCTCTCAACGAGGCGTGGGGATTCTATATGGCGGATGCGAAGTTCAATAGCGGTCGTTCCCAGTGGGAAATATATGCGAGTTGCAAGTTGACAGAGAACGTAAAGATTTTCCGTGACTATGCGGAGACTTTCACCTACCCGGACGGGACTTCCCTCACGCGCACAGAGACTCCGCGCGGCGGAAGCCTTGATAATTCGCTGCCTTACTATCTGGCTTCATATAATTACGTAAAGCCCGACACCACGGTCTTCATGGTCAGCCTGACCAATCAGCAGCACCTTGGCAACAGGACGGAATATAACGGTTTGCTGTCGCTGAGCGACGGGTCGGACGACATTCTCCTTACTGAACGTTCCGGTGACAAAGGCAACTATCCCTCTTTGTCGGTGTATCTTCAACAGAATTTCGCACATAGGCAGATGCTGGTCGTAGATTTCAACGCATCCATGTATATAGGACGTTCATGGTCGGACTACCTTGAGCAATTGCCCGGCGCGTCGGATTTCCTTACCGACATACACACCAACATCAAAGACCGCAATCAAGCATACGGCATTGAGGCCGATTACATAAAGAACTGGAAAAAATCCCGTTTGACAGCAGGTGTATCCTATAATGCGAACCGCAATCGCTCTCAATATGAGAATCTTGGCAATGAAATATTCCATCAGCGTCAGGACAAGGTATATTTCTTCGCGGAGTATTTCCAGCGTTTCGGGAAATGGACGGCGACAGCGGGTATCGGGGCGCAATACACCGACTTCTATTTCAAGGAATCAGCCCGTGGTAATCACTCGTGGAGTGCGCGTCCTCAGGCTACGGTTACATATTCGTTGAACCAGGATCATAACTTCCGGCTCAATTTCACCTCCTGGCAGTCGGCTCCGTCGCTAGCCGAAACAAATCCCGTGCCCCAGCAGCTTGACGGATTCCAATGGCGTATCGGCAACCAGGATCTACGAACGTCCAGTTCCTATATGCTTACATTCCGTTACGGCTTCAATCTGCCGAGGGTAAACGGGTCTTTCGGAATACGTGCATTCACTTCTCCGAACGCCATCACTCCGTTGCTGCATTGGGAAGATGAGCGGCTTGTGACCACCTACGAAAACAGCATGGGGCTTCAGAATCTGTCGTTCTTCATTTATCCGCAAATAGAAGTGGTTCCTGAATGGTTGACTCTTAGCGGAGGGGTGCAGTACCGCATGGAGCGTATGCGTGGCACCGGCTACGATCTTCGCAACAGCGCATGGAGCGGAAACGTGAATCTGCAAGTGATGCACTGGGGATTCACACTGTCCGGACAATATGTGCGCGCTCAACGTGACCTTTGGGGTGAGAAAATCAGTTGGGGTGAAGATGTGAGCATCATCGACCTCGCCTACAACTGGAAAAACTGGCAATTCAGTGCCGGCATGCTGATGCCGTTTGGGGAGTATGATCAAGGCTCCCGATTGTTGAGCAAATGGAATACCAACGAGCAGCACATGCGCCTTGACATGCGCATGCCTTATATATCTGTCAGTTACAATGTGCAGTGGGGGCGGCAGAAACGTGGAGTGCAGAAACTCGTCAATGCCGATGCCAAGACCGATGCCTCTACAGCCGGCGGACGATAGTTTCTCTTTGCCCGGCTTATAATTGTCGGGGAGCGGTATGAATGGCAAACTCCCGGCTTGATGACCTTTTGGTCGAGAGCCGGGAGTTTGTGTTTTGTATCAGGTTGGAGGTGGGTATCAGAGGTATTTTTCCCCAAAGGCGAGATGGGCATCGTTCACCATCTGCTTGATGCGCTGTTCCTCGGCTTTCGGACAGATGAGCAGCACATCCCCGGCATCGGCTACTATATAGTCGGCAAGGCCGTCTACTACAACCAGTTTCTCCCCGTTTACCGCGAATATGTTGCCGGATGAATTGTAGGACAGGACATTGCAGTTCTGCGTCACATTGGCATCACGGTTCTTGGGAGAGTTGTCGTAGAGTGCGCTCCATGTGCCAAGGTCGCTCCATCCGAAACTTACGCATTCCACGTATACGTTGGTGGCTTTCTCCATCACGGCGAAGTCAATGGATATGCTCATGCAGCCGGGGAAGTGTTCGGCGATGAACTTCCGTTCGGCCTCGGTGCCGTAAACTCCTTCCCCCTTGTCGAATATGTTTGTCACGTCGGGCACATAGGTCTTCATGGCATCTATTATGGTGGATGCTTTCCAGATGAAGATTCCGGAATTCCAGAAAAACTCCCCCGATTCTACGAAGACCTCGGCCAGTTCGCGACGCGGTTTCTCGGTGAATGTCTTTACGGCATATATGTCCCCGTCGGTTTTCGAGCCGATCTGGATGTAACCGTATCCGGTTTCAGGCCTTGTCGGTTTTATGCCGAGTGTAAGCAGCGCATCGTTGCTCTCCACGAATTCGAATCCTTTCTTGATGGACTCTATAAAGATGTTTTCGCGGGTGATGAGCGAATCGCTGGGAGCTACGATCACGCTTGCCTGTGGATCCTTTGCCGCTATGTGGTACATCGCCCATGCGATGCATGGCGCGGTGTTGCGGCGTGCCGGTTCAAGCAGGATCTGGCTTTCGTCAAGCTCCGGGAGCTGTTCGCGCACAAGCGGAGCATGTTGCTCGTTGGTCACTATTATTATGTGTTCCTTGGGGACGAGTGGCAGTATCCTGTCAAAGCTCATCTGGAGGAGGCTTCTGCCGGTTCCGAGGAAGTCGATGAATTGTTTCGGACGTGAGGAACGGCTGTATGGCCAGAACCGTGAGCCGATGCCTCCGCACATAATGACGCAGTAGCGGTGGTTGTCTGTCATGTCTTTTATAGAGTGTGTGGTTTGGTTTGCTAAGTTATGATTTTACAATGACATTTCCAAAATTAGGTTGCAGGTTTTTATAATAATTGATTAAATTTGCATCTGTGAGCACTTTTTGGCGGGGAAAGATGTTTAAGTTTTCGGAAGTCGCCTGATTTGTGGAATTTTAATACATATGAAATGTTGAATTTAGGGAAATATCTTTTCAAGCGCTCGGTTCTGATGGTCGTGGCCATGTCGGCATCTTTGGCCGCGGCGGGAGTGAACCCTTATCCGCAGCTGAAGGAGAAGGCGCAACGCGCTTTCGACCATGCCGAATGGGCATCTGCGTCGGCTTTGTTCGATCTGATGCTTGATGAGAAGCCGGATGTGCCCGACACATATGGCCAGGCGATCGTCGCCAATGCCATGAGGGGGGATCATGAGGCTGAGATGCTCCTTATGCAGAAGGCACTTGACAATCATATCCCCTTTGATTCGGTGTTCTCCCGTGTGTCGCAGTGGAGCTTTCATCTGGGCAAGACACATCTTTACGAGGAGTTCCTCAAGGAGACACGTAAGGGGCATCCGTGGATGAAGCGCACCATTGACGGGAATTTGTTGAAGTACTATACCTTTCGGAGGAATGGTGAGCTAATGGTGGAGTATAGCCGGATGATGCTTGCCGGTGCGCCGGACAATCCCGGCTTCCTTACCACACTGGCCGAAGGATACATGCTTCAGGGGATGGAAGCAGAGGGGATGGAGGCTTATCGCAGGGTGCTTGACGTGGCTCCGGATGACCTGCACGCTCTCCTCTCGCTTGGGAATTTCTATGCCTTGAAGGATGACGATGCATCCCGCGTAAAGGCGATGGAATATCTCGAAAAGGCATATGCCATCCATGCCACACCCTATGTGGCGGCCACGCTTGAAACTCTTAGGCGTACTGTGAAATAATGTGTCAGTCCAGAAGGTCGGGACGTAGGCGGCGGGTGCGTTCGAGCGCCTGCTCATGTCGCCATTCCGCTATCTTGGCTTCATGACCGGAAAGGAGTATGTCGGGCACGCGCCAGCCGTTGTATTCTGCCGGACGGGTATAGTCCGGGGCTGACAACAGCTTGTCCTGAAACGAATCCGAAAGTGCGCTCTGCTCGTCTCCTATGGCACCGGGGATCAGACGCACTAGTGCGTCCGATATTATTATTGCCGGTAGCTCTCCACCGGTAAGCACATAGTCTCCTATGGATATTTCCTTTGTGATCAAGTGTTCGCGCACACGGTAGTCCACCCCCTTGTAGTGTCCGCAAAGGATCATGATATTGTTCATCAACGACATGCGATTGGCCATGGGCTGGTCGAAGCGTTCGCCGTCGGGAGAGGTGAATATGACCTCGTCGTAGTCCCTTTGCGCCTTCAGCGACGAGATGCAGCGGTCTATAGGCTCTACTTGCATTACCATTCCGGCTTCCCCTCCGAACGGATAGTCGTCCACCTTGCGGTGCTTGTTGGTGGTATAGTCGCGCAGGTTATGTATGTGGAAATCCACAAGTCCCTTGTTTTGTGCCCGCTGAAGTATGGAGCATCCAAGGGGGGAGTCGAACATCTCTGGAAGTACGGTCAGTATGTCTATGCGCATTTGTTGTCTTTTTTTGTCGGTTTCAGATGAGTTTGTCCTGTTGGAGAATCTGGAGTGCGAGAGTTCCACGGTAGATGTTTCCGCCGATAGAGTATCCTGCGATCCTGTCCGCCGGCCATGATCCGATGTCGGCTATGCGTATAGGCTTTTGCAGTATCCGGTTCCATGCCCATATTTCACCGAGCGCAAGCAGAGGTTCAGGATCCCGTATAAGCAGGAAAAGAGGCGCAAGGTGGTCTGTTTCCTCGGACTGGTGCCTTTCCGGATGCATGTGTTCATACAGACTTCTTTCCGGCGTGTGGCTGGGATATATGTCCCCAAGTTGCTTCTGATGTATGACTCTTAGTTCCTTGCTCAGTGTCGGGCGCATGTGAGGGAATAGGCTCACTACCATTTTTTCCGTGTCCACTAGCAGGTTGTGGAGTTTCCGTGCGTATGCGACCAGTGTTTTCTCTCCTGTCGCATCCTGTCTGTCGATCGCCTGTTGCCACGCCCATGCGGCGATATGTGGTGCCGACGTGCTGTTTTCCGGCAGGTCGGGTCGGAGTGCGTTCATTATGGTGAATACACCGAATCCGGGGGCTATGTCGTAGCGTGCAAGCTGTCCGCGAAGCCAGACATCGAGCGAGCCTACGATCTCCACTGTCTGGTCGGCTCCTTTCAGGCGTATTATGGCTCCGGGATACCTATGGTCTATCAACGGGGAGTCGGTAGGAAGATACAGCGGGGCGGTTACGCGCCTAAGGGATAATTTCTCTGTCAGGCGTGGTTCAAGGAAGCGTTTTATCTCTGTGAGCGCTATTTCCGCTGTCTCGTGCAGGAGGCGTGGCTTCAGGTGCATGTGCGTCTACAGTTAGAATTTCCAACCGAATCCTATTGCGCCGGTGATCCCCTGTGAGGGGACACCCACGGCATTGTATGCCTTGTCGTCAAGTATGTTTTCTACGCGTGCGAATACCGTGAACGCATCGGTTATGGCATAGGAGGCTCCTACATTAAGCAGGTTGCGGTTTTTGAGGTTGAATTCCCCGCGATCCTCCGGTGCCGACGGATCTGCGTCAACCAGTGTCATGCGTCGGTGGAGCGCCATGGCGTAGCCGAGATCTATCGTCAACGGTGAGATGGGCCGGATGCTCACGGAGGCTATAAGGCGGCTGCGTGACCGGTCAAGCCAGGTGAACCATGCGTTGGTCTTTCCGTTGGCAAGCAGTGTCTCGAATCCGGCCTGCAGCGCCACGATCGAGCGGTATTCCCAGTTGGCATGTACCCCTGCTTTCCATGAGCGGAGATCCTCGCCATTGAAAAGTATCTGTGACGCATCCTCGTAGAATGCCGGCATGAGCCATGAATTGGCGGCGGCATATGCCACGTCAAGCGTCAGTGCGGCTCCCTTGAACGGCCCTATGCGCAGGCCGAATTCACCTTTGACCGGTATTCCGGAGTTGCGGTAGGCCAGAAGCGGCGATATGTACGGGGTAAATTCGCTGAGTGTCTGGAGGCGGTTCATCTGTTCGCCACCGTCAATGCGCAGCCACGCTCCGAATCCGCTTGTGGGGTTGATGCCAAGGATTATGTCGGGCGCCACATGCACCGCCTTTCCTGAATTTACCGAGAGATCTACGCGTGCTCCGACCTTCAGGCTTACGACACCTCCCTGAGGTGAATAGCGGTAATAGGGATTGAGCGTGATCAGTCCTATAGTCTTGCCGTCGGCATCGGCATAAGCCTTGGCATCGTCTCCGTCGGCATCGTAGAGTGCAGCCAGTGAACTGTTGCGGAAATGGTTGTATCGTGAAAAGTCTCCGGAGATCTCAACTCCGGCGATATGGTCGTCGCCGATGGTCTGGGATGCCCCGAAAACCGCCCCTAAATTGGTCTCGTGTACGGGAGCCAACTCCAGCCCTCCCGTCGGTTGCCCGATGGCATCGAAGACGGATGCCGATGCGGGTGCCTTGGTGAAGTTGAACAGGCCGAAATGCAGGTCGGCGTGGTATCTCAAACCGGTGGAGTTGTGTCCGTTCCATCCGGCGCGGATGTCCCATTTCAATGTTCCCTGTGCGCTTTTTATCTTGTCGGCCTCGTCAAGCGTGGATGCGCTGTTGATCAGGAGTGCGTCAAGGTTGTCGAATCCCCTGTATGCGAAATCGGTTGACAGTGAGAGTGTGCCGGCATCCCCGATGCGCTGTGCGAACTTCAACCCCAATGCGCCGTAGAGCTGTTTGTAAGTGATCTTGTCGAATCCGCTGAACGGACGATCCTTGTATGAGATGTTGTTGAACTGTCCCCATACGTCAAGGTTCGTGCGGTCGGATGAGAGTATGCCGTATCCGGCTGATACGCCCACGGTGGCTGCCGGGAAATATCCTGCGTCAAGATAGCCGCGATAGGGGGTAGGGGGGATGGCTGCTTCGGTGGTGGCGGGTTCGAGCAGTTGCAATCCCGGGGTCAATGCGCTGGGAGATGAGTAATCCATGAAGCGCAGGTCGGTGGCGGATGTGTTGATGCTCAATGCCTTCGGAAATATGTCAAGCCTGGAGGCGGCACGCACCTCGGGCACTATCTCTCGCTCTATGGTTATCTCCTTGTTGAGCTGCGCATGGGCGATGTTTCCGGCAGTTGCCGTCAATATGGCGGCTATCAATATGTTGTGTCGCAAAACTTGATTCAATTAATCGGGTTATTTGTTATTGTCGCTTCTCTCGTCTATCATGCGGAAGATGTCCGGTTCCGTGCCTGGATAGTTCTCCTTGAGCGAGCGCAGGTATTCGTCGGCTTCAAAGGTGTTGCCCTTGGAGCGGAGTATGTCGCTTAGGAGTATGAATCCGCGTGCGAGCCAGTAGTCATGCGGGGGATTGGCATCTATGAGCGCGTTGATCTCCTTCAATGCCGTGTCGGTCTGACCTTTGTCGAAGTGGTATTGAGCCAGGTACAGTGCGCTTTTCGTGCCGTTCAGCGTCTCCGGATCCTGGGCGAGCTTTTCCCAGATCTCCACTGCCTCGTCCCCTTTGCCGGTGGCGCTCAGGGAGAGTGCCTTGGTGAATGCCACCTCGCTCTGTTCAGATGCTCCAAGGGCTGACGAACCGAGAAGGAGGTCGGCCATTTCGAGTGCGGTGGCATAGTCGGTCATGTCGCGGCTCACCTGCATGATGCCCATTCGGGCGGTGTTGAGTGAGTGGGCGGATGAGGATTTCTGTTCGAGTGCGCGGTAGGATAGGAGGGCGGCTTCCGCATCCCCCTTGGCCAGTTCGGCTTCAGCCTTGATGGTAAGTGCCTCCACTGCCTCCGGGGAGTCGGGGAAACGCTCCACTACTTCCGTGGCCAGGCGCAATGCGTCAGCTTCCCGTCCGGCTTCGCGTGCCTTCTCGGCGCTTTGCAGCGTCAGTTCGGCCAGTTCGGCGGTCTCCATGCGGGGTGCGTCGGGCACTCTTTCCATCAGTGCCACATATTCGTCTATACGACCGTCGTCGGTGTACAGTTGCTTGAGGTCTTCCGCCGCGACGCGTGCCTGCTCCGACGACGGGTACATTTCCACTACTTTTCGATAATGGTCGATGGCTCTGGAGCGGTTGCCGCTGTTGAGGTACGTGATGGCGAGCATCAGTTGTCCCTGCCGTCCCTGGTCAGTGGAGGGGTAGCGGCTTACGAGCGCCGTGTATGTTTCCACGGCGCGTCCTTCCTGTCCGAGTTCGCCGTAGCTTTCGCCGATCTCCAGCAGTGCTGTCGGCACAAGGGGAGATCCGGGGAATTCGGTCATGAGGTCGTTGAGCGTGTCTATTTTGCCCTGATAGTCGCGTGTGAGGCCTTTCATTATGCCCTGCTGGTATACGGGATAGTCCCCTCCCTGCGGGTTGGCCTCATATGCGGCGTGGTAGTTCTCGGCGGCTTCGGTGAAGTTGCGGGTGTAATAGTCGCAGTCGGCCAGTCGGTTCCATGCGTCGGCGATCATGTGCTTGTCGGCTCCCGCCGGTTGTTTCAGAAATTTGCGGAAGTCGGCCTTGGCATCCTTGAAATCCTTCAGGGCAAAGCGTGCGTAGCCCAGGTCGTAATAGGCGAGTGCGCGGTTTCGCTGCGAACCGCTTGACTGACGGAGGTAGTTGTTGTAGCTTTTCACGGCTCCCTGATAGTCGGCGAGCTTGTATTGGCATTCGCCCATCCAGAGTGTGGCCTCTGCGGCCACTTCTGGACTTAGGCGGCTCATGGAGGCAGCCTCGCGGAGATGTGGGAGGGCTGCACGCGGTTGTGAGCGCTGCAGCTCGCGTGTGCCGAGGGAGTATAGCACCATTTGTTTTATCCCGAGCACCGCGTCGTTGGGGTGCTGCACCTTGTTTATGGCCTCAAGGGCGGCTTCATAGTTGTTGTCGGTCATGTAGCCCTTGACGAGGTAATCGGCCACAAGCGGCACATGCTCCGAGTTGGGGAAGCGCTCAAGGAACTCCTCAAGCAGCCCGGCTGAACTGCCGAACGGTGTCTTGCCCCCCTGCATGCGTGCTATGGCGAGGTTGTAGAGCGCGGCTTCCTGCACTTTGGCATCCCCGCAGGGACGATATGCCTTTTCAAAGGCCATTGCGGCTGCGTTGAAGTTGCCCAGGTGCATGTAGCTCTGTCCGATGAAGAGGTATGCGCTCTGTCCCATGGCTTCGGTGTCGTCGGTCACGGGGGTGAGGCGCTCGATGGCCTGTTTCCAATCCCCACGGTTGTAGTCCTCCAGTCCGAGGATGTATAGCGACGAGGGACGCGGCGAGGGGCATATGGATGCATACCGGTTGAGATATTCGAGCGCTTCTTTCTCCTTGCCGAGTTCGTATAGCGATTCGCCGGCTACCCGGAGCGCCTCGTATTCGAATTCCGGCTCAACTCCCTGCAACGATGCCACCCGTTTTGCCAGTCTGGCGGCTTCCTGGTAGTCCTTGCGCATGTATGCCATCTGGGCGAGGTAATAGTCCGCCATTGCCGCGGGCATTCCTGTGGAGCTGTTTACGGCCTCCAGTTCTCGGCGTGCGTCGGCATATTTTCCGTTTACATAGGAGATGTAGCCGAGGTAGAAGCGTGCATCGTTGCCTGAGGGTGTGCCGATGAGGCTTTCAAGCATGAGGCGCGCCTTGTCGTATTCGCTTGATTTGAGGAGGCAGTAGGCCATGTGAAGGGTGTATGCTTCCGCCACCAAGGAGTTCAGCGCCTCGGGGTTTACCGTGCGGTAGGCTCTCAGCGCGGCGTTCCATTCCCCCCGGTCGTAGAGGATGTCTCCTATGGCGAGCAGAGCGAGTTCGCGTCGCGGTGATGCGGGATATTCATGTATGAAATCCTCTATGGCCGTGATGCCGTCGGTGCCCGGCAGCGTCAGTGATGTCACTGTGCGCTCCCATAGGGTACGCTCCTTTTCGCAGCCGGCGGGTAGGAGTGCGAGCGCCTGGGTGTACTGGTCTACCGCCCCACGGGTGTTGGCGTCGTTTGACATTAGGGTGCCGCGTGCCGCATACCCCTTTGCGTCCGGCAGGGTGGCATTGAGTGCGCCGGCAGCCGAGGGAACGGTCTGTCCGCAGACGCATATGGCTCCCGCCAACGCTGTGCCGAGCGCAACTGAGCGTCCGGCATGTCCTATCTTGTTTCTCATTCTGTAGTCGTCACTGTTGTGGTGGATGGGCTTTCCTGCCCATTATCCTGCAAAGATAGCAAATTCAGTCTTAACAGCCATCCGTGACCGTCAGTTTTTCGCTGAACAAACAGGATGGGATCGGTGTTTTAGGGATGAGTGCCTTCGGGGAGCGTGCGCTTGTCCGGGGCATATGGATAAAAATAACAGATTAAACCATTATATGACATGGATAAGAAAAGCATAAAGGGTACACGTACCGAACAGAATCTTTTGAAATCGTTTGCCGGCGAGTCGCAGGCACGTAACCGCTACTCCATTTTCGCGGATGTGGCTCGTGAGGAGGGGTACGAACAGATAGCGGCTATTTTCATGGAGACGGCCGAACAGGAGTTCGCCCATGCCAAGATGTTCTTTTCCTACCTTGACGAAGGCATGCTTGAGATCACGGCATCTTATCCCGCCGGCCCCGTGAGCGATACCGCCCGCAACCTGCGTGAGGCTGCCATGGGTGAGCATGAGGAATGGTCTGCGATGTACGTGGAGTTCTCGCAGGTGGCACGTGAGGAAGGGTTCACAGCCATTGCCAACCTGTTTGCCAACGTGGCCATCGTGGAGCAGTCGCATGAGGCCCGTTACCTCAAGATGCTCGCACGCCTCGAGGCCGGTCAGACCTTCTCTGATCCCGATGCCACCACCCAGTGGCAGTGCCGTTACTGCGGTTACATCCATGTAGGCAAGGATGCCCCCAAGGCGTGCCCGATCTGTCGCAAGCCCCAGGCCTACTTCCAGCGCCGCGTGGAAAACTACTGATCCCGCAATCCTGCCCCACGCCGTAGGCTGCATTTACGGCGGCAGTGATCTGACGTAAACAGATGCAATTGATACGAGGCGCAAGGCTTGGGTTCTCCCGGTTTTGCGCCTCTGATATGTTCGGGCGGCAATCGTGGTTCGGAAACAAGTTTTGTAGCGCAATCTCTGATTGTTTTTTTATTCCAAATAAAAGTGTTTAATTTGCAGTAACATACTTACCCCGCTTCCCGTAAGAACAGCGCGCTCAGGGTAAGTTTTTTCTTTTTATGTCTTTATTTTATCATATAACCAACCGCAGATCTCGGTAGCAGAACAGATTAGGTTTCGACGGATTTTTTCGGTTGGCGACTGAACCAAAACTGGTATTTCCGAAGGCTTGGGGGATGAACCGTCTATAAAGTGATTTGTCTTAAAATTCTATGGATTTTTTCTGGAATTACTAAATCTGGTTATATTTATATTTTTGATTGTTGATTTGGCGACATTTGTTCTTGTTTGGGAGTTGAAATTAGGGATTTGAGGCTTTTGTTTTGGTGATATCGCTTTTAATGGCTAACTTTGCCATATTAAGCCACCTACGATGATACAAGAGCTGAAAATAAAAAACTTCAAGTCATTCCGTGACGAGGTTGAACTAAGTTTCGAGCCTTCGAGTGATGACCGTTACAATAGCGTTGTCACAATGCCTGACGGGGTGCGGTTGCTCCGTTTTGCAGTTGTTCTCGGAGCTAATGCCAGTGGCAAGTCAAACCTTTTGGATGCTGTTGAGTTCCTTCGTGATTTCTGGAATAATATTCCGGCAACGAATGATGACGGTACGAATGTCCAGCCATTTCTTATGCGAAAGTCCGCGCTGTCGTATGACACGGAGT
>CAJTYH010000011.1 GCA_910583675.1 uncultured Muribaculaceae bacterium
AAGGGTACAACGGTTTTCGAGACCGTCCCGATCGACCACTCCGGCATCTTTCCTGATCGGAGGCAACGTCTGGATGGATGTTGCCTATGTTTGCGGATGCAAAGGTACGAAAGTTTTTCCGGAGATTGCAAAATTTTTTGGAGGTTTATTTTCCTGTCTTAATCCTGATCCGAGGTTGATGGCCTTAGCATGAGGTGGTTCATTACTACCCCGGCGAACGGTCGTTCGCCGTCGGGTTCGAATCCGAGTTTGCGATAGAGGGCTTCTGCCTTGGGATTGGTTTTGTCCACAAGCAGTCCCGCCGGTTTCCCAATCGCATGCCCGCGTGCGGTCTGGGCAAGCAGCAACTTTGCCCCAAGCCCTTTGCCTCGGTATGCCGGCCATACGGCGAGGGTGTCAAGGTAGAACTCGTCGGGAGTGGTTTCGTCGTCCATACCGGTCATGTCTCGGTGCAGTCGCCGCTTTGCCGTTTCAAAGAACCGCTCACGCAGGGTGTGAAGCTTTGCACCGTCATATCCGATGCATAATCCGGCTACGTTCCCCTCTTCGTCAAGGGCAACGAGGGTGTTTAGGAAGCTGTACTGAGAGTCCTCCATTTCAGCCAGCTCGGTGAACAAGGCTTCCACGTCGGCCATAGTATGGTCGTTGCCCGCGAAATCGCGGCAAATCTCGTCGCCTACGGCCATCATTACGGCCTTGGCAATCATTCGCGCGTCTGTGCGCCGTGCAGGGATTATATTCATTTTTTAGAAGTAAGAAATTAGAGCAGGAGAAGTCAAGCAAGAAATCAAGAAATTGAGAAAAGGAGAAATTAAGAAATAAGAAATTTAGAAATTGAGAAAATCAGTTGATGCCTCTGATTCCTCTGATACCTCTGATGTCTCTGATCCCTCTGATCCCAAGATTACTAATTGCTAATTTCTAATTACTAATTGTCACCGCTTTATTTCCACCAGTTGTGGAAATGATGAACCGGGCCGTGACCGTGTCCTATTTCATATCCGGCACCTGCTGATACGGCGGCGGTTATGTATTCCTTTCCGTAGCGGGCTGCGGTATCCAGGTCGGCACCTTTGGCCAGGAAGGAGGCAATGGCTGAAGAGAGGGTGCAGCCGGTGCCGTGGGTGTTCACGGTGCGCAGTTTTGGTGACGGGAGGTGCAGGAAGGTGTCTTTTTCCGCGTTGTAGAATATGTCCACGAGCGTGTCCGTCCCTTCCAGATGCCCCGCCTTGAGCATCACGGAAACCTTCTGGTCGCTGAGACGTGAGAGTGAGCGTGCGGCCTCTTCAAGCTGATCCTGATGATCTACGGTCTCTCCCAGCAGCAATGAGGCTTCCGGCAGGTTGGGGGTGATTACCTTGCTGTAAGGCATCAGTTCGTCGCGCAGGGTAGATATGGCTTCGGTTTCCAGAAGGGGATCGCCGGAGGTTGCCACCATCACCGGGTCAAGCACGATGCGGCGCACGTCTGGATATTCCTGCAACGTGGAGAGGACAGTGCGTATGAGGCTGGAACTGTGCAGCATCCCTATCTTCACGGCATCGGCACCTATGTCGGAGAGCACGGATCGAATCTGTCCGGCCACGAAATTCTCAGGTATCGGGTGCACCCCGTATACTCCTATTGTATTTTCATCTACCACGGCTACCACGGCAGATGCGCCGTAAACCCCCAGTGCTGAAAAAGTCTTCAAGTCGGCTTGCAGTCCGGCACCTCCCGAGGGATCGCTTCCGGCTATTGTCAAGGCGGTGTTGTATCTCATCTTTTATTTTTGTCATTTAGGTTCATACAGGCCATGGACGCGGAGTGTAGGCGCTTTCCCAGAACAACCACTCCAGACGCGATGCCTTTAAGTATATGTCTGTCATTCTGGTACGGGTGGTGGCATCAGCCTTCGCGGCAAGTTTGTCGCATATGGCTATGGCTTTCTCCGTGGAGGCGTCGAACGCCGGATCGCTGTATGCCCTTATCCAGTCTGCATACGGGTTGTTTTCAAGCTTGGCTATGGAGAGAATGTGCTTTCCTACGGCCAGATATATCCAGAAACATGGGAGTATCGCCGCAGCTTCTATCGCCACATCCTCCATGGCCTGCGATTTTAGCAGTGAGGTATAGAAGAGGCAGACAGGCGACATCTCACGTGTGCCGTCGCTGACATACATAGCATGCAATGCTTTCTCCATCAGCACACCGTCGCCGGCGAATTTCAGGAAGGCATCCATGTCCTCTATGTCACCGAGGCGCGATGCGATGTGAGCCAATACACGGCTGTATTCGGTGATGTACAGGTTGTCCTGTTCGATATAGCGCCGGAAAACAGCAGGATCAAGGGTGCCGTCGGCAAGTTCGGTGATGAAGGGGAGGCGGAGTATGGCCTCATATATAGGGAGGGAGGCATCCCATGCCTCGGCGCTCCATTTCTTTTGATCGGTCATTTGGATATGGTTATTTTATTGCGCATACAGCCACATAGTCGCCACGGTTATATCCGGAAACGGGTTCCTCTGCCGTTAAGTCCGAGTAGAGCGGATGTGTCGTCAGGGTCTGTGAGGCGCACAGGTTCTTGAACCCCGCCTCTTTCATCAGGCGTATCTTTTCCGCCGTGGTGCGCCAGTTGGCTTGTTTTACGAATTCTATTGGATATGGGTTGGGAGGATAGCAGCCTTCAAGCAGCGGGTGATCCCATGTGCCGAGAGCCTTTGCCAGATTGTACATCTGCCCGTATGTGCTCTCCTTGGGTACGTCAACCAGTATCACCCGTCCCCCTTCCGGCAATGCCGCATATACCTTGCGGAGCACTGATGCCAGATCGGTGATGTAGCTTGGGGAACCGTTGAAGATTATAGTGCCGTATTTTCCGACAGGGTAGTCAAACTCCTCTGCTGTGGCCACGGTTACCTCCATGCCGCGCTTCCGGGCTATCTCGGCCATTCCGCATGACGGTTCCACTCCGTCCGATACCACGATGCCGAAATCATCGCGCATTATCTTTTCAAAAAGGCCGCTCCCGCATCCTACGGAAAGGATAGGGTGTGGCGCGTCGGCAAGCGTTGATGCCACGAGGCGCACCTCGCTCAGCAACACGTTGGGGTTCTGTAGGAACCAGCTGTCGTATTCCGATGCGTATTGGTCAAATGATGTCATTTCAATAGCTTAAAAGTCAAGTATTACGGTCTGCATGGTTAGCAGGTCGATAGTGAAAAGATGTCCTTCAAGAGATTCGCCGATGCCGGTTATGATTTTTATAGCTTCCGAGGCTAGTATTGATCCGATCACTCCGGGTACGGCTCCGATCACTCCGGTTGTTCTTCTTGGAAGGTTGCACAGGGTGTCGCGGTCGGGGTACAGGTCGGTATATCTGCGATGTTGCCGATGGTTGAACACCGATACCTGCCCGTGGAACTCTCCGATTGCTCCGTGTACCCATGGTTTCCCGCATTTGGCGCATGAATCGTCTATCAGGTATCGGGTAGGGAAATTGTCGGTGCAATCAATCACGAGGTCGTACCGTCTGATGATTTCCTGCGCGTTCTGTGGTGTGATCCCTTGAGGATGAGCGGTGAAGCTCGGTACTGATGACATGGCTTCAAGGCGCTTTATGGCGCACTCCGTCTTCGGTTTTCCCACGTCCTGTTCGCTATAGAGCGTCTGGCGTTGAAGGTTGGAGAGGCTTACCGTGTCCGGATCCGCTATCCCGATATGTCCGACACCGGCACCGGTCAGGTAGGTGGCCACGGGCGCGCCCAGTCCTCCGGCTCCTATGATCAGGACGGAAGAGGCCAGAAGTTTCTGCTGTCCTTCCTCTCCGAATCCCGGCAGCATTGTCTGCCGGGAGTATCTTTCGGTAAAATCATTGTTCGCGGTCATGGCTTTCAGTCGAATATCCGATCCCAGTCTTTCCATACAGGCTCGCGGCCGAGTGCACGCAGGTCTGCGGCCACTTGTGCCGGAGATGTGGGATCGCTTATGGCGAACTGTTCGAGTGCATCGGGATATGTGGCATAGCCTCCGGGATCGGTCTTTGACCCGGCACTCATGGTGGTCACCCCGAGGGTGGCCATATTGTTGCGGAACGTATGGTTCTCGCGGGTTGAATAGGAGATGTCCACATCGGGATCGAAGATGCGGAAAGCGAAGGTGAGCTGTGCCAGCTCACGGTCTGACATTACCACATTGGGCTGGAAGCCTGATTCCGACGGGCGCATGCGCGGGAAGTTCACTGAGTAGCGGGTCTGCCAGTAGCGTTTGCGCAGGTACATGAGGTGTCGTGCCATCATGGTCACGTCCGTCCTCCAGTCCTCCAGCCCTATGAGCACTCCCATCCCGATCTTGTGTACCCCGGCCTGTCCCATGCGGTCGAAACCGTCGCAACGCCATTCGAACTTCGACTTCATCCCTGCGGGGTGGTACACTTTGTAGCGCAGGTGGTTGTATGTCTCTTGGAAGCAGATGACACCGTTCAGTCCAGAGTGGGTCAGGCGTGCATAGTCCTCGGTCGGGAGGGGCATCACTTCTATGGTCAGGTTGCTGAAATAGGGACGGCAAACCTGTAGGGCGCGTTCTATGTAGTCGGTGCCCGCCACGGCGGGATTCTCTCCGGTCACGAGCAGCAGGTTCTCGAACGGCCCCATCGCCTTTATAGCCTTGCATTCGGCCTCTATCTGCTCGGGAGTGAGCACTACGCGGGCGAACTTGTTGTGACGGTTGAAGCCGCAGTACACGCATGAATTGGTGCATGAGTTGGTTATGTACAACGGAATGAAGATGCTGACCGTCTTGCCGAAACGGCGTTCGGTCAACGCCTTGCTGCGGCGTGCCATAGTCTCCAGGTATGGGGCTGCGGCGGGGGAGATGAGAGCCATGAAGTCGCGGTCGTCAAGATGCTCCTTGCCGAGTGCGTGCTCCACATCCTCTGCCGTCATTGCCGTGATCTCCCGGGTGGTGGTGTCCCAGTCGTAATGCGTCTTTAGATATTCTGAAAACATGTGAATGATTTTTTCAGTCCATGAGGAATGATGTCAGTGGAGAGGATGCCTCTGCATGTTCTACTACCGCACCAAGCCCGGCCTCGTAGGCTTCACGTCCGGCCACGGTGGCATCCGCGAAAGCACGTGCCATACGCACAGGGTCGCCGGCTACGGCTATTGCAGTATTTACGAGCACGGCATCGGCACCCAGTTCCATGGCTTCCGCTGCATGGGAAGGAGCGCCAAGTCCGGCATCCACTACCACCGGTACACGGCTCTGCTCTATTATGATCTTGAGAAGTTCGCGTGTCACAAGCCCCTTGTTTGAGCCGATCGGTGCGGCCAAAGGCATTACAGTGGCGGCTCCCGCCTCCTCGAGGCGTTTGCACAGCACGGGATCGGCCTGTATGTAGGGGAGCACTATGAATCCCATCTTTGCAAGTTCCTCGGTGGCTTTCAGTGTCTCCACCGGATCGGGAAGCAGATATTTCGGATCGGGGTGTATCTCCAGTTTGAGAAAATCTGTCCCGAAAGCCTCGCGGGACAGTTGTGCTGCCAACACCGCTTCTGTGGCGTTGCGTGCCCCGGATGTGTTGGGAAGCAGCTGTATTCCTTCGTGCATTATGTGGCGCAGCATGTCGTCCTCGCGATTGTCCATGTCTATGCGCTTCATGGCCACGGTGACCATTTGCGAGCCGGAAGCCTTTATGGCTTCCTCCATCAGTTGGTTGGAGCGGAATTTTCCCGTTCCGACAAAAAGGCGTGAGGTGAATTCCTTTCCGCCGATTATGAGATTGCTCATGTCAGTATGTTTGTGTTTTCTATTATTCGGATGATTTTTTCTGTCTCATGTGCCGGATCGGCGGCACGCAGGATGCTTCCGCTTACGGCTATCCCTTGCACGCCGGTCTGCATTATGCCGGGAATGTCTCCGTCGGTTATCCCCCCGATGGCTACAACGGGGGCTGCAAGTCCTTCGTCCAGGCACTCGCGGAGTATGCGGGCATATCCTTCCGTCCCGAGCACGGGGCTGAGATTCTTTTTTGTCGTGGTGAACCGGAAAGGGCCAAGTCCTACGTAGTCTGCACCTGCGGCGACGGCAGCCTTTAGGTCGGAGAATGTGTTAGCAGTCGCTCCAAGTATCTTTCCGGGGCCGAGAAGTTTTCTGGCCTCCTGTACCGGCATGTCATTCTTGCCGATATGCACCCCGTCAAGGCAGCTGAGTCTTGCCGCAAGCTCCACATGGTCGTCCACAAGCAATGTCACCCCATGGCTTATGCGGAGTGGCGCAAGCTCCCTTACGGCCTCCTCTACCTCATGGATCGGCGCATCCTTCATACGCACCTGAACCCAGCGGCATCCGCCCTCCACGGCTTTGACTGCACCATCCGTCACCTCTACGGCTGAAGCTCCGTGGGTTATGAACTGCAGCCGGAAAGACTTAGGATCTATCTCCCTGTTCCATGCGGCGCCGAGCATGGCCGCGCCGGCGAATCCGGCCTTTTCCAATAATGGGAGCCTTGTGCGGCTAACTCCTCCCAGGGCATAGATTCGTGGAGTAAGGCGCGTGGACAGTTCGGCAAGGTTGAAATCTGCATGGTATCCGGGTTTGGATATGCTTGGGAATATGGGGCTTAGAAAGGCATAATCTTCGGTTATCCCTCCTATCTCCTCTACTTTATGGATCGAGCGGCTTGTCAGTCCTCTCCAGTCGGTAGGTGCGACCGGATTGCGGCTGTTGAGGTGTATCCCCCCGATGCCGTGTTCTGCGGCGAGATTATGGAAGTCGTGTAGCGAGAGGCGCGATCGCAGTCTGGCAGGGATCTCCTCCAGCAGTCTGCGCATGTCGGCCTCCGTTCCATCGGGTTTGCGGATGTGCACCCGGTTGAATCGTCCGTTGTCCAGTGCATGGGTTATGTCGGTTGCTTCCGCCGGATAGAAATAGGGGACTGTTATGGCTATCAGTTCCATGGCATCATCCTCCACACACGGCGCGTATCACGGTGAGTTTCATCCCTTCTGTCACAGGCATGTCCTCCCAGTCAGTGCGCGGCACCACGCGGTTGTTTACCGCCACGGCCTGTCCGACCCCGGTGAAACCTTCCTGTTCAAGCAATTGTCTGAGAGTAGTGCATCCCTCTGCCACCTGGATGTGGCGACCGTTGATTTCTACATCCATAAAAGCAAAATAATTGTCATGTATCCTCTTGTCATGCGGTTTGCTTTACTTTGAACGCCGCATGCCATGAAGTTGTTGGGTCTGCTTGTCAAGACGGGATGTCGGAAATCAGTCTTACGGGATTGGTGTCAAGTCCTTACGGCGGTGTTGACCGCTTCAAGTTCCAAGGGTATGATCTCAGCCCGCGCCTTTGCTCCGGGCACCCCTCTTGAGTGAGCACCGCAAATATAATACAAAAAAACAACCCGGCAAAATAAAATTATTTGGAAGCCGTTCGGCGATTCTTGGTAACTTTGCGCTCTAAAATTTATATTTAATTTAGGAATGGTAGATGCTATGATTGGAACCATGTGTAGCGTATTGGCCGGGGCGGCGTTGCTTGCTGCCGATGCGTTTGCGCAGTCCGATTGCGAAACCATGGAAAGGGAGGCGATTGATTTCATAAGCCATATGCCCCGCGATTTGCAGGATTCGCAGGAAAGGGCTGTCAGACTGGCGATGAGAGGTGACATGTCTGCGCTTGAGGCGGTCAGGAAATCACGCAATGGTCTTACGGCGCTCCCAGAGGGTGTCTCTGCGACCGATATTGAGGGGAAATACAGGCTGTACGTACCGGCCAGATCCGGCAGTCTGTTGCCGGTGCTGGTATATCTGCATGGTGGTGGATGGTGCTTCGGAAGCATCAACAGTTGTGTGCGTTTTTGCAGTGAGCTTGTAAGTGAGGGCGGAATTGCGGTTTTGGCGGTTGAATATCCCCTTGCACCGGAAAATCCTTACCCCGCACCCTTGGATTGCTGTGTCAAGGCTGTGTGTTTCGCTTTCGAACATGCTTCCGAATATGGCCTTGATCCAAAAGGAATATCCATAGGCGGTGACAGTGCGGGGGGAAATCTTGCTATGGCCACGGCGCTCCGTCTTGTCCATGAAAAAGGTATGGATGATGATGTATTGTCAGATGGAAGATTTCCCGACATCAGATCGTTGGTGCTCTTTTATCCTGTTGTGAAGGTCTGGAACGACGGTTCCGATTCTTGGATAAGGTATGGCAAAGGATTCGGGCTTGACGGCAGCATCATGGAGGCGTTCAATGAGGCTTATGTCGGTACTGATGATCCTGCCTTACCGTTCATTTCCCCTTATTGCGCACCGAAAGAAGATCTGGCGCAATTACCGTCTGTGCTGATAGTGAACGCAGACCATGACATACTTCGCGATCAAGGCGGGGAGATGTACGCACGGCTGAGGGAGGCGGGCGTTGCCGCAGACCGTGAAGTCCTCCCGGGCACTACGCACCTGTTCATCACAGTGCCGGGGCAACCCACGGCTTTTCGCCGTGCCGTCATGCTCGCCGCTTGTTTCCTGGCAGACGGCTCCCGGGAATAGGTCGGTTCTATTTTGATCTCTCTTTGCCCGATTGCTTCCTTGTAGCGAAATATTTCCATAGCGGAGCAGCCATGAGGGACTGTTTCACCTCGTCGTTGGCAAGCATTCCGTATAGTTCATCCTCGGTGAGAAGTTTTACCCTCACGTCCTCGGTGGAGTCGAGATGCTGTTCGCCGATGCGCTCCACCCCTTCCGCTATGAAAGAGTATGACAGGTTGTTCTGGCTGCCGGGGTTTGCACTGATCACCATGTTGAGCCTCCAGGTGCCGTTGCCGTATCCGGTCTCCTCAAGGAGTTCCCTCTTGGCTGCTGTGAGGGGTTCTTCGCCCGGCTCGGCCACTCCGGCCACCAGTTCCGTGAATATGTCCTGCAATCCGTGGCGGTATTGCTCTACCATCAGGAATTTCCCATCCTTGGTGATCGCGATTACGTTCACCCATGTAGGATATTCGAGTATATAGTATTCGTCGTTCACCACTCCGTTGGGTAGTTGCACGGCATCCCTTCTTACCGTCATCCATGGACGGCGGCACAGGTATTCGCTTGCCAAAGTTTTCCACTTTTCCATGATTCCGCATTGTTGGTTATATCCATAACGTCATGTCTGCCTCTTATAGTGTCCGGAGAGCCATACTTTCTGACGCGTGACGATTGGAATACGGAACTTTTTCCGTAAATTTGCTACCGATAGCCGCATGAGTGCTCCTGAAGCGTTTATGGACGGCTCAAGAATCTGACAGACTTCAGTTTCCCTCTCATAATACCGCGCGATGAAAAAATACAATTTTGACGAAGTGATTGACCGCCACGGCAGTGGTTGTACAAAGATCGATGACCTGCGTGTGCTTTTCGGCAAGGAGGATCTTACCCCTCTCTGGATCGCCGACATGGATTTCTGTGTGTGCCCTGAAATAACCAGGGCGCTTCAGGAGCGCATATCGCATCCTATCTACGGTTACTCCCGTCCCAAGGACACATATTGGAGTTCAATAATGGACTGGCTGCACCGCCGCCATGGCTTCGAAGTGCGTCGCGAGGAACTTACATATGTGCCGGGGGTGGTGAAAGGTATCGCTTTCGCCATAAATTTCTTCACTTCCAAGGGTGACAAGGTTGTAATCCAGCCCCCGGTCTATCATCCGTTCAGGATCGTCATAGAGGGCAACGGACGCGTGGTCGTGCCAAATCCGCTTGTGCCAACATCCGACGGCAGCTATGAGATGAATCTTCCCGAACTGGAGGAGATCTTCTCACGCGAGCATCCCCGCATGATGGTGCTCTGTAATCCCCACAATCCTGTGGGATTGCAGTGGAGCCTCGAGACGTTGGCGGAAGTCGGACGGCTGGCGCGCAAATACGGCGTTCTGGTGATATCCGACGAGATCCATGGCGACCTCATGCTCGGGGGACGCACCCATTACCCGTTTGCAGCCTGCGGCGAGGATGCCGAGGCTGTGGCTATCACCTTCGGAGCGCCGAGCAAGACATTCAACATCCCGGGACTCGTAAGTTCATGGTGCGTGATCAAGAATCCTGAAGTTCGAGAGCCGTTCTTCCATTGGCTGGACGTAAACGAGTTCAATGCCACCACATTCGTTTCCACCATCGGTGCCGAGACCGCCTATACCAACGGAGAGGCTTGGCTTGAAGAGGTTGTGGAATACATAGAAGGGAACCTGGACGCGATGCAGGAATACATATCCACCCGTCTGCCGGGCATCCGCATGGTTCGGCCGCAGGCTTCCTTCCTCGTCTGGATGGACTTCCGCGGACTCGGGATGGATCACGATGAGCTTGTGGATCTTGTTGTGAACCATGCCGGACTTGCCCTCAACGACGGCGAGATGTTCGGCCCCCAAGGTCATGGCTTCATGCGCGTTAATGTGGCAACCCCCCGTTGCGCCCTGTTTGAGGCTCTTGGGAAGTTGGAGAAGGCGCTTGCCGAATGCAATGTGGAGTGTAACGTTGAAGAGGCTGCCCGCTAATCCCTGTAGACCGCTCCCGTATATTATTTGATTCCTCTGATAACTCTGATTCCTCTGATAAAGAAACTCTAAAAATGAAATATGCGATTCTGCCCCCCGGTGAACTGATTGAAGACGGGGTGGTCACGCTCCCTTTGTCGAAAAGCATCTCCACACGCATGCTCATACTCGATGCGCTTGCCGGGGTAAACCATGACGCTCCCCACGATGTGTTGGCTGACTGCGACGATACCCGTGTAATGATAGAGGCCATGAAAGCTGTGCGTGAGGCAACGCCCGGGAAATGCGTAAACGTTGACGTGCAATCTTCCGGAGCGGCACTGCGTTTCCTGACCGCCTATTTCGCCATACAGCCCGGGTTGGAAGTGGAGATTACCGGTACTTCCCGGTTGTGCGAGCGTCCGATGGAGCCTCTTGTGGCTGCATTGCGTCGGTGCGGTGCGCAGGTAGACTATCTTGAGAATGAGGGATATGCCCCTCTTAAGATCAGGGGATGCGCGCTTGTGGGGGGAGAAGTGACGATAGATGCAACCGTGTCATCACAGTTCATTTCGGCACTGTTGATGATAGCCCCTTATATGACGATGGGTCTTACGGTGAATCTCGGTGGGGAGCCGGTGTCGTTGCCATACATACTCATGACGATTGAAATGATGCGGCAACGGGGTGTGGAGGTCTCGCGCGAACCGTTGAGGATCTCGGTGCCGTCTGCCGATTATTCAACGTTGGATCAACCTCTTGAAGGAGACTGGTCGGCTGCAGCTTTCTGGTTTGAGGTCTCGGCCTTGTCGGCGGGATGGATCACCCTTACCAACCTACCCGAGAACAGCATACAGGGCGACCGTGCAGCCGCTAAATATTTCGATTGCCTCGGGGTGACCCTTTCCACGGATGATGTGGAGACCGGCGTTCAATTGTGCCCCTCGCCGGAAATTTACGGGCGCCTTGACCTGGATCTTACGGACAATCCCGATCTCGCACCGGCTCTTGCCGTGACATGCTGCCTTATCGGGGTGCCGTTCAAGTTCGTAGGGCTTGCCACGTTGGCCACCAAGGAATGCGACCGGCTGGCAGCCATATGCGAGGAGATGGACAAGATTGGCCGCGTGGTGGAGAAGGTGCGCGATTTCGGCCTCGAATGGGAGGGAAAGACACATCCTGTGGCAGCGCTTCCCGGATTCAGCGCGCATGCCGACCATCGTATGGCCATGGCTCTTGCGCCTGTGGCCGTTTATCTGCCGGGCATTACGATCGACGGTGCCGAGTGCGTCACCAAGTCTTATCCCCGCTATTGGGACGATCTTCGCGCTGTAGGATTCCAGGTGGTTGACGTGACATCAGGGGATGCTGTTCAGGAAGAGGAGGGGCAGGCATGAAAGGTGCTTTGATCATTCTTCTCGCATTGGTGGTCACGGTTTTTGTCCTCTACCTTTTCCATCGGCGCGATGTGAGGCGCGGCACTGCACAAGATCCTACCATGGGGCCGATGCCTGATCGTGTGCAGGATGAGGACGGGGACGACAGCGCATGCTGTGGCATGCATGTCACATGCGAGAAAGATTCACTGCTTGCAGCCGTAAGTGAGAAAATAGAATATTTTGACGACGAAGACCTTGACAAGTTCGTCGGGCGTGCCTCTGACAGCTATGGCGAAGAGGAGATAGAGGAGTTCCGCGACGTACTTCTTACGCTTCTGCCCACTGACATTGCCCCCTGGGCACGCAGCATACAGTTGCGTGGTATAGAGCTGCCTTCGGAGGTGCGCGACGAACTGCTTATGATTGTGGCCGAGGCGCGTCGGGAGGCCGCCAGGCATAAGGAAAATGTATGAGTGAACTGTTTGGGTATAGTTTTTTTGTCAACGCTTTCGCCGGTGTGCTCATAATAGCCGTTGCCACCGCCATGGTTGGGACATACGTCATGGCTCGCAGGCTTGCTGCGATAACGGGCGGTGTGACCCATGCCTGTTTCGGCGGTTTGGGACTGGGATATTATCTCGGGGTCAACCCTATTGCCATGGCGGGTGTCTTTGCTGTGGGATCCTCCTTGATCGTGGAGTGGATGTCTGCCCGCTATCGTGTGCGTGAGGATTCGGCCATAGCCGTCGTCTGGTCTATCGGCATGGCGTTGGGTGTGCTTTTCGTGTTCCTTACTCCGGGATTTGTACCCGAGTTGAATTCGTTCCTGTTCGGAAACATACTTAACATATCCTCAGCCGATCTCTGGATTTTCGCAATTTATACTTTGCTTCTCGGGGGCTTCTTCGTATGGAAATTCCGTGAGATAGTGGCGTGCGCCTTCGATCGCGATTTCGCGCATGTTGCAGGGCTTCCGGTGAGGTTCATTACTCTGACAATGACCGTCATGGTAGCCATATGCGTGGTTCTTGCCATACGGCTCGTAGGCATAATGATGCTTATGGCGGTGATCTCCCTGCCGCAGATGACGGCGGAGGTGTTCTGTCGCCGTTTCGGGGGGATCATGTGGCTGTCTGCCGGGGTCTCGGTCGCGGCGGGAGCCGGCGGTCTGATCATGTCCACTTACGTGGATGTGCCATGCTCGGCTCTTATCGTGCTTCTGTTGGGTGTCGCCTATGCCGTTTCGCGAATTTGCAAAGGGATGGCAGCTTCTTGGAGAAGAAAGGAGCGGATATGAGTCACCTGTTAAAGGCATTCTTCTCAGACCGCAAGAGGCGCGTTTTTATAGTCGTGGCAGTCTTGTGCTTGATTGCCTCTGCCGGATGGTGGGGCTACAACCGTTTTTTCTCGGAACGGGCAAATCCGTCCATTGAGGAATACCCTATACGTGGAATAGATATTTCGGCACATAACGGCGAGGTGGACTACACCCGTCTGCGCGGTGCCGGTGTGCAGTTCGCATACATAAAGTCCACAGAGGGAGCAGACTTCTGCGACCGGCGTTTCATGCAGAATGCAACGGGACTGCGGCGTGCCGGCATACCGACGGGAGCCTATCATTTCTTCCGGTTCAACCGCGACGGGGAGATGCAGGCATGGAATTTCATCAATTCGCTCAAGGGTCGCCGATTCCAACTTCCGCCGGCAGTGGATGTGGAGGAATGGGGCAATGCGGATGGGGTGCATGTAGCCCGTATCCGTCGGGAATTGCGCCGTATGCTTGATGTTTTGCAGCGTGAGGGGTATGATCCTATAGTATATTCCAATAAGAACGGTTATCAGCGCTACCTTCGCGGCCATTTTGACGATTATCCGTTGTGGATATGCTCGTTTACCGATCCCCCCTTGGATGACCACCGGCAGCCATGGGTCATATGGCAGTACAGCCATCGCGGATCCGTGGAGGGGATCTCAGGTTCGGTTGACTTCAACACCATCCATCCTTCCCACCCCCTTGCTGCGGTCGTGTCAAGCCTGAATATTCTCGCGGATAGTGTTAAATGCCAAATACCCAATGGTTAAGTGCAATAAATTTCTTTAAAATCCGTTTAGATGATAGCCGGCTTCTTGTTTTAGGAGGTATGGGACAAGAACGATCTATATGAAAACATCATGACTAAAAGATTTTCAAATATTTATGCCGTTGTGGCCGTGGTAGTGGCGTTTGTCGTTTCCGCGTTTTCCGCTTCTGCACTTAATCTGACGACGTATGCGGAAAACTCACGTCTCTCTTCGGGGAAGTGGGTGCGTGTGGCTGTGGCATCCACCGGCATGCACTGCATTCCGGAAAACACGTTGCGCTCCTGGGGATTCTCCAACCCTTCGGCAGTGAGGGTGTACGGTTACGGGGCAAAGAGACTGCCAGAACAGCTTGGCCTCTCTTATATAGACGATCTTCCCCAGACAGCATCGGAGTACATATCAGGGAAGGGCTTATATTTCCATGCCCTCGGGCCTGTAGAGTGGAGTATGGTCTCGGAAGAACTGTATCGTCCGCAGCATAATCCCTTCACTTTAACGGGCTATTACTATCTTACCGATGACGGAGCACCTGATGATTCCGAGCGCTTTAGTCCGGGAAAGCGTCCTTTCTCGGAGGTCTCTACTCCCGATTCTGATCTACGCGTAAACACGTTCTATGACCGTCTTTACCATGAGAAGGATCTTGAGTCTCCCGGCGAAGCGGGCTTTTTCCTGGTAGGGGAGGATTTCAAGTACCAGAACAAGCAGACGTTTGACTTCACGCTTACTGATCTGGCGGATCCTTCCGTGAATGGAGATGATGGAGCCACGCCTAACGTCAATATAGAATTCTCCTTTGTGGCTCTGACCATGTCAAGTGGAAGCAATCTCACATATACGGCCAACGGCACGTCATTGCCGGCGTCCAGCACCGACAAGATAGAATATGTCAGCGGGGATAATTCCTATACCCATGGCCGTCAGAGCAACAGCCGCAAGACATACTTGGCCAAGTCGGAAAAACTTTCGCTCGGTGTGAATTACAGTTCATCGGGTACCGTGATCCGTGCGAATCTCAACAGCATTTCCATATCTTACCTGCGCAAGATGCAGATGCCATCTTCGCGCAACCTGACCATATACCTTTCCTCGCGCTCGGATGCACGCCTTGCAAATGCAAGCTCAGAGACCCGCGTGTGGGACGTGACCGACCCGTATTATCCCAAGGGAGTGGAAACAAAGATGATCGATGACCGCCTGCAATGGGGATCGACATCAGCTCGTCGTACATATGTTGCATGGGAACCGGGGGGGAAGCTCCCGATCCCTACGTTCGTGGAGCAGGTGCGCAATCAGAACCTCCATGCGTTGCCCGTGCCGGATATGGTGATCTTTACTCCCAAAGAATGGAAGTCGGAGGCCGAGCGTCTTGCCGACATCCATCGCAACGATGCGACGGATCCTCTGCAGGTACTGGTGCTGACACCACAGGAAGTGTACAATGAGTTCTCATCGGGCATGCCTGATGTGCAGTCGTTCCGCAAGTGCCTTAAGATGTTCTACGATCGAAGCATGGCAGCCGGTGCCCCAGCGGAGGGGGAGGGCAAGCTGCGATATGCCCTGTTTATGAGCCGCCCCACATATGATTACCGCAGGGTGACATCGCGCGTTGCAAGCCTCAAATATCCTATGCTGCCGGCATGGTTCACCGACAAGGGGTTGAGCGACAACGACTCCTATACTACTGACGACATACTGGCTTTCCTGGAGGACGGTTCCGGCATCAATGTCGGGCGCGATCGCCTTTCCATTGCATTGGGCCGTCTGCCGGTCACTTCTGTCTCTGATGCCAAGGCTGCCGTGGACAAGATCATTGCCTACAGGGAGAAATCCCCGCGCGGACTGTGGCAGAACAATGTGGTTGTGCTTGCCGACGACAAGAATGGGGGCATCCATATGAAACAGTCGGATGCCATGTTGCATGCCATGGACAGCACCAACCTCCTTACACCCGGTGCCGGAGGCATTTTCAAGAAGATATACATTGACGAGTATGAGATGGTGTCGAACACCTATCCCGAGGCTCGCACGCAATTCTACCAAAGCATGGACGAGGGCGCGATGCTTTGGGCATATATCGGGCATGCCAACCCATCGTCGCTTACTGCAGAGAATCTTGTGACATATACCGATCTCAACAACTTCTACCTGCGCCATTGGCCGCTGGTATACGCCGCCACATGCGATTTCATGCGTTGGGATTCGGCTGATCTTTCGGGTGCGGAGATCTTGTTCAGGAATCAGAGCGGAGGCGTGATCTCGGCCATAAGCGCCACACGACCGGTGTATATCGGCGACAACGGAGACTTGACCAAGGCGCTTGGAATGCAATTTTTCACCCGTGACGACAGCGGGCGCATCCGCACCATCGGCGAGATATATCAGGCGATGAAGAACGAGATAGGCCGTGCAACCAAAGACGGCGTAAAATATGATGTGAACAAGCTAAGGTACGTGCTTCTGGGCGATCCGGCATTGCGGCTTGTATATCCCGGAAATATCGTTCGCCTGAACGAGGTTGGCGGCAAACAGGTGGTGCCTGTAGACGGTGAAGAGGAGCCTGTGCAGCTTATGGCAAGGCAGACAACCGTATTGCGCGGTAATGTAACCGATCCTTTCGGCGCTCCTCTCACCGACTTCAACGGCACGGTGACCGTCACCCTGTATGATGCGGATTACTCTGTTACTACGCACGGATATGGGACAGAAAAGGATCCGGGAGAAGCATATACAACAGACAAGATGGGCGGCCGTCTTTATGTCGGTTCGGCCAACGTGACCGCAGGGTCATTCGAGATGAAAGTCTCTATGCCGGCCGAGGTGGCCGACAATTACCGTCAGGCTACTCTCAACATGTATGCCTCTGCCACCGACGGGCGCGAAGCCAACGGCGTATGCCGCGACCTGTATGTCTACGGGGTGGATCCCGATGCCCTGCCCGACGACAAGGCTCCGGTCATTGAGACGATGTATCTCAATCATCCGTCGTTCCGCGACGGACAGGATGTGAATTCCGCGCCTATGCTTATAGCCACCGTTACCGATGATCGTGCATTGAACCTTTCCACGGCGGGTGTGGGACACCAGATGTCTCTTTATCTTGATGGAGGTGCCAAGAGCTATACCGACGTGGCGGACTTCTTTACTCCGTTCTCCGACGGCACTCCCGGCGGCACTATCAATTATCCTCTGTCAAACCTCGCGATAGGCAATCATTCGCTCAGGTTGCGCGTATGGGATACCGGGCCCAACTCTGCTGAGGCAACTCTCAATTTCAACGTTAAACAGGATATAATCCCGACGATATACGATGTGTACACTACTTCCAATCCCGCGTCGGAAAAGGCTGATTTCTATATATCGCATGATCGTCCGGATCTCACGATGACTGTGACGGTAGAGGTCTTCGATCTTATGGGGCATCCTGTATGGCAGAAGACACAGACAGGTCGTAGCGACATGTTCACCACCATGCCTATCACATGGGATCTGCTTGATTCTGGAGGCCGACGGGTACAACGCGGCATATACATATATCGTGCCACCGTATCTGACGCAGACAGTGGGGAGAAGACCGCGACGGAATCCCGCAAACTCGCTGTCACAGCGCCTTGAAGTGGATAGGTCAAACCTGCATGCACGGTTCGGATATTTGGCGAAAACTTTGTACCTTTGCAAGACAATTCAGTTTGAAGTAATTTTGAACGGTTACTTATAATGGACAATACTCGCCACGACATAATTCCAGAGCCGGCTCTGAGGCGCATGCCTTGGTATCTTGCTTATGTCAGCCTTTTGCGTGAGCGGAAAGTTGAGTTCGTCTCTTCCACTCAGATTTCGCGTGAGCTTAAGGTCGATGCATCCCAGATTGCTAAGGATCTCTCTTTTCTGGACATAAAAGGGAAGACACGGATCGGATATGAAGTGGCTCTCCTCGAACACAAACTTGAGGAATTCCTCGGGTTCAGGCGCGAACACCGTGCAGTGATAGTGGGAGTGGGCTCCCTGGGAGGCGCTTTGATGCAGGATTCCGGTCTTGGGCGTTATGGTCTTGAGATCGTGGCGGGCTTCGATGTAAACCCCGCAGTCGCCGGCACCTTGCGTCACGGTCTGCCCGTTTACAATATCAACGAACTGAAGGAGCGTTGCCGGACGTTGCAAGCCGGCATAGGCATAGTGACAGTACCTGTGGAGCATGCCCAGGCAACAGCCGACCGTCTTATAGAGGCCGGTGTGAAAGCCATATGGAACTTTACTCCCTACAGGATTTGCGTGCCCGACGGGATTGTCATTTCCAATACATCCATTTATGCCCATCTTGCGGTGATGTACAACAGGATGCATTCGTAAATGCTCCCTGCCCGTAAGATGTTGCAACAGGACATGTAGACAGCGATGAAGATCATAGCGGTAGAAAGAGCGTTTGACCAATGGCCGGAAGAAGCCCGTGTGGCGTTGGCCGGGGATGCATCTCCCTCTCCCGGGTGCCTCCATGCCTCGTTACTGACCGATTCAGCCGTCGTAAGATGCGGCACCCCGCTCTTCCTCCCCGATTTCGCTGAGGGCTGGAGACTGGAGATTGTGCCGCTTGTGGTGATCAGCCGCCTTGGCAAATGGATAGAACCCCGCTTTGCCCCTCGTTACTACAATGAGGTCTCGTTGGCGGCAAGGTTAGTTCCTCCCGTCGGTGCCCCATCCGGAGCCTTTGAAACAAATTTTGATGGGGCTGTCGCTCCGGGGCGTGTGATTGCCGTCCCTGCTGATGGCACCTTTACCATATGCCTTGACGGGAAGGATGAGATATCCTTGTCGGCTGAAATGCTGCATGTGGATGACACGGTGGCATTGTCAAGCCGGTTTATGATGCTTAAGACCGGCGATATGATAGTCCCATGCCGCACGCAGCTTTATGTAGCGCCGGTAGTCGGTACGCGTGTCTCAGCTACTCTCAACGGCGTTCCCGTGATAGATTTGAAGATAAGATGAATTACACCTGTAGGAAAAACATGCGTGTGTATGTGAGATTTGTGGTCATGTTGGTTTCGGTGGTTGTCTCAATGGAAGCCGCAGCCTTTTCTTCCGCTTATTTCGCCGGCGACTCGCGTCTGCGCGACGGACGTTGGGTTAAGATAAAGGTGAGGAACACCGGTATGCACCAGATCACCGACGATGAACTTCGGGAGATGGGATTTCCCGATCCGTCAAAGGTTGGCGTGTTCGGCTTCCCGGCTGTATCCCTATCTGATTATAAGCTTACACAACGCACACCCGATGACCTGCCCCCCGTGCCGGCTGTCCGTCATGCCGACAAACTTATATTTTATGGTGAGGCGGATGTGCGTGCCGACCTTTCCCAAGCAGGTTCATCCGCCACGGGTGTCAGCTATCCCGTGCATGTGACACGCAATTTCTATGCCGATTTCGGCACATATTTCCTTACGGATGCATATGGAGCCGAGGAGCCGGAGGTGATCCGGGTGTCGGAGGCATCAGATGAATTTCCTGTTGTTACAAGCGGTTTCGGAATGGTGCATTATGAGGAGGAGACAAGCAACAAGGGGGAAATAGGACCGTTCTTCTTCGGACGCAGTTTCGTAGACGAGAAGCAGCAGAGTTATTCCTTTCCTATGCCGGAATTCATTGACGGTAAAGGAATATATGTCCAGATGGCTGCCGCATTTCAGGTGAGCATGTCCGGGAATTTGTCAATAATCCTTCCCTCAGGAGCCGCAAGCCAAGCCACAGTTCCGGCGACCAGTCTCGCTTCGTATGTGTACAATGGTCTGAAGTGGGTCGGGCAGGACTATCCACAGCAATCGTCTGACGGACGATATGGCATAACTTTCGATGCATCCTCGTTGCCTTATGTCAATTTTGGAGCGCTGGATTATTTCACGGTTGCCTATGAGCGTGGGAATGCGTTTCGTGGAGGACAGCAGATAATGGTGTACGGACGTCTTTTTGAAGGAAGCCGGATACGCATTCCTACCTCCGTTCCAGGCATGATGGTCTGGGATGTATCTGATCCGTATGACATAAGGAACTTTGAAATTGTCGACCGCATCTCGGATGAGTCAGATGCTCAGTCGGGTGTGCTATACATCAAGGAGATCGTTTCCCCAAAGGCATATTCGGTCGCTTCCGGCAATCCTGCCTCGGTAGTAGCGTTTGATCCTGACAGCGAACTTTTCCATGTGGAATTTGACGGAGAAGTAGCATGTCAGAACCTGCATGCGCTTGCGGCTCCCAGGATGGTTGTCATTTCTTCCAGGCGCATGCTTGCGGAGGCCGAGCGACTGGCACAGGCGCATCGGGACATAGACGGGATGGATGTGGCTGTGGTATGCCAGGATGACGTTTACAATGAATTCTCGTCGGGCACTCCCCATGTCACTGCCTTGCGGCGGTTTGTGAAGATGCTCTATGACCGCGAGCCTGGTAAGCTGCGGTCGGTGCTTCTTTTCGGGGCTGGAAGTTATGACAGTCGCGACATGCCCAACGGAGGGCGCCGGGAATTCCGTGACACACATATCCCTATCCTGCAACAGGAGGATTTCAGGTTCAGCGGCCATCGTTCAAAGAGCTATATCACAGATTCCTTCGTTGGCATGATGGAGGAGGACAACGACAGTGAGCCGTTCAATATCTACTTCCGTCACATGGATGTGAACGTGTCGCGCATTCCTGCTGAAAACATTGGGGATGCCAGTGCCGTGGTTGACAAGACCATACGGTATATGGAAACACCTCCCCGGGGGAGGTCTGTCAATTCCGTGTTGCTGATGTGCGACAAGGGTGACGCGTTGGGACATATGAGAGATGCCGAGATGCTTGACTCGGTTATAATGCATACGGCACCTTCCACCGTGGTCTATAAGGGTTACAACACCATTTTCCCGAAAAACAACGGGCGTGCGGATGAACTGCACAGGTATGTCTCCAATATGTTGTCGAAAGGTGTGGGATACTGGGCGTACAGCGGGCATGCCACCCCCTATTCTTTCGGGGGTGAGCCTATATGGGACATAAGTTTCATACAGCATACCGACTATGATGTGCCCCCGTTTACGGTCTTTGCCACATGTCGTGCGCTCTATTTCGACCATCCGGGAGGTGACATAGGGGAAGCTGCCCTTTATAAGCCTAAAGGCGGTTCCATAGCCGTGATAGGTGCCTTGCGTGAGGTCTTCAAGGAGAAGAACCTGGAGATGAATCTGGAGGCCGGGAAATACTTTTTCAGTGCTCCGGAAGGCACTACCGCCGGCGATGTGTTCCGTCTGGCGAGACGCAGTTCGGTAAGTACTCCGCAATCCCTTAACAACGACTTGATCATCAATACGCTGTCTTATAATCTTATCGGAGATCCGGAGGTGCGGATCCACCGTCCGCGGCTTTCAGTGGAGATAACCTCCGTCAATGGCGGGAAATTTGATCCCCGTTCCTCCATGTCGATCACGTCTTCCGATAAAGTGGAGATAGAAGGATATGTGACAGACGGGTCGGGCAATGTGGCCGATTATTTCAACGGAGATCTGACGTTAAGCCTTTTCGACGGAAGCCGCATTGCAAAGGTAGTGAACGTTGGTACGACTGCCGTGGAAAACAATTGGTTGGGATATGAGGTTCCGGTGGCCGACGAGATAATATTCGAGACTGTTGCCAGAGTTGAAAAGGGACGTTTCAGGCTTTCTGCAGTTCTTCCTGCACCGCAACGTCCGGGCAATCCCAATCGTATGACGCTCGTGGGGTGCAGTGATGACGGAAGCATGCATGTGGCCGGATCTGTAGGAAATGTAACAGTCGCGGTCTCCGGAAAGATGCCTGACGTGACAGACGATACGTTACCTGAGATCACTGAAATGTATGTCAATGACAGGAGTTTTGCCGATGGGGATGTGGTAGGGGGAGATCTTCTCTTCCATGCCGATGTCGCTCCCAATCGGTTTGTGGTGGCGGGACACAGCGCTATCCTTGGACAGTCGGCAACTCTCGTGCTTGACGACGGTGCACGCGTGTTTACGAATGCGCCTCTGGCATTCTGTCCAGATGCAGAGGGGGGAGGCACAATGGAACTTCCTCTGACCGATGTTTCAGATGGCCCTCATCGTCTGACGCTCAAGGTGAAGAATTACGCCGGCCAGAGCGCTGAGCGCACAATAAGTTTCACGGTCGTGAATGTGGCAACCCCGTCCTTACTGTCTGTAGAAGAATATCCTGCAACAGACGAGGCGACCATACACCTGAAGTCCGATGTGGGCGATGCGCCTGTAGGGCGCGTGATTATAAAAGACGCGTCCGGCAAAGTGATCTTCACCGAAAGCGGTGTGACATTCCCGTATGTATGGGATCTTAAGACACGTACCGGTGGAAATGTGCCTGACGGCCTTTATGAAGTGGAGGCCTATGTAAGTGCCGGATTGCGGTATGGGTCGGCCTTCCCCTGCAAGTTGGTAGTGCGTCGTGGCAAACGCTGATCAGCCTTTCCTTATCTGTTCCAAGGCACGCATGACGTTGGCAGGAGGGCGTTTTGCGTCCAGTTCTCCTTTCATGTAATCCATGTATGGTGCCACGTGGGCAAAGAACCTGCGGTAGCCCTCGCATAGGTAGTTAAGTCCCGGCTCGCCGTCGGCGGTGGCTGCGAATCGGTTCTTGGGGCACTCTCCGTGGCAGGCGAACAGCCATCGGCATTCGCGGCATTGCCGTGGGAGGGTGGCACTTTTCGCAGCCCCGAATCGGAGCTGCCGTTCGCTACCCATCATTGAAATCACAGAATCTGTGTGTATGTTGCCAAGCTTGTAGGGTGGGAACACGAAGTGGTCACAGGAGTACACGTCGCCGTTGTGTTCCATTACGGCTGCATGTCCGCAGTTGGTGTCAAGGGTGCATAGTCCCGGGCTTACTCCTGCCCAGTTGGCAAGGGTGGAGTCGAATATCTGCACGAATACTTGTCCTACATCCTGCTTTACCCATTCGTCGAATATGGCACAGAGGAATGCTCCCCATTGGGCGGGTGAGACTGACATGTCTGTGATTTTCCCGTCACTGTCAAGCGGAGTGGCCAGGTGGCCGTCCGGCTTTACGCGTTCCACAATTGGGGTGAATTGCAGGTAACGGCATCCGATTTCCTTGAAGAAGCGGTAGAATTCAAGCGGATGCTCCGCGTTGTAGTCGTTGACTACGGCCATGGCGTTCCATTCCACGTTGTATTGCTGGAGCAGCCTTATCCCTTTCATTACGTTGAGGAAAGTGGGTTTTCCCAACGGGTTGCGGCGGTATTCGTCATGGAATTCCTGAGGGCCGTCGATTGAAATCCCTACGAGCCAGTTGTTGTCATGCAGGAAACGGCACCATTCTGGTGTGAGCAGGGTGCCGTTGGTCTGCAGGGCATTGCAGATGTCATGTCCTGCGGCATATTGTTTCTGCAGTTCCATTGCCCTGCGGAAGAATGACAACGGTCTGAGGGTGGCTTCCCCTCCGTGCCATACGAATTCCACGCGGTTCGTGGTCTGGGCTTCTATATACGTCTTGATATACCGTTCCAGGGTGGCATCGGTCATCATAGGGCGTTGCTTAGGCTCGAACAGGTCTTTTTTTTCGAGGTAGTAGCAGTATTCGCATGCAAGGTTGCACTGGGGCCCGGCGGGTTTGGCCATAAGGTATAGCGGTGCGGAAAATGGCGCATGCAGTGGCTGCGGATTGTCTGTGGACATGCTTTTAAGTTGTGATTGCTTATTTCAGGGGCACTTCCTCTACGAACGGACGGTAGAAGCCGTCGGTTTCATTGGCGAATATACGCTTCATCTGTGCCAGCAGCGTCGTGTCGGAGGTAGCGAGGTTCGTGGTCTGTGCGGGATCCTGTGCGAGGTTGAACAGCCCTTCCGTCCCGAGGTTTCCAAGTTCGTTGCCGGTCTGGTTTGTCTCGGGGCCGGTGTATGGCGGAAGATATGCATAGTCTCCCATGCGGAGACCCAGTTTGCCTTGGTTTTCTATGACGATGTGGTCGCGGCCTTTCAGATCGCGTCCGAGCAGGGTGCTTAGCATCGGACGGCTGTCAAGGGTATCGGACAGTTCCCCGCCCACAAGTTCCGCCAATGATGCCATAATGTCCATCTGGCAGAAAAGGGCGTCGCTGACTACAGGTTCCACTTTACCTTTCCAGTATACGCAGAGTGGCACATGCGTGCCTCCGTCGAAGAGGCTGTATTTTCCGCCGCGCAGTCCCCCTGCCGGCTTGTGTCCGTGCGCCTCTGCAAGTTCCCTTGCCTCGTCGCGGTATCCGTCGTTGAGCACCGGGCCGTTGTCGCTGGTGAAGATCACCAGTGTGTTTTCAAGGAGGCCAAGTCGCTTGAGTTCCTGCATGAGTTGGCCTACGCACCAGTCTGCTTCCGCTATCGCGTCACCACGAGGCCCCATGCCGGTGCTCCCGACAAAGCGTGAGTGCGGTGCGCGGGGCACATGCGGCTCGTGCAGTCCGTAATAGAGGAAAAACGGTCGTTCGCGGTTCTCTTGCAGGAAGCCCTTCACCTTGTCAACGAAGTAGTCGGCCATCTCCTCGTCGACCCAGCGGGCTTTCGTGCCACCCTTCATGTATCCGATGCGTGGTATGCCGTTGACGATGGAGTTCTGGTGTCCGTGTGCCCAATGCATCCTGAGCATTTCAGGATTTTCAAGGGCTGTGGGTTCCCCCTCGAAGTTCTCGTCGTAGTTCACGTATATCGGATCGTCCGCTTCAAGTCCTACTACCCCTCCGTTTTCCACGAACACGGTGGGCACGCGGTCGTTTGTGGCGGCGATTATGCAGGAATAGTCAAATCCGATCTCACGTGCGCCGGGGCGGATGGTGTCATTCCAGTTCACCGTGCCGTTCCCCATGCCGAGGTGCCATTTTCCGATGGCACCGGTGGTGTAGCCTGCTTTCTGCATCATCTTGGGAAGCGTCTCCTGGCTGGTGGAGACCACCAGAGGAGCGTCTCCCGGAAGTATCTTTATGTCGTCACGCCATGGATACATCCCCGTCAGCAGTGCATATCGGCTCGGGGTGGAGGTGGAAGAGGAGGCATATCCGTTGTTGAAGCACACGCCACCTCGGGCGAGGCTGTCAATGTTCGGAGTTGAGATGGTCTTTGAGCCGTAGAAACTTACGTCTCCGAAGCCGAGGTCGTCGGCAAGCACGACTATTATGTTCGGTGTCTCGCTTTTCTGTGGGCGCTTGCTCTCTGTGCGGCAGCCGGTGGTGGCAGCCAACAATGCCGCTCCCACTGTAAATGTTATCTTTTTCATGGTTGTGACGATGCATTGGTTTTCGCATACAAAAATACGGAAATATAGCCGATTCCCGAAACAAAGGCCGGCATAAAATTTCCCGAAGATTTGTGCCGTTGACTGTTTTATGGTAACTTTGACGATGGTTAGAAACTTGTGCTTCCGTCGCGCTTCATTCTGGCGGGAGGAATCCAAAAGGGGTGTCCAATGATAAGATCGATAGAGATAAGAAACTTCAAGGGGCTGTCGGCATGTGGCATTGACAAGATGTCGCGTGTCAACCTGTTCGTCGGTAAGAACAACGTCGGCAAGTCTTCGTTGCTGGAGGCCATATCGTTGCTTCTGGCGGAAGGTTCTCCACGCTGGATCATGACTCTGCTTGAGAATCGCGGTCTTGAGACGTATTTCAGGACATACGGAGGTGAGAGTCGGGGATATGAGATTCAATCCAATATCACTTCATTGTATACCGGCAGGGATACGGCAGCTTTCCTGCGTGATCCGTTGGTCATATCCGCTTCGGGAGATGATGGAAGTGAGGTTGGTGTCAGCTTGAAACTCGGTTCCTTGATGTATAGCACAACTCAGGACGAAAACGGCGATCCCATACAACGCCGTATATATGTGAATCCTGATGAGGTGGATACTGCGGAGGATCTTACTTCAGGTCTGATGGTGTCTTTCGACAAGGAAATGCAATTCTATCCTTTTTCCCGTTTTGATTCGAGAGTCAGGATGGAGAGCGCAAGTGCCACCAAGAGGAACTTTGAATTCGTCAGACCCTCTTCTATTTTCTCTTCTGACAATGCCGAGCTTTTTGACCGCATAGCAATGACTGAACTCCAGCATTGGTTGGTAAGGGCGTTGAATATAATTGATCCGCGTATCCGGGATGTGAATTTCCTTCAGGATCCTCTCTCGCTCTCTGATAGACGCCCCGTATCGCAACGGGTTCCTCATCGTGTGCCTATAGTGGTATTGCAGGGAGATGATACCCGTTATCCTCTACGATCAATGGGTGACGGCGTAAATCGCATACTTACCATAGTGCTTTCGATGCTTAACTGCAAGGGAGGCATGCTGTTGGTAGACGAGTTTGAGAACGGATTGCATTATACTGCCTTATGCCAATTGTGGAAGATGATTTTCCAATTGGCGAAGGAACTTGACATACAGGTTTTCGTGACTTCTCATAGCAACGATTGCATACGCAGTTTCATAGAGGCTGACGCGGATGCCGACGGTGTAATAATGCGCCTTGAAGATCGCGGGGATGGAATTGTCGGTGTGCCTTATACCGACCCTGACGAGTTGGAATATATAAACCGCAATAATGTCGAAATCAGATAATTCGTTTTTTCCCGATGAACGTGGAACATCCTCCCTGCTTCTTGTAGAAGGCCCGGATGACAAGGAGGTGATAGGAGCCATTTTGCAAGTTCATGAGATGACACCCGGTTTTGCGGTGTCTGTGGAAGAGGGGGTTAAAAATCTGAAACAGGCATTCTCCTCCCGGCTTAAGTCAACCAATGTCTTACGAAAGTTGTGGGTGATGGCTGATGCTGACGGCGACTGCAATGCAAAATGGCAGATGTTGCGTGATTGTATGCTTGCCAACGGCTCATATGACATAACACCTAAGACCCCACTTCCCAAACAGGGAGCGGTTTTCTATCCGAAGGATGACCATGGAGTGACCGTCGGGATATGGATTATGCCGGACAATGAGAGCCCGGGAATGATCGAGGACTTCATCACGTTGTTGATCAAGAACGACGATACGCTTATTGGTCATGCCGTCAGCAAGGTAGAGGCTCTTGACAATGAACGGGAGAGCCATCCTAACTTGTTCCGGCAAGTGCATGCGTCAAAGGCTGTGGTGCATACTTGGCTTGCTTGGCAGGACAAGCCGGGATGCTCATTGGGTACGGCGATACTTAAACGCAAGTTGGATTTTTCCTCTTCGCTTTGCACCGATTTCCTTGCATGGCTCGGAGCGCTACAGCCAGATTCCCGCGAGTAATAGACATATGACAAATGTACCGCCGCACATGTCGTTTTCATGTGTGCGGCGGTACATTTTGGGTGGAATCCGGATTATTCGGACTGGTTGGCGTCGAAGTGAGCCTTGATGTCAAGGCCGGTTTCGGGATCGTTGGTGGTCACGAAGTCTACACCCAGTTTCATCATCTCCGTTATGTCAGAGGCGCTGTTGACAGTCCATACGTTCACTATCATGCCGAGGTCGTGCGCTTCCTTGATCCAGCGGAGATTGTTGCGGAGCAGACCGATCTCATAGTCAAAACCATGGTAGCTTTGATTGAAAAGTGTCTGTGGTGTAAGGGCGTTGTTGGCATTGGCGCAGATGAAGGCCACTTCGGCCTCTGGATCAAGGGCGATGATCTTTTTGCATGCATCCTGACTGAAAGAGATGTATTTGATCTTCTCGTCTCCGCGCATTCCTGCTTCTTCAACGGCTTTCACTGTGGCTTCTGCGGCGCGTTCGTCAAGGGTGCGTGTGCCATGGTCTTTCACTTCGATCACAAGGCGCGTGGGATTGTCCGGTGCGTTTTTCACCATTTCTATGAAATCCTGCAATTGGGGCATCTTCTCCCCGTTGCCAAGTGTGAGATCCTTGCATTGATCGTAAGTGGACTCGCATATGGTCACGCCGTTGAAAGTGCGGTCGTGGTTGACCATCAGATGGTCGTCGGTCGTGATCCAGATGTCGGTTTCCGAACCGTAGGCTTCGATGTCCATTGCCGCCTGCAACGATGCGCGGGAGTTCTGGACGGCACCTTCGGCTGTCCAGTGGCCGCGGTGGGCTATTATCTCGGAGCCTTTGGGCATGGACTCCACAGTGGTAAGCGTGGCGTTCCCGAGGGTCTGTTGCTCCTCCCCGCGATAAAGTACGAAGCGGTATGTGCCGGTGGTGAAATCATCGGGGAGCGTTAGGATCAGCCCCTTTTCGTTTGCTGACACTGAAACGTTGACGGGGACGTTGGCCGAGGTCGTGACTTCCAGTCTGTCGTTTTCTTGGAATCCCTTGCCGTAGACGGGATAGCTCTTTCCCGGTATCACAGGGAGGCTGTAGAGGCGCACGTCGGTTGCCAGTTCCGGTTCTTTGTATTCAATCTTGCTTTTTACGGCTTTCCAGAGATTCGCGGCATCGTCGGCGGTAAGCGCCTTGTCGTATATGCGTGCCATGGCCACGTCACCGTGCCAGGACTGCTCACCCACGATGTTGCCGTTGCGTGTGCCGGGGTCGCATCCTATACCGAACCAGTGGAGAGTGGCCGGATCGGGGTGACGGTAGTTGCCAGGAGCGTTCCCTTCCCCTTTCAGTATACCGTTCACGTATATACGGGCTTTCTCTGCATCCTTGTCGTATACGGCCACTACGTGATAGAATACGTTTTTCTGGGGTACGATACCGCTGTTTGCCCAACGCCATGTGCTGCCGCCGTTTTCGGTTACATTCGGCAGGAAAGTTATGGCGTTCGCCGTGCGTCCGTCGTTCTTGTTGCAGATCATCAATCCGGTGCCTCCCGCTCCGTGGGAGGAGAAGAATTTTGCTTCGGTATTTGGCACGTTGATGTCGGCCATGAACACGGCTTCAAGGGTGTGACCGTCCTCAAGTGCTTCCTTGAAAGTGGTGTTGTCCTTGTAATCTATACGGTAGTAACCGGTGGCGAGCCCGGCGTAATCGTTGTTGAAATGTGCCACATAGCCGCCGAATGCCGGGCTGTAGTAGGTGTACAGGTTGTCTGAGGCGATAGTGGTTACCTCGTTGGCCATGTTGGAAATGTCGGTGGCGGTGCCGTCGGCGTTGAACACGATGTCAAGCACTTCGGCCTTTGGCAGCTCGGTTTCCTCAGGTTGTTTGTCTCCGGGGGTAAGGCTGTCATAAAGCGCTTTGGCATCGTAGGCAGTGAGAGGATTGTCGTATATGCGTGCCAGCACCACGTCGCCGTGCCATGCCTGTTCACCTTTGTCGCCTCCCGGATCGCACCCTATGCCGAACCATTGACTGTTGTCAGCGGCATGGCGCAAGTTGCCTTTAGCGGGAGCAGTGCATTTCAGTTCCCCATCCACATATATGCTTGCTGTCTCGGCTTCCTTGTCGTAAACCGCAACCAAATGGTAGTATTGCTGTGGCACGGGTTGCACGTTGCTGTTAGCCCAGCGCCATGTGCTGGCACCGCTTTCTGAGATGTTGGGCAGGAATGTGAACGAGTTGAATTTGCGTCCGTCGTTCTTGTTGCAGATCATAAGCCCCGTTCCACCGGCCTGATGAGAGGAGAAGAACTTTGCTTCTGAATTGTTCACTTCGTCTGCCATGACCACCACCTCAAGGGTATGGCCATCTTCAAGTGCCTTTTTGAAAGCCTCGTTGTTCTTGTAATCCACGCGGTAGTATCCGGATGCTGCCCCTGCCCAAGGGTTGTCGAAATGTGCGGTGTAACGCCCGTATGTGGGATTGTAATATGTCGTCAGCTTTTCGGATGCTACGGTTGTTATGGAGTTGGCCATTGGGGATATGTCCTTTGCCGTTCCGTCTTCGTTGAAGATCACGTCAAGGATGTCTGCTTTCGGGAGATGGCAGTTGGTGGAGAGGCTGTCTACGCTTGTTATCTCCGAAATGAAGAGCGGTGTTCCCGTGGCATCGTAGAAGGACACTTGCGTGCCGTTTTCTTCCCAGGCGATGCTGTCGACCTCTGCGGCTTCGGTAGTATAGACGATGCTGTTGTTGTGGTATAGGTAGAGTTTGCCGGCATCGTCGGCGGCGCTTGTGGCGGCGATGGTTCCCGCAGCTGATATGATCGCTCCGGCGAACGGAAGTATTCTTAATGGATTCATTGTATTGCGGGATTATTTCTTTATGAATTTATAAACTGTGGCATGGTCTCCTGATTGGGCGCGTACCAAATATACGCCGGACATGAGGGCGCTTGTGTCGTAGGTGAGGGCAGATGCCGGTGTGGAGAGGGCTGCTATCCGGAAGCCGCTTGCTGAGAATATCTGCAACGTGCATATCGGGGTCTCTGACGTTACATGCAGCCGCTCTCCCTCCGTTGTTATGTTTATCCTGTCGGATGAGGTGGCGATTCCCCGGATTCCGCTTGTGGATTTGTCGCGGAAGAGCATGTGATGGAATGAGGCATTGTCAATCTCAGACGTGGTGAAGTCTGACCGGGTAAGGATCGTGGTCTGAGGTTGGAACTCGATTGATGTCACGTTTCTGGCCACATGCTCGGCTCTGTTGGTGCCCTCTTTGTAGAAGTATGCGTCGAAACCCCACATGGCGGTTGCCGGGAGGAGCATCATCAGCGGCAAAATTAATTTCTTCATGGAACAAGTTGCTTTTGTGATTACGTTTAACTGGTATTTACCGTTTTTTGTCCCGCAAATTTAGCCGTTGGATACTCTTTGTCGCATGAGTTTTCGTCCGTAAAACATGTACAAACGTCCATTCAAGCGGGTATATCGCGGATTTAGGGGTAATAGGACTTCATTACATGTATAATTTTACCGGTATGCACGGATTCGGGATAAACCACGTGTCGGCTAAGGATGTTGTTATAACAAAGTAGTATAAAAAATATGAAAAGATTCATCAGATCTGCAATGGCGGCCGGGGTTGCCGTTCTTGCTGCAATGTCAATTGCGATACCGGATGGGATGGCTTGCTCGCGTGTCCTTTACAAAGGGCTGGATTCGCTGATGGTGGTGGGGCGTTCGCTTGACTGGAAGACTCCCATACCCACCAATCTCTACGTCTATCCACGTGGTATCGCCAAGAAAGGGGCGGATGTACCCGGTTGCGTGGAGTGGACTTCCAAGTATGGTGCCGTATATGCCGTGGGATACGACGGGGGCATCACCGAGGGGATGAACGAGATGGGACTTGTCATAAACGGGCTTTTCTGCAAGGGCACCGTTTACAACGATGAGGATTCCAAGGGGAAGCCGGCCATGTCGCTTGCCATGTTCGTAGGGTGGCTGCTTGACATGAACGCAACCACACAGGAGGTGGTGGATGTGCTGGAAGCTCATGATTTTTCCGTGGGAGGCGCGACATTTGACGGAGGCACTGTCTCGGCACTTCACTGGGGCATCACCGATGCCACGGGGCAGTCGGCCATACTGGAGTTCGACAACGGCAAGGTCAGGGTATACGATATGGGCGATTATCGCGCCATGACCAACGATCCCAACTGGCCTGCCATGAGAGCCATAATAGACTATTGGGAGAAGATAGGAGGGCAGAACATGCTTCCCGGCACTGTCACGAGTCCCAGCCGGTGCGTGCGTGCCAACTATTTCGCGCATCATGTGGAAAAGGTCGACGATCCCTCGCTTGCCGTGAGCATAACACGTTCCATCGTGCAGGATGCATCTGTCCCCTACACATACATGATAGAGGGTGAGCCTAATCTGTCGTCTACACAGTGGCGCTCGTTTGCCGAGCTACGCGACCGCAGGTATTATTTTGACATAGTCACCAATCCGGGGATCTATTACATAGATCTTATGAAGTTGGATCTTTATGAAGGGGCGCCGGTTCTCAAGCTTGACACTTCCAAGGAGACTCAGCTCGTGGGTTGTGCCAATTCGCATCTCAAACGTTCGGCGCCCTTCACTCCCATGTATTGATCCTGCGGTTCAGTTTGCCTGTGCCGCGTCGGTGTAGATTATGGCATCGGTGAATCTTACGGTTGACTTGTCGTCAGGATTGAGCCATTTGAAGGTGAATGTGTGCTTCCCTTTCGGGAGAAGGTATTTCCAGAAGAGGTCTACACGGCGTGTGCGATACAGGCAGGGAAGCTGGGCAGTCTCTGCGAGTTCACCGTCAATGTACATCTCCACTTCAGCCACATAGTCGGGGTTCGGTGACTGCACATAGCCCGAGAAGGCCGCTCCTGTGCCGTCTATCTCTATTTCACCTATGTCGGGCATGTTGCGGTGGATGCCTCTTTTCTCTATGGGCCATATGCCCTCGAAACTTTTCTCGTAGGCTACCGGTTCGGGCTTCTGGCATTTGATGATGACATTGTCGCCATCAATCTTGCCGCCGTTGCGTTCTACCATCTGCAGCGCCTGGTTGTAACTGAGTTGATACGTCTCGTTCAGGGAAAGGTCGGTATATGCAAAGTCCAGGTCTTCAGCCTCCTTTAGGTTATCAAGCCAATAAGATGGAATGTTGCTGTATCCGAGCATGGTGGCCAGGATTCCCCCTGCCGTGGCCGGGTTGCAGTCGGAGTCCTGTCCGCAACGTGTGGATATGTCGAGTGTCTTGCCGAAATCCCCCTCTCCGTAGAGTAGGCCGATAAGCACATATGCGCAGTTTATGCTTGCGTCTATGTCAAGCGGGGCGAAGACTCCCTCGGGGCATCCTGTTTCGGAGGTGTATTTCCGTTCGCATTCAAACCATGTCTGCTTCCAGTCGCCGGGATATTCCTTGTGCCATCCGATCACGTCTGCCATGCACTTGTAGAAGTTGCTCTCCTTGGGGATGGTCTTCAGGGCTTCAGTCACGATGAACTCTATATCATCTGAGATGAATGCGAGCGAGTACATGGCTCCTACATACACTCCCCCGTACCATCCGTCGCCGTAGTTCATGATGTGCCCGATCTTGTCGGATATCTCGGAAGCGCTGTTTGGCATTCCGGGGGACATGAGACCTGCATAGTCGGCCTCTATCTGGTAGTCTATGTCGTCGGCATGGGGATTGTTCATCCAATGTCCCGATGCCGGCGGCATGATCCCGTGCAGGATATTGTAGCGGGCGGCCTGGTTGGCATGCCACAGGTGGTATCCCGCATTGGCGAACGCCACGGCGAATGAGTCGGCAGGAGCGTCAAGACCGAGGCGGTCGAATACCTTCACGAAGGTCAGATCCATGTATATGTCGTCATAAAGTCCCGGCCATCTATGGAAAAGTTCCTTTATGTTCCCTTTCTCCCATTTGATGGGGACATAGTCCTGGATCATAGTACCGCGATATACGAATTCCGTAGGGCCTCCGTATGAGCATCCTATCGTCTGGCCGGCCCACCCCCCCTTTATCTTGTCAAGGAGTTCTCCTTTGCTGATGGTGTATTCCTCAGGTATGGGGTTTTCGTTTGCCGTTGAGCATCCTGTCATGGAGGTTCCTGCCATGGCAACGGCCATTCCGGCAAGCAGACTGTGGATTGTTGATCTCCTCATAGGTCTTTCAGGTATTTTGGGGTAAGAATTGTTCGCGCAATCGTTTGTGCAAAGTTAAGTAATTGATTTTATTGCAGCAACGAAATTTAAAAATATTTTAACTGCGATAAAAAATTGTTCATTCCGTAGCGTCAGAATCCGGCAAGGGCGGCCGTGCGGTCGGCTCGGAGTTGTGCAGCGAGTTCTTCGAGGGAGTTGAAGCGGCGTTCGGGACGTATGCGATGGCGGAAATCTACCGTGAGCCGCGAGCCATACAGGTCTTTGTTGCACCCTATGATGTGTGTTTCGATGGTGGTTGTTCCTGCGGTGTCCACAGTGGGACGCGTCCCTATATTGGTCATTGCCGGATGTCCCAGTGCGGTTGTGGCGTATACGCCGGCCATGGGCACAAGTTGCCGTTGATCGGCCAGACGCAGGTTGGCCGTGGGAAATCCGAGGCTGCGTCCAAGCTGCTTGCCGCTCTCCACGGTACCGACAAGTGAATATGGCCGTCCGAGCAGACGGGCGGCCTCCTCCACATTCCCTTGGGTGAGGAGCGTTCTTATCCTGGTGGAGCTTATGCCTGTTCCTTCAGGCGCGTATTCCTTTGCGGGGACGATCTCTACGCCGCAGTTCTCTCCAAGGAGACGGTATTCCTCGAAATCCTTGGGTGCGTTGTATCCGAACCGGTTGTTGTATCCCATAAGCAGTGCCTCCACTCCAAGTCTGTCATGCAGCATGCGAAGGAAATCGGCTGTCGGGGTTTCCCTTAGTTGCCGGTCGAACGTGATGGCCATGCACTCTACGTTCTCTTCGTTTATGAGCCGTATTTTTTCCTCCGTTGGGGTGAGGATGCGGGGTGCCTTTTCAGGTGCGACAAGCTCCAGGGGGTGGTTTGAGAAGGTTATGGCCAAGGGGGATAGTCCGCTCAGGGAAGCGTATCTTTTCAGCTCTCCCAGCAGATACCGGTGCCCTGTGTGGACACCGTCGAACATCCCTATCACGGCCATGCGGCCTGTACCGACGGCGGCGCTCATGGCTTTACCCTTATTAATGTCAGGCCGTCGCGCAGTGGGAGTATCACTTTTTCGAGCCTTGGATCTGCGGCCACTGCATCGTTGAACTCGGCTATCCCGAGTGTCTGGGGATCGTGGTGGGTATGCGTGTCGGTGACTTTCCCGTCCCAGAGCGTGTTGTCGGCTATTATGAATCCTCCCGGGCGCACGTGGGGGAGCACTGCGTTGAATGTGGCAAGGTAGGTGCGCTTGTTGGCATCCATGTATACCATGTCATAGCCGGTGGCGAGCTTGGGCAGTATCTCCGCGATGTCGCCGATATGCAGCGTTACCCGGTTGCCGTATACCGATTGCCTGAGCTGTGCGGTGATGAAGCTCTCCATCTCGTCGTCTATCTCCACCGTGTCGAGTGTGCCACCTTCCGGCAATCCCTCTGCGATGCATAGTGCGGAATATCCCGCGTAAGTGCCGATCTCGAGTGCTCGTTTAGGTGAAATCATGGAGGTGAGCATGGTGAGAAGCCGCCCTTGCAGGTGTCCCGAGCACATGCGGGGATAAAGCAGCCGCAGGTGCACGTCGCGTCCGAGCCTGCGCAGGTTCTCAGGCTCTGGCGATATGTGTTCGAGGATGTATTGTTCGGGATCGGTTGTCTGCATTCTCAGATAAGTGATTCTATGGCAAGTCGATAACTATCCATGCCGAATCCGGCTATCGTACCCCGGCATGCCGGGGCTATCAATGAGCGGTGGCGTATCTCCTCGGCACGTGCCTGAGGATTGGAGATGTGGACTTCCACTACCGGACGCTCTATCGAGCGTATTGCATCGTACAATGCGAGCGACGTGTGGGTGTATGCCCCGGCATTGAGGACTATTCCACGGATAGAGTCATCAAATCCGGCTTCCTGCAACCGATCCACCAGATCCCCCTCGTGGTTGCTCTGGTAATAGTCTATCTCCACGTTGGGGTAATCCACTGCAAGAGCCTTGAGATAGTCGTCCATTGAGACCCGTCCGTAGATCTCCGGCTCGCGCACTCCGAGCAGGTTCAGATTGGGGCCGTTGATAATCAGGATCCTTACCATGGCAGGTTTATTTTTTAGTGACGTTCACCTTTTCGGTCGGGGGAAGCATGCGGTTGCGTTCGTCTACCACATCTACCACCTCATGTGCCAGATGCAGGAATTCATGTCCCATGATGGAGTCTTTCAATGCTATGGGGGTGCCGGCATCGCCGTCCTCGCATACGTCGGCCACCAATGGTATCTGTGCCAGCAGCTTTACACCAAGTTCCCTTGCAAGCGCCACACCCCCTTCCTTGCCGAAGATATAGTAGCGTTCGTCCGGATGCTGTGCCGGGGTGAACCATGCCATGTTCTCCACAAGGCCGAGGATGGGCACGTTCACCTTGTCGCCGGTGAACATGGCGATCCCCTTGCGTGCATCGGCCAATGCCACCTGTTGCGGGGTGGTCACGATCACGACTCCCGTTATGCCAAGGGTCTGCACCAGTGTGAGGTGTATGTCGCTCGTGCCGGGGGGCATGTCTATCACGAAGTAGTCCAGTTCACCCCAGTCGGCTTCCCCGATAAGTTGCTTGAGGGCGTTTGATGCCATGCTCCCTCTCCAGAGCACCGGCGCGTTCCTGTCTACAAGGAAGCCGATAGAGAGGAGCTTCACGCCGAATTTCTCATGGGGTATGATTAGTTGGCGTCCGTCAACCTCATGCATGTACAGCTCCGCATCCTCCACCCCGAACATCTTTGGCATGGAAGGGCCGAATATGTCGGCATCCAGCAATCCCACCTTGTATCCCTCCCGTGCAAGAGCCACTGCGAGATTGCTTGCCACGGTGGATTTTCCTACTCCACCCTTGCCGGAGCTTACGCCTATTATGTTCTTCACGTGTGCCAGAGGTTTTGCCACGGGCTGGGGTGCCTGGGTGCGGGTCTTTACCGCGATGTTGCCTTTAATCTCAACTTCCGGGGAGATGTAGGTGTTTATAGCGGATTCGGCAGCCCGTACCAGAGACTTTATGAAGGGATCTGTCGGTTTGTCGAATATCAGTGAGAAGCTGACCTTGTTGCCGTCTATGCGGATGTCGTCCTCCACCATCCCTGCAGACACTATGTCTTTGCCGGAAGCGGGGTAGCGCACATTCTTGAGCGCGTCTATTATAAGTTGTGGGTATAGTCGTTGCATTGTTTTGGGTTAGAAGTAAGAAGTTAGAGCGGGAGAAGAAAAGCAAGAATAGAAGAAATTAAGAAAAAAGAAATAAGAAATTGGGAAATTAAGAAGTTGAGAAAAAGAAACTTAGAAAAGCCGGTTGATACCTCTGATATCTCTGATGTCTCTGATCCCCAATTACTAATTCCTAATTGCTAATTGCTCCAGGGTTCCCCGTGAGAAGCTCCTGTAGGTGTCCAATGGGATTTCGTCCTGTGGCTCCTTGAGTGTCCCCTCTTGTGCGAGCGGGAACGCTATGTATTTGATGGTTAGGCCGCGTTCAAGCCACTGCTGTTCATAGAAGGTGCGAATCTGGAGTATGTCGTCGGCGATTCCTGATGCGTATAGGTCGTCGGTGCACGCTTCCGGATGTATTCCGTTGAGTTCGGTCAGCAAGCGCGTATATGTGAACAGGAACGGGCTGTCGGTTTTCAGTTTCACTGTTCCGCCGTCTTTCATCACCTGACGGTATAGTTGCAGGAAGGTCGTGGAAGTCAGTCGTTTGCGCACTTTCTTCATCTGCGGGTCGGGGAAAGTGATCCAGATTTCGCTTACTTCAGATGGCGCAAAGAAGGAGGGGAGCAGTTCGATGTTGGTGCGCAAGAAGGCCGCGTTTTTCAGGCCGCGGTCGCGTACCTGGCATGCGCCCGTCCACATACGTGCGCCCTTTATGTCTACCCCGATGAAATTCTTGTCCGGGAATCGCTCTGCAAGCCCCACGGTATATTCCCCTTTGCCGCACCCAAGTTCAAGCACTATCGGGCCGTCGTTTCGGAAATAGTCGCTGTTCCAGCGTCCGCGCAACGGAAACCCCTGTTCGCGGAGCACACCGAAGGGATATTGGAAAACGCAGTCAAGCGTTTCCATCTCCCGGAATTTTTTCAGTTTATTCTTTCCCATGCCACAAAATTACGAAAAAGTGTGTAACTTTGCGCCCGATAATCAAGAGATAATGCATCCCTCATTAGAAATAATGACCCCGTTCCAAACTATTCAACAGACTCTGGCTCCCGATCTGAAGCGCCTGAACGATCGCATATTGTCGGCGCTTGATTCGCCCAATGTGCTTATGAACAGTGTGGTGCATCATTATCTTGAAAAGAAGGGGAAGCAGATACGTCCCATTCTTGTCTTGCTTAGTGCGCGTCTGTTCGGCGAGGTCAACGACAATGTGCTTGCGGGCGCTACGGCTGTGGAACTGCTGCACAATGCATCCCTTATCCATGACGATGTGGTTGACGATACCGTCACGCGGCGTGGCTCACTTACAATAAACGGAGCGTGGGACAATCATCTTGCCGTGCTCGTCGGTGATTTTTTCCTGTCTAATGCCCTGTTGCAGGGGGCTGAAACCGACGACATACGCATAATCCATTCCATATCCAATCTCGGACGCTTGTTGTCCATAGGGGAATTGGACGAGATTTACAATGCCCGTTACAACGATCTTGACGAACAGGCCTATTTCAATATCATCTACCGCAAGACGGCATCTCTTTTCGTGTCTTGTGTGGAGGTGGGGTCCTATGCCGTAGGTGTGGACGACAAGCGCCTTGAAGTGCTCCGGGAGTATGCGCGGCTGCTCGGCCTCTGCTTCCAGATAAAGGATGACATATTCGATTATTTCTCTGACGAGAAGATCGGAAAGCCTACAGGCAACGACCTGCGCGAGGGGAAGGTCACTCTGCCGTTGATCCATGCTTTGGAAAATACGTCCCATCCACGTCATGCCGAGATGGTTGCGCTTGCGCGTAAGGAAGCGCTTGATACCGATGAAATAAATGCACTCATAGCCTTTGCTATCGAAAACGGGGGCATCGAATATGCCGAGGCCGCTATGCGGCGGATGCGCGACGAGGCTGTCGGGCTTCTGTCCGGCTTCCCCCGGTCGGAAGTCACCGAATCATTCATAGCACTTCTTGATTTCATCATTTCCAGGGACAATTGAGGCTAATTAGCAATTAATAATTAGTAATTAGCAATTGGGGGATCAGAGATATCAGAGGTATCAGAGGAATCAGAGTTATCAACTGATTTTCTCAACTCCTCATTTTTTTCTAAATTTCTTCTTTTCTCAAATTCCCGTTCCTTCTGCGAGTGTGAAAAAATTACAAAATGTTTTTGCGGTCTCGGAGTTTTCAATTACTTTTGTGTTAACTTTTTGTGGGGCGTGCATTGGCGCGTCGCACAAGCAGTTGAATGGCACCGGGGCGCTCTCTTTGGTTTCCGTTCCCCGGTTCCGTGGCCTCTTTCTAAACATGTAAAAACAGAGGGATTGCTTTAAAGGATTCAGATAAGAAATCCTAAACACTATATAACGAAATTTTTAATACAACAATATTCATTTATTCATACTGTAGACAGGACTATTGAGCATGCCGAGAGGCAGCCATAACTCAACGGTTGGCATAACTACATTATATTTATTCAACATGGAAGCTAACGAAGCTAAAAAACCGAAACGTCCCCGCATTGGACAGCCGGTCGGGCTTGGTGACAACACTGCTCATGCAGCCGACAATCATTACGAGAATCAGAATTTCAACGATGGAGAGCATCGCGGCGACGGTGCAGAGCGTCCTCAGGGAGGATACCAGCCTCGCCAGCAGGGCGGCTATCAGCCCCGCAACAATTACGGGCAACCTCGTCAGCAGGGTTCCTATGGCCAACAGCGCCCCTACAACAACAATCGTCAGCAGGGTGGCTACGGTCAGTCCCGTTACAACAATCAGGGTCAGCAGGGCGGATATAACCGTCGCCCCGGTGGCTATAACCAGCAGCGCCCCTATGCGCCGCAGCCCCGTCCCGAGGCTCCTGAGACTATAGGAGACACCACTTCTGCGACCACATCGGCAGCAACCACATCGGCAGAGGGCACTGAAAACACAGCTGCACAGCAGCCTCAGCAGGGAGGATATCAGCCTCGCAACAACTACAGCCAGCAGCGCCCCTACAACAACAATCGTCAGCAGGGCGGCTACAACAACCGTTACAACAACCAGGGTCAGCAGGGCGGTTACGGTCAGCAGCGTCCCTACAACAATAACCGTCAGCAGGGCGGCTACAACAACCGCAACAATCAAGGCGGTTATGGTCAGCCCCGCTACAACAATCAGGGTCAGCAGGGCGGCTACGGCCAGCAGCGTCCCTACAACAACAATCGTCAACAGGGCGGCTACAACAATCAGGGTCAGCAAGGCGGTTACGGCCAGCAGCGTCCTTATGGCAACCGTCCCGGCGGTTACAACCGCAATCAAGGTGGCTACAATAACCGTCCCGGCATGCAGGGAGGTCGTTTCCAGAAAAACAACATGCGTCAGGGCAAGAGCTTCATTCCCCGTCCCAAACGCATAGAGTATGAGATGCCCGAACTGGATCCGGAAGAAAAGATCCGCCTGAACAAGTTCATGGCCAATTCCGGCATCTGCTCGCGCCGCGAGGCCGACGAATTCATCCAGCAGGGTCTGGTAAAGGTCAACGGCGAGGTAGTAACCGAACTCGGCACAAAGATCTCCCACACAGACAAGGTGGAATACGATGAGAAGATCGTGGCTCTGGAGAGCAAGTGCTACATCCTGCTCAACAAGCCTAAGGACTGTGTCACGACTTCCGACGATCCCAATGGGCGCACTACCGTGCTTGACCTCGTGAAGGGCGCGTGCGACGAGCGCATCTATCCCGTGGGACGCCTTGACCGCAATACCACCGGTGTGCTTCTGCTCACCAACGACGGCGACCTCGCCTCCAAGCTCACCCATCCGAAATATGTGAAGAAAAAGATATATCACGTATGGACGGACAAGGATATAGCCGAGGAGGACATGCAGCGCATCGCCGACGGCATAGAGCTGGAAGACGGCCCCATCCACGCCGATGCGATCAGCTATGCCACCGAGACCGACCGCAACCAGGCCGGCATAGAGATACATTCCGGCCGCAACCGTATCGTGCGCCGTATATTCGAGTCGCTCGGTTATCACGTGACCAAGCTCGACCGCGTATACTTTGCCGGTCTTACCAAGAAGAACCTCCCGCGTGGCCGCTGGCGCTACCTCACACAGGAGGAGGTCAACTATCTCAAAATGGGCTCGTTTGAATAATACGAGCCGAGTAAATCAATCAAGACACAATGAAACGTACAAAAATATCCGACCTCTTTTCCCGTGCCACGGAGCTGATCGGGCAGGAGGTATGTGTCAAGGGATGGGTTCGCACCCATCGTGGTAACAAATATGTGCAGTTCGTGGCACTGAATGACGGTTCCACCATCCGCAACATACAGATCGTGTTCGACATGAACACGTTTACCGATGAGCAGCTCAAACCCCTTACCACGGGATCGGCCATCAGGGTTGACGGACTTCTGGTAGAAAGCCAGGGAAAAGGGCAGACCATAGAGATTCAGGCTCGTGAGATGGAACTTTACGGTACTGCCGATCCTGAAAGCTATCCTCTCCAGAAGAAGGGACACTCGCTGGAGTTCCTCCGCGAGATCGCACACCTGCGTCCGCGCACCAACACCTTCTCGGCGGTGCTGCGCGTGCGTTCCACGCTGGCATATGCTATCCATCGCTACTTCCAGGAACGCGGTTTCTATTACCTCAATACGCCGCTCATCACAGCGAGCGACTGCGAGGGTGCCGGAGCCATGTTCCAGGTGACAACCCTCCCGCTCAATGAGCTTCCACGCACCGAGGAGGGAGCCGTGGACTACTCTTCCGACTTCTTCGGCAAGCCTACGGCATTGACCGTCAGCGGTCAGCTTGAAGGGGAGCTTGGAGCCACGGCGCTTGGAGCCATATATACGTTCGGCCCTACTTTCCGTGCTGAGAACTCCAACACTCCACGACATCTGGCAGAGTTCTGGATGATCGAGCCTGAGGTGGCGTTCATTGACATTGACGAGAACATGGATCTTGCCGAGGATTTCCTCAAGTATTGCATCCGCTATGCGCTTGACAATTGCCGTGATGACATCGAATTCCTTGCGGAACACTACGACAAAGAACTTATCAGTCGTCTGGAATCGGTGATCGGCGAGGACTTCGTGCGCCTCAGCTATACAGAGGCCATAGACATCCTCCTGAAGTCAGGTCATAAGTTTGAATTCCCCGTTTCATGGGGTGTGGATCTCCAGAGCGAGCATGAGCGTTTCCTCGTTGAGAAGCACTTCAAGCGTCCCGTTATCCTGACCGGTTATCCCAAGGAGATCAAGGCGTTCTATATGAAGCTCAACGACGACGGACGCACAGTGCGTGCCATGGATGTGCTCTTCCCCGCAATCGGCGAGATCATCGGCGGTTCAGAGCGTGAGGAGAACTATGACAAGCTCATGTCGCGCATTGAGGAGCTTGACATCCCCATGAAAGACATGTGGTGGTATCTTGACACCCGCCGTTTCGGCACGGTGCCCCACGCCGGTTTCGGTCTCGGTTTCGAGCGCCTTGTGCTCTTCGTGACAGGCATGACCAACATCCGCGACGTCATCCCGTTCCCCCGTACTCCCAAGTCGGCTGAATTCTGATCCCTCTCCTTTGACTGGTTTTTATACGAACAGGGTCGCGCTATAATAACGGCGCGACCCTGTTTATTATGTGCCACGTCTGTTACTGTCTGGCAAGGCGACGGAGCACGATCTGGTCTACGAGGGCGTGGTTTACTTTGAGGTTCATGTTCTCGTTGACAGGTAGGAAATCAAGCGAGAGGTTGTGCTTGCCGGGGGTGAGGCGCACGTTGACGGTATTGCTCATACCCCAGTCGTTCCAGTTGCCGGTGCCACGTTGGGGCATTACGATGGTGCCGCCGTGGTGGCCGTCAACGGTCAGGGTGCGTATCGCGCAGCGGTTCTCGGTGTTCACAGGGCCGTTGCCGTTGGCATAGCGGACGCTGACGGAGTATAAGCCCTCCTCGGGTACGTTCACGGTTGCTGTCACAGTGTGGGCGGTGTGGTCTGTTTCCGCGAATCCGTCGCCACGATAGCCGGTTATGGGAGCTGAGGGGGTATGCAGGGCTTCTGTAGAGGCTATCTCGCGTCTTTCTCCCTTGAAATCGGCTCGTATCTCGGGAGCGTTGCTGCGAGGTTGTGAGGCGAACGACTGCACACCGTTGCCGTCGACCCCGATCACCTGGTATTCTCCGGGCACGGTTGCCGGGAAGGTGGTTTCAGTTGTCTGTGCCACCTCCTTGCCGTCGCGGAGCACGATGTAATGATGTATGTATTCAATGGGATTCCACTGCAGCATGTTGTTTGTGGGGGCGGCAGGATCGGTTACAGTCGGGTCGTGGCTTAGCCATGTGACCGGTGTAAGTGGTGCCTTCGCATTGGCCACCTCGTTTACGCGCATCGGGGCGATTGCGTTGTCGGCCATTGTGATGGCGATGTCGTTTACTCCCCTTATGTCGGCGGGAATGAACGGTGCATGTTCCTTGCCGTTGAGCCTGAAACCGGCTATCCGGTTGCCGTAACCGCTTACGGATATGTTCAGGATCGCATCGCGGTAACGCAGCCCTTCAAGCGACCGGTCGCCGGCCAGGGCTTTTGGGACGAAAGGCTCGAAGCGTATGCCGTCCGTCTCGTAATGGATGCCGAACAGGAGGTTCATTGTCATGGTAAGGTTGCCGGAGAGGCACCAGAGCATGTTCGACGAATTGAGCTGCGTGCCTATGTCTCCGTTGTCAAGCACGAAGTTCTCCTTGTTGGTGGCAAAGAGAGCCGCAGGGCGGAATATGGAGCCGATGCCTTGCATCACACCCTCCTCGTTGCCTGTCTTGGCATTGGCAAGCGTCCAGTACGCGGCCACCCAAGGCCAGAGGGCATTGTTGTGATACGGTGGCTGGTCTGCTATCTGGGGATAGAAGATGGCTGTGCCGAACGGTGTCGTGGGGTTGCTTTCGGTGATGGTGCGTGCACGCTCCGCAGGGGCTATCCCGTAAAGTATGGAAAGGGCTTCCCCGAGTGTCTCGGCGCGTGGATTGGCAATGAGATGGTCGCGTCCGTAAAGGTACATGGCGTAATATCCCTTGTCGTCCATCCACAGTTCGCGGTTTATGGCCTCGGTCAGTTTGTCTGCCCGTTCGTTGGCAATTTCGGCCTCTTTCTTGTTACCGAGTATCTTTGCAATTTCGGATAGTGTGCGCCATGCTTGTGCATGCACCACCGATGTGCCCAACGCTTCGCTGCGGTATATGTCGGCGGTCTGCATCCATCTGGGGTAGCTTTGTTCGCGCCAGTCAATGAATGAGGTCTCGCCGCGCACAAGCCCTGTCTCCTTGTCGTAGATGCTCCGGTAGTCATCTTCCAGGGAGTTTTTTATGACGGGATAAATCTTCTTGAGCCACTTCTTGTCTCCTGTGGTCTTGTAGACTTCAAACGCGGCGATCCCCCAGATCTGCCGGTCGGAACTCACAGGCCATGCTCCTCCCGACCCGGTGTCCTGTATGATCCGTCCCGTGGGGGAGATCTTGTGTTCGAGTGAAATACGCGATACCTCCGGCTGCAGCGCAGCCATAGCGAGGATTATGGAGTAACTGACATCACGCGTCCACACTCCCGGCCATTCGCGGCCTGTGCGCAGTGTGCTGTCCGGCTCCACGGCGTTAACCATCTCGTCAAGCCCCATGTTGAAAATGGCGGTGTGGAGGGTGTTGCCGGTGGTGAGGCGCGGATAGGCGGAAATGTCGTTCTTGAGATTCCACTCCTTCTCTATCGGCATGAAATATCCGGGGACTCCAGAATAGTCCGATATGATGCGTGTGGGACTTTCGGCATATGCCTTGAAGTCTCCTTGGATAATACTGTCTCCCACCCAACTGTAAGCGGGTGTGGACACGATTACGGCATCCTTCTGTACAGTAGCCGCAAAGCCGGTTGGTGCAAGAGCCGGCAAAAGTGCTATGGCGGCGGGAGCCGCATAGCGCTTGACAAATGTAGCAGACATGGCTTTAAATTATTTTAGAATCACAAATCTTTCAAGAAAATGGCTTACCGCGTTGTGGGCAGCCAGACTTTGTATGGGGAACCTTTGGTGCGGTTGCCCAGCAGGTAGTATGGGATGGCACGGAATGGCTGGCTTTCCCTCTTTCCGTTGACGGCTATGCCGCTTACGGCGGGAGCATTGTCCAGTTTCGGCATGCTGACCGACAGGAGCAACGACGACGATGTGTCTATGCTCAGGTTGTCCAGATCGTTGTTGTCAATGCTCTCAAGGCAGTATACCATCGGGCCGTATGCGATGGCCACTTGCCCGCTTAGGTCTTTCACCTCGGGATGGGCTGTGATGAAGCGTGGCTGCATGGGCAGTTCCAGGTTCACTACATCACCCTTTTTCCATTTGCGTTCGATCACGGCATATCCGTCGGTCACGGTTGTATCTATCTTCTTGCCGTTCACGCTTATGCTGATAGGTGACGATGCCGTGGAGGTGTACAGCCCGTAGGGATTCTCCTGGGATCTTGCCCATCCCGGTATGCGTAGCTTCAAGGCGAACTTGGATTTCTTCTCCGGATTGACTTCCAGTTTTACATCCCCCTTGAAAGGATACGAGGTGGTCTGTGTAAGTTTTACTTCTGTAGAACCTATTGGCATCATGGCGTTGCTTCCCGCATATAGGTTGACGTATATCTCGTCACCCCTGTGTGAGTAGATGTTCTCCGGCATTGCTCCCATGAATTTCAGGAACATCGGGGGGCAGCAGGGGCATCCATGCCATTCCCAGCGTGCATGGGAGGTGGAATTGAGCGGGTTCTGGTATGTGTAGTTGTCACCTGCGAGCGAGATGCCGGTAAGTACGCCGTTGTAGAGCACGCGTTCATATTCGTCCATGTATTTCGCATCGCCTGTGAGCTGGTGCATGTTGCCGCTGAAGAATCCCGATCCTACCGCAGCGCAAGTCTCAAGGTATGCGTCGGAGGGGAGGAAATAGTCGTCGCCGAATTTCTCGTCGAAGGATATGGCACCTACACCGCCGGTCACATACATGCGTCGGCCGACCATGTTGTCCCAAAGCCGGGATGCGGCTTCCGTGTATTCCTTCCGGCCATCCTCCTTGGCCGCAGCTGCGACTCCGGTAAGGTAAAGCGTGGCACGCACTGCGTGTCCTTCTATGGTCTGTTGCTCTGTCAGGGGAATAGAATCCTGTGCGTAGGGGCCGAATGTCGGGCGGGAATGATTGCCGTATTTGCCGGTGTCGGCATACTTGTTGTCCCTTATCCAGCGTTCCGCATTTTCATTGCCCCACCCTCCCCAGTTGGGCAACCCGCAGTGGTGGCCGCGCTGGTCGATCCAGAATTCGGCAAGCGCAAGGTAGTTGTCGGCGTTGACCGGTGCGTCGATCTTGCTTGCGAGGCCGGGATTGGAGTCATACAGGCGGTAAAGTTTTACAAGCGCCTCTTCCGGGCCTGAATGCGCCGGTACGAGGTTGCGTTTTGGCTCAGGCCCCATGTAGTCATACATGAGGTTGGCCATCTTCGTCGCCACTTCCAGCAGCTTGGTCTCTCCAGTGGCTTTGTAATAGTGCACCCCCGCCTCAATGAGCATGCCGGCGTTGTACACGTCGTGCATCCATCTTAGCAGGCCGCCGTTTTCGCCCCAGCGGTGATTGTTTTCCATGAGTTGCGTGTATGTGTTTATGAAGCCGGTAGGCTCGGTGGCCTGGGCTGCGGCTATCAGTTCCACAATGCTGTCCACGCGTGTCTTCAGGGCGTTGTCGGGGTGCGTGGCCAGCAGGTCGGCTATGCCGCGTATGCTTTCGTAGATGAGGCCGTCGAACCATGGCAGGTTCACATGGTTGTGGGTGTCGCGATCCCCTTTCGCCACGTTCCTGAAATTGTCAAGCGTGTTGTTGCGCGCATCGGGGTTGTTGTCCTTTATATGCCGTCCCTCGAACTTGTCAAGCACATCGTTGGCAGTGGTGGTGCTCCATTGCTGCAGTTTGGGTGCCCAGAATGCATCTGTGATCTCTACCGATGTCAGTGCGGCGGGTTCCAGGGTCTGGTTCTTGGTGTTTCCGGCAGCATTGGCGCATATGGCACTCATTGCGATGCCGAGTGTGATGATGCCTGTCTTTTTCATGGATGATGTCTGTTGAATAGTGGTTACAATGTGAATTTGAATGCGCTTATCAGTTCGGCAACCTGGGGTGAATGCTCCACGAGGTGGGCGAGCACGTCGCGGTCGTTCCATGCCGTGGGTGATATGGCACTTTCGTCGTAGTTGAAACGGAGATCAAGGTAGTCGTTTGAGAGCGCGTCGCGCAGGAATTTCAAAAGGCGGGGTTTTACTTCGTTCAGAAGTTCCACCTGTCCGATGTTCACTACCGTTACAAGGTATGTCTCACGGTTTTCCCCATCCATATGCGCAGGGGAGTGCGCGCGCATCGTGTTTACGAGGATGTGTTCCTTGGGATGCGCGGCTATGAATGCCCTCCATTGTTCCATCAGTTGTGCATCGGTAAATGGCTGTTGGCGCTTGGGGGCGTTGTTTGCAGGATTGGATGCCTCCTCTGTCTGTTTTTCCGCGAATACCGATGCGAGGCTGACATGGCCTCGTGTTCCGGCGGTGCGACGCACGGGTCGTTGCGCAGAAGCGGCAGGAGTTACCGGTGCTTCCGGTGCTGCGGCAGGAGCGGCGCCCACAGGTGGCACTGTAGTTGCCGCCATAGGCTTCTGGAGAGGAACATTGGACTGATTCTGTGCCGGGTGAGCCGTGGTTGCAGTTCCGGTTGGCATTGCGGCTGGCTGTGGCGTGGCGGGTGTCTGGCTATAAGCCGGATTTACCTCTATCTTCTGTATTTTCCGCCCCTCTCCGTCGCCACTAAAGATGGGGGAGGGGCCGTTTAGTTGGCACAGTCTTATGAGCAGCAGCTCGACGAGGAAGGTCTTGTCCGATGCCTGGCGGTATGCGAGGTCGGCCTCGTTGCACAGGCTCATGGATGCATAGAAGAATTCCGGTGTCAGCTCTGCGGCCTGGGCTGCCATCTGTTGTTTTACGGCCTCGTCGGCATCAAGCAGAGACAATGTGCGTGGGTCGCGGGCTACCATGAGGTTGCGGAGATATTGCGCAAGTCCGTTGATGAAGAAATGCGAGTCGAATCCGTGTTCGCGTACCTCCTTGTATGTCATAAGCGCCTCGGCCACGTCGGCTTTCCGGAAGGCATCATACAGTCGCGAGAAATAGCGCTCGTCGAGCACATTGAGGTTTTCGATGGTCGACTGGTAGGTGATGTTGCCGCGCGAGGATGCTGCCACCTGGTCGAATATGGAAAGTGCGTCGCGCATGGCGCCGTCGGCTTTCTGGGCTATCACGTTGAGTGCCGCCCGTTCGGTGGTATATCCCTCCTGTGAGGCCACATGCTCCAGATGGTCGGCAATGTCCCCCACTGTTATGCGGTGGAAGTCGTAGATCTGGCAGCGGGAGAGTATTGTCGGTATTATCTTGTGCTTTTCGGTTGTGGCAAGGATGAATACGACATACGACGGCGGTTCCTCAAGGGTCTTGAGGAAAGCGTTGAAGGCCGCTTGCGAGAGCATGTGCACCTCATCTATGATGAACACGCGGTAGCGTCCCTCTGTGGGGGGTACCATTACCTGATCCACGAGGTCGCGGATGTCGCTCACGCTGTTGCGGGAGGCGGCGTCGAGTTCGAGAATGTTCAGTGAGCGGTTCTCGTTGAACTGCCGGCAGGAGTGGCACTCGTTGCAGGGATCACCCTCGGAGGTGGGATGTTCGCAGTTGATGCTTTTTGCGAATATGCGTGCCGTAGAGGTCTTGCCCACACCACGTGAACCGCAGAACAGGTATGCGTGTGCGAGCCTGTTGGTGGCCACGGCATTGCGCAGGGTGGAGCAGAGTGCTTTCTGTCCCACAACCGATGAGAAGGTAGTCGGGCGGTATTTTCGAGCCGATACTATATAGTTTTCTTCCATTTCTACAAAGTTAATGGTTTTCCCCGAAATAGCGCAAGTTATGAGCCGATTGCACACTGTTAAAATGCCTAAAGATTTGGATATTTGAAAGATAAACGGTTTTTAACATTAATTTGCGTGTGGTGTGCAAATGATTAAATAATGTCGCAGATTTGGCAGGTGCAAAATCTTTTGTTAAATTTCGGATGTTTTTCAATAAGAGTTTCTAAAACTACAGGTACAAACAGGGATGTAATCCGGCTTCTGCAACCGGATTCGGACACTTTAATGCAATTGATAATGGTAGAAAGATTTCTTGAACATACGGATTTCAACGGATATGAGGATCTTGTAAGGAATTTCAAGGTAAAGGTTCCTGATAATTTCAATTTCGCTTACGATATAGTCGACGCATGGGCTGAGGATGAGCCTGGGCGTGAGGCGCTCCTGTGGACTGACGAGCATGGCCGGGAGCGCCGGTTCACGTTCGGCCGGATGAAGGAAATGACTGACCGCACCGCCGCCTTTTTCCAGTCACTCGGGATAGGGAAGGGGGATAGGGTGATGCTGATGCTCAAACGCCACTATCAGTTCTGGTTCTCCATAGTGGCGCTTCATAAACTGGGAGCGGTAGCTATCCCCGCCACACATCTTTTGACAGAGGAGGATATAGAATATCGTTGTGAAAAGGCGCATATAAAGGCCATAGTCGCTGCCGGTGATCCGATCATCATCGGCCATGTGGAGAAGGCTCGTCCTCATTGTCCTACCCTTGAATGGCTGATTTCCACAGGGCCTGATGTGCCGGCGGACGGATGGCTTGACTTCGATGCCGGGGTAGAGGCGGCTCCCGGGTTCGTGCGGCCTGAGCATCCCAATGACAATTCTGATGTGATGCTACTGTATTTCACTTCCGGCACTTCCGGCGAGCCTAAGATGGTAGCCCATGACTTCACATATCCTCTCGGACACATCGCCACTGCTTATTGTTGGCATAACCTTCGTAAGGGTGACTTGCATCTGACTCTTGCTGATACCGGTTGGGGGAAAGCGGTATGGGGCAAACTGTATGGCCAGTGGATAGTGGGAGCAGATGTCTTTGTCTACGATTTTGACAAGTTCGTTCCTGCTGATCTGCTCCGCATGATGGAGAAATACCGCATCAATTCGTTCTGTGCGCCTCCCACGGTATTCAGGTTCCTTATCCGCGAAGATGTATCGAAGTATGACCTGAGCGCACTCAAATATTGCACGATAGCGGGTGAAGCCTTGAACCCGAGCGTGTTCGAGAGATGGAAGGAGCTTACTGGCATTTCGCTCATGGAGGGATTCGGCCAGACGGAGACCACCCTTACAGTGGGCAATTTTCCCGGCATGATCCCCAAGCCCGGTTCCATGGGGAAGCCGAACCCGCAGTATGACATCTACATCGCACGGCATGACGGCACTCCGGCTCCGGCGGGTGAACAGGGGGAGATCGTGATCTCCGTACCGGATGGAAAAGGGAAGCCGCTCGGGCTTTTCAAGGAATATCTTGATGATCCCGAACTGACGCGCTTCGCATGGCACGACGGTCTTTACCATACCGGAGATGTGGCATGGCGCGACGAAGACGGGTATTTCTGGTTCGTAGGCCGCAAGGACGATGTTATAAAATCCTCAGGATACCGCATAGGGCCGTTTGAGGTAGAGAGCGCCTGTCTTACCCATCCTGCGGTCGTGGAATGTGCCATAACAGCCGTTCCCGACGAGGTGCGCGGCCAGATCGTCAAGGCCACCATAGTGCTTGCCAGGGATTATGTTAAGAAAGCTGGCCCGGAGTTGATAAAGGAGATACAGAATCATGTGAAGCGTGTGACAGCCCCCTATAAATATCCACGTGTAGTGGAATTCGTAAGCGAGCTGCCAAAGACCATCTCCGGCAAGATACGCCGCGTGGCCATACGTGCGACTGATGCCATGAACCGTGCCACGGATTCCGTAAGGAAAGTTTCCGATGCCAAGCCGCGTCGCCTACGTCCGGGACATTGCTGATCCGGCTATTTTTCGTAATTTCGCTGCATGGCAGCGAAGTGGCTACATTCTGTTTGGATTATCATGGCATTGATGTCGGCAGTGTTGCCGGCGGGATGCGTCACGGACAAGATTGATGATGTCTGGTCTGTGGGCGTGGGTGAGCAATGCCCGGCATTCGAGGTGAGAATGCATGACGGAAGCCTGTTGTCTGACGGCATGCTGGAGGGAAAACGCTCGCTCATAGTGTTTTTTGACACAGGTTGTGGCGATTGCCGCAAGGAGCTGCCTGTGGTGCAGGAAGTCTATGATGCCGTAAAGGCCGGGGATGAGGATGTGGAGGTCGTGTGCATATCCCGTGGGGAGGGTGAGGCGGTTGTCAGCGCCTATTGGCGCGATAATGGCTTGTCGCTTCCATATTCAGCCCAGTCGGATGCCACCGTTTACCATCGGTTTGCCTCTTCGGTCGTGCCACGCATATATGTCGTATCACCGACATTGACTATTACTGCTGCATTTTCCGATAATCCTCTTCCTGACCGGTCGGTGCTTCTGGCAGCATTGGGGATTAACGAGGTATCAGACTGATGCCAGCAGATTTTTCATGCGTAGGGCGATCTCTCCGGCTGAGAAGCGTCTGGCTGCGGCGGCGTGCTGCGCTTTTCGTGGGAAAGGCTTGGAGATCGCCTTGTAAAGATATGAGGCGATGATGGCCGGATCGTCTTCGGCGCATATGTAGCCGTCACGGTCATGGTCTATTATGTCGGCTTGGCCGCCATGTCCGGTGGTGACCGGGGTCGCGCCTGCCGCCATACCCTCTATCAGTGTGCCGGGAAGGGTTTCACGCACCGATGTGGAAAGTACGGCTGTGGCATGGGCGAATATTTGTCCCATTGTTGCGGAGTCTACGGTGCCAAGATGCACGTATGGCAGTTTCAGTCCGTCAAGTGCCGCCGGGTTCTTCATGACTCCGCAGAAAACAGCTACGGGAGCCTCTTCAAGGTCGTCATGCATTTCCTTGAGATTGTTGAGCGTGGCTACTGCCAAAGGGAGGTTCTTTATGGGATCGTCGATTCGGGCGGCTGCGAATACTATGATGCGTCCTTTCTCAGGTAGGCCAAGTTCGCTGCGTGAGGATGTCGGTGTTGTATCGAATTTATCTATCGGGAGCGCGTTGGGGATCACTACGGTCTTTGCTTTCCTCATAAGTGAGCTTTTGCGGCATTGTCCGGCAAGCCAGTTGCTGACTGGGATGAATGTGACAGGCACTGCGGCATAAAGGTCTGCTTTTCGGCGGTGGGTTGAGGTTGACAGGTCTTGTTGGTATTTCTTTCCGAGCAGCGGGCATAGGCCGCAGTCATTTTCAAAACGTGTGCAGTCTTCAGAGTGATGGCATATCCCTGTGCAGCACCACATGTCGTGCATCGTCCAGAAGATGCGTTTCCCCATCAAGTGCAGTTTCCTTATGTCCGAAATGGACACCAACCCCTGGTTGACCCATGAGAGAACCACCACGTCGGCTTCCCTGACCCATGGATGCCGTGTGATGCCGCAACCTAAACGTGCCGTGTCGGCTTTCCACAGGTCGCCTCGCCGCAAGCCTGATCTCAGGAATATCTCCAGTCTTTCGGCGAGGAACGCAAGCCGGTATCGCCATCTGCCCACTGTCGCCACCCTCGGTGAGGAGGAGCGTTTGTGTGCCACGACCATCCGGGCATCCATCCCGGTGTCGGCAATGGCTTCCATCAGCCGGTATGTCACTATGGCTGCTCCGCCTGTCCGGTCGTTGGTGCACAGGAATACAACTTTCATCCTCTTTTCCTTATTTCAAACATATAGGTGGCTCCGGCATACAGGCATAGCAACAGGGCACGCACCGGGAAGTCAATGAGATTGTTTCCTGTGGTCAGTAGCGTGGAAAGTCCCCATAAGGCCATCGCGCCGATGAAATATATGCTGAGGCATCCTATGTTGTAGTTAATGGGGTAGTTTTTCCGGCCTATTACGTAGCTCGCTACCATCATTACGCCGTAGCTGCAGAAGGCAGCCCAGGCACAGGCCATGTAACCGTAGATGGGCACGAATGCGAAGTTCAGGATAATGGTCACCGCAAGTCCTGTCAGCGAGAACCATGTCCCCCAGATAGTCTTGTCGGTGAGCTTGTACCAGAGCGACAGGTTGAAGAATATGCCGAAGAAAAGTTCACCGAGCATCACTATCGGCACCACTCTGAGACCTGAGAAGTATTTCGGTGAGATGAAGTACTTTATTACCGGAAGGAAGTACATCACTCCGAGGAAGATGAACAGCCCGAAGATCACGAACCATTTCATGGCCTCGCGGTATGCATGGGTCTTGTCCTCTCCCTTCTCCTTGTTCTGTGCGAAGATGAACGGTTCGTATGCGAAACGGAAAGCCTGGATGAACATCACCATGACGATAGCCACCTTATAGTTGGCACCATATACTCCGAGTTCGTCCATGGCAACGGCCTTGTCGGGAGCAAGTAGCGGATACAGGATCTTGTCTATGGTCTGGTTCATCACTCCCGCTATGCCGAGTATCAGCAGGGGATAGGAATATCGGAGCATTTCGCGGAGCAGCTTTCCTGAGTAGCTGTATGTCTCTGCCAGTATTTCAGGTATCACAAGCATGAGCACCACCAGAGAGCTGATCATGTTGGCGAGGAATATGTAGCCTATCCCGAAGTCAGGCCGGTAGAACCAGGCTATCCACTCGGGCGAGGTGCGCCATATGACCGGACACAGGAGGATGAAGAACAGGTTCAGTCCTATGTTGATGGCAATGTTGAGCAGTTTAAGCGTGGCGAACCTTATGGGGCGCTTCTTGTAGCGCAGGTAGGCGAACGGCATGGAGGTATACGCATCAACTCCGACGGCTATCACCATCATCCATATGAACGACGGATTGTCCGCGCAGTCAAGCCAACGTGCAATTTCGGGAGAGAGGAGGCAGCCGGCGATTATGAAGATCATGGACGACACGCCGAGTGAACTAAGTGCGGTGGTATATACCTGTCCGGGATTTGTCCAACGCTCGTGGTTGGCGAAACGGAAAAATCCCGTTTCCATCCCGTATGTCAGTATGATGAGCACCACTGCCACATAGGCATAGATGTTTGTCACTATGCCATACTGTGCTTCGGCAAAGCAGTAGGTGTACATCGGCACGAGGCACCAGTTGAGGAACCTTCCCACGATGCTGCTTAGGCCGTAGATCGCCGTATCCTTGAAAAGAGACTTTATTCCCAAAATTTGTTTCAATTGTTAATCCTTCTCCAATTACTAATTATTAATTGCTAATTACTAATTGCAAAGAGGTTTCCGGGGTTGTCGTTGTAGAAGCCGAGATGCTGCCATGCGAGATCGGTGACTTCGCGCCCGCGTGGTGTGCGTTTGAGGAATCCTTCCTTGATGAGATATGGCTCATATACCTCCTCTATCGTTCCGGGATCTTCACCCATGGCGGTGGCTATGGTTGAAAGCCCGACTGGGCCACCCTTGAACTTGGTGATCACAGTGAGGAGTAGCTTGTTGTCTATCTCGTTGAGGCCATATCGGTCGATGTTCAAGGCTTCGAGGCTGTAGCGGGCAATCTCCACATCTATGCGCCCCGTACCTTTTACTTGCGCGAAATCGCGCACGCGGCGCAACAGTGAGTTGGCTATACGGGGCGTACCGCGCGACCGCATGGCGATCTCGTGTGCCGCCGTAGGCATGCATTCCACTCCAAGGAGGCGGGCTGAGCGCAGGATTATGCGCTCAAGCACCTCGTGGTCGTAGTACTCCAGATGGCAGTCAATGCCGAAACGTGCACGCAGCGGCGGAGTGAGTAGGCCGCTCCGGGTAGTGGCACCGACGAGGGTGAAGGGCGACAGGCTCAACTGCACGGAGCGTGCGCCGGGGCCTTTGTCTATCATGATGTCTATGCGGTAGTCCTCCATCGCCGAATAGAGATATTCCTCCACTGTGTGGCTCAGGCGATGTATCTCGTCTATGAAGAGCACGTCGTTCTCGTCAAGGGAAGTGAGGATGCCGGCCAGGTCGCCAGGCTTGTCAAGTACAGGGCCTGAAGTTACCTTGAATCCAACTCCGAGTTCATTGGCGATGATTGCCGACAGGGTGGTCTTCCCCAGACCTGGGGGGCCGTGCAGCAGCAGGTGGTCAAGCGGTTCGCCGCGCATGCGTGCGGCCTGCACGAATACGCGCAGGTTTTCCACGATCTTGTCCTGGCCGGCGAACGCCTCGAATCGTCCGGGTCGAAGGGCGCGTTCGTAGTCTCCGTCTCGTTCGGCCGCGCTGTTGTGTATGTCGAAATCCTGTTGATCCATATATTCATACAAAATTACACATTTAATGGAAGATACCCAACCCCTGAAAATCTTTCGTCGAAAATATTTGGGAAGTTGGGGAGGAGTTTCTAACTTTGGGGAACAAGAAACCCAATAAACCGCATCTGACCATGATTTACGCCCTATTGCCCGATACGCCCTCGGGAGAGCCGAGGAAGCTGCCGTTCTATCTGGCCATGGAGGAATATCTTGCCCGCTATTTCGAGGGGGAATATTTCTTTATGTGGCAGGTTGATCCTACGGTGATCTTCGGGCGCAACCAGCAAATGGATGCCGAGGTGAATGTGGGGTTCTGCCGCAGTCATGGCATCGGGGTATATCGTCGTAAGAGCGGTGGGGGATGCGTATATGCCGATCGCAACAATATAATGTTCAGCCATGTCACCACATGCTCCTCGGTGGCATCTACCTTTACTGGATTTACCGGAACCGTGGCTTCCATGTTGCGCCGAATGGGCATTGGGGAAGCGCATGCCAACGGACGCAACGATATAATGATCGGCGACCGCAAGGTGAGCGGATATGCATTCTATCATATCAATCTTGTAAATTCCTTGTTGCATCAGACGGAAAGTCGTGCCATAGTCCACGGCACAATGCTGTATGACGCAGATGTCGCCACCATGGAGCAAGCCATAACTCCTTCCAAGGTAAAGTTGGAGGCAAAGGGGGTCGGATCGGTGCGTCAGCATGTTACTACCATCCGGGAACATTCCTCCATTGACATTGAGTCGTTCAAGTGTTTTGTCCGGGAGGAATTATGCCATAGCACTCTTGAATTGAACGCTGGCGACATAGAGGCGATAGAGCAGCTTGCAGAGCCTTATTATGCCAACGAATGGATCACAGGCACCGGACGACGGCATGCAACGGTCTCGCGCCATAGGGTTGAGGGTGTCGGGGAATTCATGGTGGATCTCCGGCATTCTGCCGATAATGTACCGCGCATTGAGGCCATAGACCTTGCCGGGGATTTCTTCCTCCTTGGAGACATGGATCAGACGCTACTGACCCCGCTCTGCGGCTGTGAACTTACGCGGGAAGCCCTTCTCAAACGGCTCGGCTCCATAAAACTGGAGCGGGTGATCCCCAACCTGAGGCCGGAGCAGCTCACCGAAATGCTCCTCCAAGCCTCCGGTTCCTCCTCCTGAGCCTAAGCCCCGTTTCCTTCCTTTTTCTTTCCCCTTTCTCCTCTCTTTTCCCCTCCCCCGTGCTGAGGCGTAAGCCGAAGAAAAATAAAAGCATCTATACCATAAAAAACTTATAATTGATGGACGAAATTCTAAAGACCTGCCTCCACGACCGGCATGTGGCGCTGGGAGCGGTTATGAGCCCTTTTGCGGGGTTTGACATGCCCATTCAGTATTCCTCCATCGAGGAGGAGCACAATGCCGTGCGCAACGCCTGCGGCGTGTTTGATGTTTCCCATATGGGCGAGATTGTCGTGTCAGGGGAGGATGCCACCGAGTTTGTTAACCATATTTTCACGAACGATGTAGCCACGGCTCATGACGGGCAATGCCTCTACGGCATGATGCTCAACGAGCGCGGAGGTGTGGTGGACGACCTGCTGGTATACCGGTTCAATGCCAACCGCTACCTGTTGGTCATAAATGCATCAAACATAGCGAAGGATGAGCAGTGGGTCGAGCGTCAGATGAACGAGCCGGGACCCGACGGAGGTTTCTTCCGCGTGGATCTGGAATTCATCAGCGAAGTCACGTCTGAACTGGCCATACAAGGCCCCGAAGCCGAAAAGGTCGTAGAGGAGGTTCTTGGCATCCAGTGTGCCGATCTTGCTTTCTACACTTTCAAGGAGACTACTTTCCGTGACGCGCCTATACTGATCAGCCGTACCGGATACACCGGTGAGGATGGATTCGAGATATATGCCCGTGACGAGGAGATAGTGGCCATATGGGATCTCCTTATGGCCTCAGGCCACTGTACGCCCTGCGGATTGGGTTGCCGCGATACTTTGCGGTTCGAGGTGGGTCTCCCCCTTTACGGTGACGAGCTGACTGACGACATTACCCCTGTGGAGGCCGGACTTTCTATGTTCGTGAAACTTGACAAGCCCGCTTTCGTGGGGCGTGAGCCGGTTGCCGCGCAGAAAGTCGCCGGGGCTGCACGCAAGGTCGTTGGGCTTGAACTGGAGGATCGCGCCATACCGCGCCACGGGTATGAGGTGCTTGACATGGAGGACAATGTGATAGGCCATGTCACCACCGGCTATCATGCCCTTTCTGTGGACAAGAGCATAGCCATGGCGCTTATTGACGCGCGTTTTGCAGCTCTTGGCACGGGGCTTAAGGTGAGGATCCGTCGCAAGACTTTCCCATGCACCGTGGTCAAGAAGAAATTTTACAAGAAATCATACAAACAATAATAACTCAACGCCATGATAAAATTTTCAGAAACCCATGAATATGTCCGCGTGGACGGTGACTATGCATATATAGGAATCTCCGATTATGCCCAGAAGCAACTCGGCAATGTTGTGTATGTGGATATGCCCGAAGAGGGCGACGAGCTTGAGGCCGGCGAGGATTTCGGTGCCATAGAGAGCGTCAAGGCAGCTTCAGATCTCATTGCTCCTGTCAGCGGGGAGGTAGTTGAGGTCAACACAGCTCTTGAGAGCGATCCCCGTGCCGTCAACCGCGACTCAATGGCAAACTGGATTGTCAAGATCAAGCTCTCGGACCCCTCCCAGCTTGACTCCCTGATGTCCGAGGAAGAATACGCGGAGTTCTGTAAATAAATAGAGCATGAGAAGTTAGAGCATTAGAAGTCAAGCAAGAATACTTTTTAGAAGTAAGAAGCAAAAGTAGGAGAAGATAAGTAAGAATACAGGAGGTTTAGTAAGATATTTATTTGATGTCTCTGATACCTCTGATGTCTCTGATTCAAAATCCCAAACCGCCAAAGCGGTTGCTTTACTTCTCATGTTCTTACTTCTAACTTCTTTATTCGTAAGAATATGCATAGATATTTCCCGCATACTGAGGCTGAGATCGCCGGAATGTTGGCGGCGTGCGGCCTCTCCGAATTGCGCGAGCTTTACGGCGACGTGCCACAGGAGCTGTTTCTGGCTGAGCCTTACAGGCTTCCCGCGCAGATGAGCGACGATGAGGTGCGACAGGCGTTTGATGCCCTTGGTGAGCAGAATGCTCCGGTTAAGGTTTGTTTTGCAGGTGGTGGATTCTACGACCATTATGTGCCGGCTGCCGCTAAGTCGCTGATCGGTCGTTCGGAGTTTCTGACGGCTTATACTCCCTATCAGCCTGAGATCTCTCAGGGCACTCTTCAGTACATATTTGAGTATCAGACCATGATGAGCCGTCTTACCGGTCTGGAGATCTCCAATGCTTCGATGTACGACGGTTCCACAGCCACGGCTGAGGCCATGATGATGGCCGTGGCGGCAGGACGCAAGCGTCGCCGAGTGCTTGTATCGGTCACGCTTGAGCCGGCAGTGCGCAGGGTTGTGGACACTTATGCGCGTTATCATGGGGTGGAGGTTGAGACTATCAAAGAAGCCGGTGGGGTTACCGATTTGGCTCACCTTGACGAACTTCTGGAGGCGCATGCCGATATAGCGGGAGTGATCCTCCCGCAGCCCAACCGTTACGGGATCATAGAGGATCTGGCAGGTGTAGCCGACAAGGTGCATGCCCGCAAGGCGTTGCTGATAATGAATTGCATAGCCGCCGATCTTGCTACTTTGCGCACTCCCGGTGAATGGGGAGCGGATATAGCCTGTGGCGACGCACAGAGTCTCGGAATACCTCTCAGCTACGGAGGCCCCTATCTGGGCTACCTGTGCGCTACCAAGTCGCTCATGCGAAAGATGCCGGGGCGCATAGTAGGCGCGACGACCGACGCGGAGGGACGACGCTCGTTCGTGCTCACCCTTCAGGCGCGCGAGCAGCATATACGCCGCGACAAGGCCACATCCAACATATGTTCCAACCAGGGATTGATGACGCTCTACGTATCCATCTATATGAGCCTCCTCGGTTCTGCCGGATTGCGCGAAGTGGCATGGCGCGGACACCAGACCGCATTGTATCTCTTGCAGGAGATGACAGCCGCCGGACGGTGTCGCCTCGTGTATCCCGACAAGCCTTTCCTTAACGAATTCCTGCTGGAGGTGGATGCCGATGTGGATCTGGATCTGTTCATCAGGCGTTGCATCGAGGATGAGGCAATACTTCCCGGTATCAAGATTGGTGACCGCAGGTTGCTCATGGCTTGCACCGAGATGCAGACCAAGGAGGATGTGGATCGCCTTGTAAATGTATTCCGTAACCTTTAATCCTCTTTTGATATGAACAGAGAATTGTACGGCAAACTTGTGTTTGAACTGTCAAGGCCGGGGAGGCGGGGTTATCGTCTTCCGCAGAGCCATATCTCCTCTGACCTCGTGGATGGCAAGGGGGAGAGGGCTTGTGAGATTCCCAACGGGTTGTTGCGTTCGCAGCCTCTTTCGCTTCCGGAATGCGACGAACTGACCGTGGTGCGGCATTACAACAACATGTCCACTAATAACTTCGGTGTGGATACAGGGTTTTATCCCCTCGGATCATGCACCATGAAGTATAATCCCAAAATCAACGAGGAGGTGGCCGGGCATCGTGGTTTCGCTTCCGCGCATCCTTCCACCCCCGTGTACGCTTCGCAGGGTCGTTTGCGGCTGTACCGCACGCTTGAGCGTGCTTTGTCGGAGATCGGCGGGATGGCGGAGTTCACTCTCAATCCGTTCGCAGGGGCACATGGGGAGCTTACCGGCCTTATGGTGATCCGCGCATATCATGATTCCCGTGGTGACGCGCGTCGCCGCAAGGTGATTGTGCCCGATTCAGCCCACGGAACCAATCCGGCCTCCGCCGCGGTGGCCGGTCTGGAAGTGGTGGAGGTAAAGAGCCTCCCGGACGGCACTGTGGATTTGGAGGCGTTGCGTCCCCTTCTGGATGATACCGTGGCGGCGATGATGATGACCAATCCCAATACCCTCGGCATATTCGAGCATGGGATCCCGGAGATAGCCCGTATGGTGCATGAGGCGGGAGCGTTGATGTATTACGACGGAGCCAATCTCAATCCGATGCTCGGGGTGGCTCGTCCGGGCGATATGGGATTCGATGTCATGCACATCAACCTGCACAAGACCTTCTCCACGCCGCATGGCGGAGGAGGCCCCGGTTCAGGCCCCGTGGGAGTGCGTGCGGGTCTGGAGAGATTCCTCCCCTCACCACGCGTGGTGGAGTGCCCTGACGGGACGCTTACGCTTGAATATTCGCCTGAGGCTCTCGGGAGCATTTCGGCGACGCTCGGCAATTTTGCCGTACAGGCGCGTGCCCTGGCCTATATCCTTTCCCTTGGCAGCGAGGGGCTGATGGAAGCGGGGTCGCTTGCCACCCTTAACGCCAATTACGTGAAGGAGGCTCTGAAGGATGACTACCTGCTGCCGATAGAGGGGTTGTGCAAGCATGAGTTCGTGTTCGACGGACTGGCCGACAAGAGCACCGGTGTTACCACACTCCATGTAGCCAAGCGCCTCCTTGACCATGGCTACCATGCCCCGACCATCTATTTCCCCCTGCTCTTCCATGAATCTCTGATGATCGAGCCAACTGAAACGGAAAGCAAGGAGACCCTTGACGAGTTCATTGCCGTAATGCGCGACATTGCCTGTGAGGCTCGCGAAACCCCGGAAGTTGTGCTCTCCGCTCCCCACAATACCCCCATCACTCATCCCGACGATACGGAGGCCGCCCTCAATCCCCGTGTCACCTTCGATATGTGCTGAGGCGTAAGCCGAAGAATCCCCCCAAATCCCCATTATCTTTATGGAAAAATATGATCTGATAGTGCTTGGAGCCGGCCCCGCCGGCTATGAGGCTGCGGCAATCGCTGTAAGGCGCGGCCTCCGCACCCTCCTTATAGAGAAAGACCGGCTTGGAGGCACCTGCCTCAATCGTGGATGCATCCCCACAAAGGCCTTTTGCCGCTCGGCTCAGGTGGCGGCGGATATGGGCGGAGCATCGGCTTTCGGGGTGATGCTTTCGCCGGACGCATCCTTATCGGTAGACATGAGCCGGGTGGTGGAGCGCAAGGATGCCATCGTGTCGCAACTTAGGGAGGCCGTGGCTGTCGTATGCGACGGCGCAGACATACTTCATGCCGAGGCGCGGTTCCTTGCTCCTCATGAGATAGAAGCCGACGGGCGTGTTTTCACTGCGCCTAAGATCATCGTGGCAACAGGTTCGCGTTCCGCATCGCTTCCAATAGAGGGGGCGGCGCTGTGCGTCACCTCCACCGTGCTGCTTGACATGACTGTCATGCCGCGTTCTCTCGCTGTCATTGGGGGTGGGGTGATCGGCATGGAGTTCGCATCCATCTTTGCCTCTTTCGGTGTACCGGTGACGGTGCTTGAATATTGCAAGGAGATACTTCCGGCATTCGACAAGGATGTGGCCAAGCAGCTTCGCACCGCTCTCAAGCGGCGTGGCGTGGAATTTCAGACTGAGGCAGAGGTTTGTGCCGTGCGCGATGCGGGGGGAGTGATTAAGCAGGTGGAGTACCGCAGGAAGGGAAAAACCTCCGTTGTGGAGGCCGAGTATGTCCTTATGGCTGTCGGGCGTGTCCCCGTGGTTCCCGAGGGTCTCGCCGAGGCGGGAGCCGTTGTCGGGCGGCGGGGCATAGAGGTGGACTCCCGTTTTGAGACAGCCATCCCCGGTGTCTATGCCGTGGGCGACTGCAACGGTCTCTCCTTGCTCGCTCATGCCGCATCGGCTCAGGCAAAGACTGTAATGGGGGAGGATGTGGATCTGTCGGTCATCCCGGCAGCGGTGTTTTCCGTACCCGAATGCGCCATGGTAGGCATGACCGAGGAGCAATGCCGCGCCGCCGACATTCCGTGCAAGGTATCGAAGTGTACTTTCCGTTCCAACGGCAAGGCGCTCGCCATGGGTGAACCCGAAGGCGTTGTGAAACTTCTAACGGATCCCTCCAACGGTCTCCTCTTGGGCTGCCAGATAGTGGGGCCGCATGCCGCCGATCTCATCGCTGAGGCAGCTCTTGCCCTATCTGCACGTCTGCCCGCTTCCTCCATCGCCCGTACCATCCATTCCCATCCCACCCTCGGAGAAACCCTTATGTCAATTAGTAAGTAGCAATTAGTAATTAGTAATGATTGATTTGAGGGAAGTTGGGTGAAATTGTTTGAAAGAAGCCTTAAGGGCGCAATTAAATATGGCGGGATGCGGCACATGATAGTTGCCACATCCCGCCAGATTAATTGCTAATTACTAATTTCTAATTGCTAATTGATTCAGAGGTCTTCCTCAAGGGTGAAGTCGTCGTCCTCGTCGAAATCGCTGTCGAAGTCAAGTTCTCCCAGTTCCGGTTCCGCTTTGGACTTTGATCCTTTCGATTTTGCTGAAGACTTGGGTGCCGGTGCCTCTTCGGCAGGCTCGTTTTCCTCATCTTCTGTCTTGGAGGCTGCCGAAGGGTTCTGTCCGTGCAGGGCTGTCATGATTTTCTCTTCAAGCTCTTCGGCCAGTTCGGGGTTGTCAAGTATTACAGCCTTGGCCGCGTCGCGTCCCTGGGCAATTTTGGAACCGTTGTAGCTGAACCATGAGCCGCTCTTGGTGATGATGCCGTATTCCACTCCCAGGTCGATTATCTCGCCTGACTTGGAGATACCTTCGCCGAACATTATATCGAACTCGCAGCGTTTGAAGGGGGGAGCCACCTTGTTTTTAACCACTTTGATCTTCGCGCGTTTGCCCAACACGTCGTCACCATCCTTGATAGGTGTGCCGGGACGTATGTCCACACGCACCGATGCATAGAACTTGAGGGCGTTTCCGCCTGTGGTCGTTTCGGAGGGGCCGAACATCACGCCTATCTTCTCGCGCAACTGGTTGATGAAGATGCAGACAGTGTTGGTGCGGGCGATGGTGGCGGTGAGCTTGCGCATCGCCTGGGACATCAGGCGTGCCTGTAGACCCACGTTTCGGTCGCCCATGTCCCCCTCTATCTCGCTTTTGGGGGTGAGGGCGGCCACCGAGTCCACCACGAGTATGTCGATTGCAGCCGAACGGATGAGCTGTTCGGCGATCTCAAGTGCCTGTTCGCCGTTGTCGGGCTGTGCAATAAGCAGGTTTGTCACGTCCACGCCCAGCTTCTCTGCGTAGAAGCGGTCGAAGGCATGCTCCGCGTCTATCATCGCCGCTATGCCCCCCTTTTTCTGTGCCTCCGCTATGGCATGGATCGCAAGGGTGGTCTTACCTGACGATTCAGGGCCGTAGATCTCTATGATGCGTCCCTTGGGATAGCCTCCTACGCCGAGTGCGTAGTTAAGGCCGATGGAACCGCTCGGGATCACTTCCACCTTCTCTATGGCCTCGTCCCCGAGTTTCATTATGGCACCCTTGCCGTAGTTCTTCTCTATGTTGCCCAATGCCTGTGCCAGGGCATTTGCCTTGGCTTCCTTGGGATCGACATTCTTGTCGATCTTCTTTATGGGAGCTTTTTTGGTCTTTGGAGTCTTTTCCATGTCTTATGTAGTGCTTTTTTGTGTTATCATGCCTGATGAACCGTCTGCAGTGAGCAGACGGCACAAAGGTAGCCGGGCTATGGGCAAGATCGGTTCATATCTGTGTTAAAAAAGGCTTTTGCCTTCTTCGGCGCCGTCTTCTTACCATCATACAAAGATAACATAATCGTGCCATCCTCGCAACCGGTGGCTTCTTCCTTTTTTGTTTCTTATATGATTTTTTCAGAAATAGAAACTGTAATTCGGAAAACGGCGGGGATCGGTGGTGGTTTTCAGGGCGAATACGGTTCCGGCCTTTTTGCCGTCATGTCCCTTGAAGAGCACGGTGGCCTTGCCGTCGTTTCGCACAGCTTCTTCTGGAAGCTCATATACGGCCTCGTAGAAGGTGAGGGGGAGTTTGTCAAAGAGCACTTCGCTGGCGATTTTCACTCCGTTTACCGTCACGTCGAATTCATGTCCTTCGTTCTCATTGCCCCAGTATGTCACCACAAGGTAGTTTGTTTGATCCGGGGCGGTCTTCAGATCGTAGGAAAACCAGTCGTCGGCCTCGCGTCCGAGGCGGGTATGCTCCCATGAGTTGAATCCGAGGGCTGGGGAGTGGCCTCCCTGGCTGACGAGCCGCGATGTACCGCACTGCATGTTGTGCGACTTCTCGTCGTCGGCATACGATGGCCGCAGCTCGTCGATTACCACGCGTTTACGTGCCGCCATCTCCTGTGGTGTGTATACTTTCAGGTAGAGCGAGTATCGGGTATGATGGGTCATGTAGTATGGCAGTAGCGTGAGTTCCTTTTTCTTGCCTCGCAATATTCCGGCTCCCTCGGTGGCGTATTCCAGCGGATGCTTGCCGGTGGGCTTGATCCAGTTGTCAAGGTCTGTCTTGTCGGCTATGAATGTGGGGATGTCGTTTTCCGGCACCACGCGGTTGTTGTTTCCTGCACCGTTCACACGGTCTACGGGCATATGGCCGTTCCCAAGGATGCCGGCATAGACGATAGGCCCACGGCAGATGGCGTTCATGTAGGGATCGTCCTTGGCTGCCTCGAGCCGCCACGTCTGTGGCATCTCCACCTCTATCCGGTCTCCCTTTTGCCAGGGGTGGTTTATGGCTATGTATTGTCCCGGTTTCCCGTTTACCGCGATGCGTTCGCCGTTTACGCTCACTCGCACCCCCTTTTCTGCCCAGTGCGGATAGCGCAGGTATATCGGGGCGGTGTAATCGCCGCTCTCCTCCACCGTGAGCGTGGTGCGGTCTGTTTGCGGGAAGTCTGTTTCTTGCCGCAGTTTCAGTCTCTTTTCCTCCCAATCGAGGGTAGAGGGGATGAATAGGTTTACATATAGCACATTCCCGTTGTTGAAGTAGATCGCCTCCCCGTATTTTGAGTGGTTCTCCATGCCGGTGCCTACGCAGCACCATACTCCTTGCAGGTTGAAACGGTCGCTGTAGGTCTTGAATCCTCCCGGGATGGTGCTGGTGTAGTAGGTCACTCCACCCGTCTCGGGATCCTGCGATGCGAGGATATGGTTGTAGAGCGCACGCTCGAAGTAGTCCATGTGGCGCAGATCGCCTCCTGATTCAAAGGTGTTGAGCGCCACTTTCAGCATGTTGTATGTGTTGCAGGTCTCGCTTGAGGTGTAGCCGAGCCGTTTGGTGGTCTCGCCGGGTATGCCGAACCGTTCGTAGCAGCTGTTGCCCCCGATGCAGTTGATATGGCCGTTGTAGACCATGTCAAGGAAGTTTTCCGTGGCTTTGCGGCTTACCTCGTCTCCTGTCAGCTGATATTGGCGTGCCGTACCCTCGAATGTCGGTGTCTGGAAATTGGCATGCCGTCCGTAAAGCACGTCGTGGCCGTCGGCGATGTTGAGTATCACTTTCTGATGGTTGAAGCGACGCGACACGTCCATGTAGCGCTTCTCCCCTGTTATGGCGTACAGGTCGGCATACACGGCGTTCATGCCACCATGCTCTATGTCAAGGAAACCCTCGAAAATGTCGGGGTTGCATGCGAGCACGAAATCGGCTATCTGGTCGGCATGCTCCCTCCATAGTTCCAACGCCTTCCGGTTGCCGCAATAGAGGTAGGCATCGCGCAGACCGGCATGCCATTTGTGGATCCCGTAGAATGCGTTACCCGATGTGCCTCCCCAAGGTGCTCCCCAGTCGTCGGGACGGTTGAGCAGCAGCTCGCCCGAAAGCAGCTTCTCGAAGTCGTAGTGCACGCGTTCGCCTCGCTGATGATACACGCCGCGCACCTTGCACATCTCGTCTATGATATAGTTTATCCGGTCAAGGAAACGGGTGTCCCCGGTTTGGCTGTACATGAGCGAGATGCCCGAGAGGTAGTGCAGAAGATCTCCCGCGCGGGTGCCCTCCGGTTGGTTGGAGCCGGGATAGGGCGATTTGGATGGCAGGTCTACACGTTTGCGCAGGCCGTTGAGCATCCTTTCCACGTCCATGTCAAGCAGGTAGCGCTGTGAGACCTCCATCGCGTGGTGGAACGGGCTTCCTTCCAACAGCCGTACTTTCCTCAGCGGGAAAGTCTTCCAGACCTTTGGCTGTCGGGTTATTACCACCGTCATATCGTCGATTTCCCCTGCAGTTGCACGGTTACAGGAGAAAAACAACAATGTCGCAAAAATAATTTTCAGGAACGTTTTCATCTGGTTGATTTGAGGTTACGCACACAAAGATACGCCAATCATCCCGAATTTTCGGAAAAATTCAAAAAAAATCGCCATCCCTGTAAACCTTTTTGCCTCCCTCGTGTTCTAATAGTACATAGCAAAATTACTTTTTCCATTGCAAGAAATGTGATAATGATTG